>JAEZKJ010000108.1 GCA_023415545.1 Bacteroidota bacterium
TGCTTTCAACCACTTCGGATTATTCAATTTTCTCACCTCTTCGCAATGGAGCTATACCGAGGGTAACGAGCAATATGGTGCCTTGCCCTTTATTACAGGCACGCTCATGACGACTTTATTAGCTCTAATTTTTTGTATACCTTTTTCATTGCCTGTTGCTCTTTTTGTTGGTGAATACTTTAAAGATTCACGCATAGCTTCAATTTTAAGTACGGTAACCGACTTGTTGGCAGGTATACCATCCATAATATATGGTCTATGGGGCTTCTATACTTTGCGTCCTATAATTATGGCGCTAAATATTTCACCTCAGGGTTCGGGTATACTTACAGCTTCATTGGTATTGGCTATTATGATTGTACCTTATGCAGCTTCTCTTAGTGCCGAATTTATTAAGATGGTGCCCAATGAACTGAAAGAGAGTGCATATAGTTTAGGAGCCACACGTGCTGAGGTAGTTTTCAAGGTGATTTTTCCTATTGCCGGGTCAGGTATTTTTTCATCTTATGTATTGGCTATTGGGCGAGCTTTGGGTGAAACTATGACTGTAACAATGTTGATTGGTAACACCAATAATATCCCTGATTCTATTACCTCTACCGGTAACACTATGGCATCTATTATTGCAAACCAATTTGGAGAAGCTGATGACTTAAGACTTTCATCTTTAATTGCTATCGCACTTGTGCTTTTCCTTATTACTGCATTGATAAATATGGTTGGTAAAATAATGATCAAACATGCAAGAATAATATAAGATGATAGATTTTAAAATAAAACATCGTTTAGCTAAAGACAAGTTACTGTTATGGGCAATATGTCTGTTAGCTGCACTCACAGCACTACCTCTAATAGCAATTTTGGGTGAAGTATTAGTGCGTGGGTTCGACCAATTATCTTGGTCATTCATTACTGAACCCACTCCTACTGCATACAAAGCTATGCAAGCAATTGAGGCGGGAGAAAAGATTCCCGGGGGAATTGCCAATGGTATTATTGGTACAATAATTATGCTAACCATGGCAGTTATTATTGCTGTGCCTGTTGGTATAATGTGTGGAGCTTTCCTTGCTGAGAACAGCAAAACTCATTTTGCTCAAGTTGTCAGTTATTTGACCGACCTATTACAAGGAACCCCATCAGTTATTATAGGTATAATAACTTATATTTGGATTGTTGTTCCCATGAAAGGATATTCGGCTATCGCCGGTAGTGTGGCACTATTCATAATGATGTTGCCATTAATAATTCGTTCCACTGAAGAGACTTTAAAAATAATTCCTTCTTCACTTAAAGAGGCAGGGTTAGCACTCGGTGGAAATAAGATGAGGGTAATGCTATTCGTACAACTACCTGCTGCTTTTGGTGGAATATTTACCGGTATTCTGTTAGCTATATCAAGAGTTATAGGCGAAACTGCTCCGTTGATGTTTACAGCATTAGGATGTTCATTAATCCGTTTGTCAGTTGATAAACCTATCTCGGCAGTACCTCTGCTTATTTGGGAGTTTTTCAATGATCCAAATCTTCAAGAGTTGATTTGGGGTGCATCTCTTTTCCTATTATTATTTGTACTTACACTAAATTTAACAGCTAAATATTTTGCAAAAAAATGGAATCAGTAAAACCTATACTTGAATTTAAAAATACATGTGTATCATATACTAAGCAAACTATGGCAGTAAAATATGTATCAGCAACTATAGAAAAAAACAGTATTACTGCTATTATGGGGCCTTCGGGTTGTGGGAAATCCACCTTACTTCGAACAGTAAATTTGATGCATAGTTTATATCCAAACATTCGTGTTGATGGAGAAGTATTGCTTAATGGAGAAAATATCATGTCAATGGAGCCTATTGATGTACGTCGCAAAGTAGGTATGGTTTTCCAACGCCCTACACCTTTCCCAACAATGAGTATTTACGATAATGTGCTTTCAGGTTTTATATTGAATGGTATTAAACTCTCCAAAGAGGAAAAAAACATAACTGTAGAGCGTTGTTTAAGAAGCGTATCTCTTTGGGATGAGGTGAAAGATGTATTGAATAAAAAAGGAACATTCCTTTCGGGAGGGCAGCAACAGAGATTGTGTATAGCTCGTGCTTTGGCCATGAAGCCACATATATTGTTGATGGATGAACCTACATCGGCACTTGATCCTATTGCAACAAAACATATAGAGGAGTTACTGCTGGAGCTACAAAACGAGGTTACTATCTTAATTGTTACTCACAATATGGGACAAGCAAAACGTATCTCTTCACGTTCTATGTTTATGTATTTAGGTGAACTTATAGAATATGGAGATACAGATATTATGTTTTCAAATCCAAAAGATGAAAAAACAAAATCATATCTGACAGGGAAAATGGGTTAATTATCTTTATATGGGATATTCATAAATAGGGAAACGTGGTTCTGTATGCCCTTCATTATAAAGCCAAATTGAGTCATACTCCGACACATTTTCACCCATATCGGATAACTGTCGCAGGTACTTAGCAATGGACTTATTCTCCTTGATGTAAATAATAGGCATATCTTTTATTGAAGGGCTATGTTTTCGAGTATGATCATGATCAAATGCTAACATTCGGCATCCGTCACTCATAATTCCGACAACACGGAAAGTCATACTTTTTCCTATACCCGGTAGATTCATAACATTTCTATCTGTAGATAAAAAAGGAAGATTATAATTCTTTTGAAACAACGAAATACTTTTTTCTAATGACAATTTACTATTCAAGTATTTCATAAAAGTAAATGCTTCTTCATCATTCATTTTACCCCATATCTTCTCCTCTTCTTGTTCCTGCAATGACCGGCTATTAGGAGTAAAAACTGAATGATTCTCTTTAAAACCTTTTACCGAAAATGTATAGTAGCATAATACTCCTATCTTATTTAATTCCTCTCTTAATTTTGAAGTATGACCTCGTCGTGATGCAGCCACATTAAATACTAATTGATTTGTTACGCTCCAACCGGCGCTATGCAGTTTGCGAATACCTTCACATACTTCCGGAGTTATCTCTAAAGGGGATTGAAAATGAGTTTGAATAAAGAACTGAGATATTCCTACACTTGCGGCTTTCTCTTTGAATTCTGAGAGTATAGAAATAAGTTCGTCATCTATACGCATAGGCAGATAAACAGGTAATCGAGTACCTAATCGTACACGTCGAATCTCGGAATACTTTTCACCTTCAGCTCTGCTTTTGTTATCTTTACGCTTCTTTTTTGCCATAACATATACAGCCTCGAGAATTTTCCTCAAGTTTTTATTGCGAGTCATCAAGGCATCACCTCCCGTTATTAGTATGTCACATAATTGCTCATCCTCACGGAAAAATTTCATGAGCTCTTTGAGCTTGTGATCCCATGTTTCATCCGGTTTAAGTGCTTCTAGATCGAAATTGAATCTACCACTTTGAAATTCATAAAGTCGTTGACATGAAGCACAAAGCCCTCCACAAGCTCTACCAATAGTATCGGGAATAAGAATTGCTACTTCAGGATAACGACGATGAATATTATGCCCCTCAGGTAATATCCACCCTGCAACATTAGGTTTACCGGGCTCTACTCTATCTTCCCTCTCCCATGCTTTAATATTACCATAAGCATCAACCAACTCTTGCGAATATAACACATAGCTTCGCAATGAGGAGTCATCGAACCCTTCGTTTGCTATATCCATTAAAGAGGCATAGTAAGGTGTCACAAATATTGGAATTCCCTTTTTATTTGCAACTTGATATATACTCCTAATATCTTCTGAAAGAGTGCCACCCATCAAATTATTCAACTCTTTAAAACTTCGGGCTGCCATAGATAGGTGAAAACGATAATCATTCCACCAATTCCCTACCATCTCTCTCTTCTCTTCAAGAGAAATATCTGTAGGGAAAGAGTATTTACTCTTTCCATATTCACGTTGATCGATACGATTAATAAGGTGATTAATAATACGCTGTTTATTCCTCTCTCTTATTTGAACAATATTACCTTCTCTTCCCGATGGCCACCTATTCATCCATTTATGAAGTTGTTCTTTATCTGTAATGGCTGAATTATTGACATTCAAATTCTCAAACTGTTTGTATATATCTATTAGAAAATCTGAATTGTATTTATCAAAATCGTCTTTTTCTCTTAAAAAATGCCATAAATTGGTGATAGTATCCAATTTCATCTTCTCTTCAGTAGAAGCCTCCTTTATCATCATACCATCATGATGAATTAATCTCATTATAGTTTCCTGCTCCAATGATGATTGTTTTTCTTCATTTAAAAGTAAAAAATCAAGCAATCTCACTTTAAACTCACCTATGTCATGACTATTCAATGCAATATTAACAATAGATTGCATTTTGGTCTCGAAGAGAGTTTTAAGCTCTCGAGGTGTGAGATATATCAATTCTTTATTCATATAAGAACATTTTTAGTTATCCTCACGGATTACTGTTATCCGACTATGTATGATATTAACAAAACAACTATAGAAAAATCAGTTTAAAAGAACCTTTATTAAGTAACATTGTATATATTTAAATCTGAAATTACTAATCTATTTACCTTCAATAAAATATTATATTATGAAGAAAAAACTAACTACACTATTTATTGCAGCTATTATATCTACAATCAACCTATATGCTCAAGAAAGCATATCCGGTTACTGGAGTGGTGAATTATCTATAGGCCCAAATAAGTTGGGTGTATCTTTTAATTTTATTTCCTCCAATGATGGGAAATTAACATGTACTATGGATGTCCCTGCTCAAGGGGGAAAAAATATACCTGTCGAGATAATTAAAAACTCTTCTGATTCACTAAATCTCAACATCTCTTCAATAAGAGCAACTTATAAGGGTCGTAAAATCTCAAATGATATTATAGAAGGAATACTTTCTCAAAATGGTGCTAATCTTCAATTGAATTTGGAACCGGGAAATATTGAGGTAAAGGCGAAAGAAAGTGAGTTGAAACGTCCTCAAACTCCTAAGGAACCTTATGAATATAAAACAGAGGATGTGACATTCAGTAATAGTGCTGAAGGTGCTCAGCTTGCCGGTACTTTGACATACCCCATAAATTTTGATAAAGCTAAAAAAGGGAGTATACCTGTTGTTTTACTGGTTTCGGGAAGTGGTGGTCAAGATAGAAATGAAGAGATTTTTGATCATAAACCATTCCTTGTCATTGCTGATTACCTTGCAAAAAATGGTATTGCTTCATTAAGATATGATGATAGAGGAATGGGGAAATCAACAGGTCCGACACAAAACTCAACAACGGTAAACAATCTGGCAGATGCAGAAGCCGGTATAGCTTATTTACGAAACCTAAATAAATTTGGTAAAATAGGAGTTTTAGGGCATAGTGAAGGTGGTTTGATAGCATTTATGATGGGGTCTAAAAAGAGCGTTGACTTTATTATCTCTTTAGCCGGTTCAGCAGCAAATGGAGTCGATGTAATTATTGGACAAAACAATGCTATTATGACTCAGCAAGGTGTTCCACAAAAGTTGGCAGAAGATTATGCTACTGCTTTAAGAATAGTATTTAATGATAGAGTTGCTAATAAAAAGATAGCTGATGGAGGAAAATATATAGATGATATTTGTAAAGAGCACTCTTTATCCTTACTCGATAATTTGAAAGGGAACTTGGTTCAATGTATTACCGCCGGTGGTGATTGGTTAACGTGGTTTGTTGGATCTACTCCTTCCGAATATATAAGCAAAATTTCATGTCCTGTAATGGCTATTAACGGTAATTTGGATATGCAGGTTCTTAGCAAAGATAATATTCCAGTTATAGAGAATAACCTACCAAAAAATAAGAAACATATGATTAAGGTTTATGATTCACTTAATCATATGTTCCAACACTGTACTCCTGTAACATCTCTAGATTACGGAAGTATTGAAGAGACAATATCTCCCGAGGTGCTTCAGGATTTAGTAACATGGATAAAACAGGTAAACAATTAAAATTTTGATAGAAAAAATACGGGCCACTTACAAATGTTAGTGGCCCGTACAATATATAGCGATAATAATTAATAATATGCTATCTTAGTTTCGATATGGATAGTTAATTTGCTGAGCAAATAGAGTTATAGAGTTAACAGGATTTGCATCTTCTGTCAATGTAACATAAGTTGGAGTAACCAATTTATCAGTAGTAATTGTGAAGATACGTGCTGCACTTGCACCAAACGGATGCAATAGATATTGGAATCCTACATTATTGTAATAATAGGCTCCATTGCCCTGAGCTGTTAAGTTAAACTTCAAGGATATTTTATCTTCACCTATAAGTTTATATTCGAATCCTAAAAGACCTGCATAACCACTACTATTGAAGTTGAATCCAAAAGCTCCATATAAAGCCGATCCCATAAATGCATAAATAATCTCTTCACCCTCTTTATCGATGAAGTTCGTTTTGCAATAGCTATAATATGGTTGTGCAAAAGCTCCTAATTTACTGTAAGCTATAAACCAATTGCCATTGACGAACTGCTCATTAATAGGAGGAATTACAGGAAGAAGTTTTATACTGTTATTACTTGCCTCTGTAAATAGGTTATTCGTTGGGTCAAAAACAAACTCCCGTAAAGTATCATTTTTAATAGCAAAGGGTTCGTAAAATTTTAAACTGGTAGGAGTTACAATGAAAGATGCTGTTTTTGAAACACTACTACCATCTTGATCGTAAGTGAAAGTTAATGTACGATAAGTTATAGATACCGGGATTTCCTCACTATTAATCGCAAGTTTATACTTAGAGTAAATCATAGCAGATGATGCCTCTTGAATGGTTGAAAGATACTCATCCCATTTACCGGATATAGGTGTTAACACAGCTATACCATGTGTTTTTTTACCTTGTAACACCACCTTTTGTGGAGTAGCATCTAATATTAGGAAATCGTAATCGCCCTCAAGACCATATCCAGCACCACCTAGGCCGGTTGGATCAGATGGATCGGAGAAAAGATGGAAAATTTCGTTGTATGTATCGAAAGAGAGAACAATACCTGCACTCTGTTTTACTGAATAGAGGCTTGTAGAAGTATCTGTAGAATCATAAAATTCATTAGAAACAGTAACTTTACCATCTGTACCAAATTTTAATAAAACATTATAACCTCCATAACTTTGATTAACCTCAGGAAAATATTCCATCAACCAACCATTCCCTGCTCCTGTTAGTACAGCCAAATCGGATTTGACAGATGCATCAGCACGGGCTGCAGAAGAGCTTTCGAAATAATCCTCCTCTTCGTTAGTACATCCAGCCAACACAACTAACGTAAGCAAATAAAGTAAACTATAATATATTTTTTTCATACTTCTCATTAATTTAGTGTTGTTAAATCCATATTAATTACCTCTGCAGAACGACGTTGTACAATATTTCGCAACTCATCCAAATTAATACCCCAAGTGGTTAGCAAATAATCTTTCACAAATAGAAGTTTTTGATTTATCATACTTTGTCCATCAGCACTTGCCTTAGCGACTAATGCAGCCCAATATTCAGGGCTATGTGTAACGTATATTGCAATAATTTCAACAAAATCCTCTTGTGTTTCCGAACTAGCATAAGGGGAGACAAAACCCATATCTAAAGCTTGTTGATCGGTAACATTAACCCAGCTACCGGACTGATAATTATTTGCAGAAATAAGATTAAAATCTGTCGAGTAACTCTTATTCTGATGTAATATGTGAGCAAATTCATGATGCATGGTTTTGAAATACCAGTAGTTCAACTCCTCAATATCAATTTTCTTTAAATTAATTTGATTAACATTATAAAGAGTAATTTTTAATCCACCTTCAGCAACACCTAAAAGTATGGAACCTTGAGAGTACGCAGGGGAACCAACTAAATGAATAACTTTAGGACAATAAGTACGAATAAAATCTTTACCTAATAGTTCTTCATAGGATTCAAGCCATAAAAACTTTGTCATTTTCGCTAATGCAACTGATTTATCATAATCTGCAGGAACAAGATTATAACTTTTATCAGATTCTTTATCTTCAAAACGATACTTAAAATTGATATTATATTCGTTTGTAAAGTTCTTAAGAAGCCAATTATCAAACTCATTTGTCACACCACTCTCCTGACCAAAAATAGAGTTTGGGTCTAGATCATCTTCTTTACATGACCATAATGTCATTGTAACAAAAAAGATAAATAACCATTTTATATTTTTCATATTCATATACTTTTTACATTAATTTAGTTTCTAGGATTTGCTTCCAAACCGGCACTGATTACATCTTGAGGAAGTTGTATCGCACGACGTGGATCATCAAATTTTAATATATCATTATCCAAACCATCACGGTTATGTGAGATTTCTATTCCATATCGTTTTATATCCTGCCAACGCAATCCTTCATGAATTGTCTCTATACGACGTAAGTGTAGAATACATTGAATAATCTCCATCTGATTTCCCTCGGCTACATTAAAGCCTCGTGGATTAAGTTTCTTCTTTGGTGTACGTTTGCTATTATCAATAGGCATGTTTTCAATTGCACCATAGAAATCGACAATCTCTTTAGTAGTAAACTGTTTGCCTCCTAAGGTATGAGTAGATACCCAATAGTTTATATCCTCGGTAGCTTTATCTAGATCACCTTTCAATGCATAAGCTTCGGCACGGCACAGTAAAGTTTCATCAGCACTGAATGCAAGAATGACATTTTTACGGTATCCTATACCATTTACTTTATCTGTATAGAAGAAATAACCACCAATTTTAGTAACCACAAGTTTCTCCTCAAATCCCCACATATTTTTAAAAGGTAACAGATTAGCATATGCACCCCACAAACCGGTTACACGTCCTGTTTCGTTCATACAGATAGCCCTAGCATGTCCATATCTTTTACCCAAGTTGTAAGGGCCTACCCAATATCCCCAAGAAGAGGTTACCGGCATAAGAAGTAGATTGGCAGGTTCACTTGCAGATATATACATATCTACTCGTAGAGTGTAATTTGAAGCGGTATTCATAACAATGTTGGTCCAGTTCTTCAACATTTTTGTTGGTGCAGCACCCAATACAATATTTGCATATTGAATAGCCTTATCATAGTTGTGATAGAAAAGATTGAAACGTGTAGCAAATGCATATGCTGCCTTTCTATTGAAATGATACTTTGGAACTGAATAAATTTCATCATCAATAAGTGGAAGACCCTCTTCAATATCTGAATTAATCTTAGCATACAACTCTCGCATATTACCTCGAGTATATATAGGTGAAACCTCAGTTTCGGGAGCATCCGAGTACGGTATTCCCAAATCATCATCGGCGGTATCAGGATTGTATGGCAAACAGAACAGATTGGCCAAAGCAAAATGACCATAAGCACGACATAACAAAGCCTCGCCACGCTGTGCACTTAATCGAGCAGGATTTCCCATATTTTCGATAGCTTGCAGTGCATGGTTTGCAGCAGAAATAGCACCATAGCATGAGTTCCAAAATGATTTTGGTGAATCATTACCTGTTCCTGTTATATCTTTCCAAAGATAAGCTTCTTCATGTTCTTGTGATTCTACAGTAAAGCGAGCACCATTATCCATAGCATTATCCGTAGACATTTCACTCATTACAAGATCTGTATTGGTAGGATAGGCAGAAACTAACAGTGATGTGATTTTACTATCTGTATCAATCTCTGCTCTATTATCGGGTACAGTATCCAAAAAATCGCTACACGACATGCATATCATAGCAGAGCTTATTGCTGTATATAATATATTTCTTGTTTTCATATTCTTATTTTTATTCTATTAAATACCTATTCTTACTGTCAATGTAAACTGTCGAGGAATTGGTGCTGCTACACCACCTGTATTATAAAATTCAGGATCTTGACCATTTAACTTCTTATCCGAATAGATCAAGAACAGGTTTGTAGCTTGTAATTTCAGTGATACATCACTGATTTTCCATGACCCAAACCAACTTTTTGGTATATCATATGATAATGATATCTCTTTCATTCGAATAAAATCACCTTTAGCCACTCGAGCAGTAGAATAGTTATAAGCGTTATAAGCGTACCTTAAGTAATTATCACTTGAGTTTTGACGCTTATCTGCTATAACAGGTATATCAGTAACATTCTCATCACCGGCAATAGTCCATCTATTTTTAAACTCCTTTGGCATTGCATCCAGGTCGGAATATCTATTACTAAATACAGGATCTAAACGAATAACATTTCCATATGAATATGTTATAAAAAGATTTAATCGTAAATTTTTATAGATAAATATGTTACCTAAACTTCCTGTAGTAGTTGGATCGGTTGGACCTTCATATATTAGATGATCCAAATTATCACGTTCCTGAAAATTAATATCACTAACTGTTAACTCACCTTTTTCGTTTATGAAAGTAGGAAGTCCCTCTTTGTTAAGTCCTTGAAAATCCATCGAGAATAGTGATCGAACAGGATAACCTGCCATGGTAAAGCCTGTTCCTGTTATCATATCAATAACACGAGCATCCGATTCAAGTTCAGTAACTTTATTCTTAGCCTTAGAGAAAATAAAATCTGTATTCCACTTAAAGTCCTTTGTTACAATGTTACGAGTAGATAGAGTGAACTCAATTCCATGTGAACGCATACTTGCTACGTTTGCATATTTAGTTATCTGACCACCAATACCCATAGTATTAATTATACCAATCAAGTCATAGTTTTTACGCTTGTACCAATCGGCTGATAAGTTGATTCTATTTTCCAAGAAACCTACTTCAGCTCCAATATTGAGCTCATGTTTTTTCTCATAAGTAAGCTCACTGTTTTCCAAATCGTAAATCTCCAAACCCGATTCATTGACACTGGCAAATGGACGCCATGGATTATAACTTTGTATTACCACCATCGAGTTCGTTACATTTGCAGGACCACGATCGGCTGTTAAAGAGTACGAACCTTTAATTGTTAAGTTAGATACTGCCGAACGAAGATTTTCAAAGAATTTCTCTTCATAAATATTCCAAGCAGCCGATACGTTCCATGTTGGAAGCCAACGAGCAGAACGGCTTTTACCAAGTTTATTAGTTCCCTCATAACGTACTGTGCCGTTAACTGTATATTTTCCTTGATATGAGTAAGTTGCAGTGGCAAAGAAAGAGAGTGAACGGCTGCGAGTTTCATCTATAGTATAATATTGTGAGTTCTCTTCATTACCCTGTTTGAAATAACGATAATCATATGCGGGAAGCATTCCCATTTCATACTGCATACCTACACCATTGAACCATGTTCTTTTACGATCTACAGAGTTTACCTCCATTCCACCAAAGAAATTTACAATATGACTCTCATTAAACACATCATTATAACTTGCAGTAGCACGGAAGTCATAACCATTCATTGAGTATTTTGTCTCACGATAAAATCCACCTACAGGAAGTACAGTTATTGGCAATGAGTTAGCATTGTCGGGGTCAGTGTATAACCATGGATTAGCGTCACGCATGGTAGCATCATCCATAGCTCGGAAAGCCCAAGCTTGATTTGAGTTATCATGTATTTCGTGCGACTGAGTAGTATTCGAAAATTTGTATGCTCCAAGAACAGCAAGCTCAAGTTTGGTTATTGGTTTCCACTTAAGTTCTCCTTGAAATCGTAAATCGACAACATCTAATTTAATGAAGTTATTATCCAACTCATTTATAATATTGAATGGGGCATAATTACGTACATAAAACTCATTAGCGTCCAAAGCACGAGATGTATTTAAAGCATACGAATATGGATTGATATCGAAATCACGGCGTACCTCGCCTGATACTACATCTACACTTTGACTCAATGTACCAGGTGCCTTTTGTTTACGATATGAACCATTACCAATTAAGTTTAATGATAGTTTATTGGTAATGTTATATAGCGCATTAACATTAATGGTATATCTGTTTACCTCACTCTGCTTATACCATCCCGGATCATTCATCAAACTTAATGACGTATAGTATGATGCTTTATCTGTACCCGATGACATGCTTATAGCATGGTTTTGAGATATAGAATTATTGAAAAGAGTTTTAAACCAATCTGTATTACGGTATTCTGCCTCTTGTAAATAAGCATTACGAGCCTCATCAGTATTTGCTAAGCCATATTTACCGGTATTGGGATCATAACTATTAATAAGATGATACATTTTACCATAAACACCACTATCGGAAGCACGATAAGTCTCTGCCAAATTCAGATAACCACCATTTTCCATCTCACGATATACTCCCATCTGCTCTTGTGAGTTCATGATGTTATAATTTTTATAACTAGGGACTAATCGAAGTGAAAATTCACCGGTATAGTTAATTTTATTGCTCCCTGCTTTACCTTTCTTTGTTGTGACAACTATGACACCAGCCATCGCACGTGCACCATATATTGAGGTAGCAGATCCATCTTTAAGAATTTGGAAACTCTCGATATCATCAGCATTCAATCCGGATATAGCTGAGGATATTAATGTCTCAGCATCCCCCGATGAAAGATCATCAGCATCTACTTCAGTAACATCTTCCATTATAACTCCATCAACCACCCATAAAGGTTTTGAACTACCATAAATTGAGGTAGCACCACGAACACGTATTTTTGGAGCAGTACCAAAAGTACCTGATACATTTTGAACAGATACACCGGCTGCTCTACCTTCTAAGGCACGACTTACCTCAGCAACACCATCCATCTTAACATCGTTAGCCGATAACTTTGATGTAGCTCCAGTAAACATACGTTTATCCATACGCTGCATACCTGTTACTACAACTTCATCAAGTTGTTCAGCATCCGATTTTAGCGTTATTTTTAGATTAGGTTTAATTGGAACTTCTTGAGTTTTCATACCAATAAATGACACGACCAAAGTTTTAGCCGAGTTTGGTACTTTTGCAATTGTGAACTTTCCATCAATATTAGTAACAGTTCCAAGTGTAGTACCTTTAACTAATACTGATGCTCCAACAATAGGCTCATTATCTTCTTCTGAAATCACTATTCCAGAAACAGAAGATGTTTGAGCAAAAACTAATTCCATACTTAAAAATAAGCATGTTAATAACATTAGTAATTTTTCTTTCATAAAGTCTAGTTTTTGTTTTTAAGTTATTTTAGTTTAGATCTGAAAAGACATTTATATTAGATAAAGCAAACATTTATTTATGCATTTTTTGAATAACTAATTAAAATATATAAATGATAACAATGTTTATACAATAAAGTGTAAGAAAATTCAGATATTTAACAACAATTAGTAATGCAAACAATAGTAATACTGTATATGTATGCATAAAAAGGATTACATAATTTTAATTCTATATAATAATTAGTTTTAACACCAATACAGCTATATCTCAACAACAAACATTTTGATTAACATATTCAATATAAGATATTTAACAAAATTCAAAACAAGTACATTGAGAAAATTGAACAAAAGCTAGATAAGGTTAAGCCGAAGATTATTTTATTAAAACAAATACATAATTAAAATTAACTTCAAAAAATTAAAGTTTTATTAGTCAAAGAGATAAATGACTTAAAACACCTTTTTTCCTTATAAATTTGTTTATTTCAATAAGCATTTATTATATTTACAAAGACTAAATGACTTAATTATAATGAAAAAACTAATTGCATGCTGTGGAATAGAGTGCCAAGAATGTGAAGCTCGTAAAGTAACAATTAAAAAAAATCGAAAGCTAAAAGATGCTTATACCATAAAATGTTGCCATTTGTTCAACTCTCCCGGATTAACATTTGAAGATATAAATTGTATGGGATGCCGTACAGAAGGTGTAAAAAGCAAATATTGTGGGGATATTTGTGAAATACGTAAATGTGTTGAATTTAAAGGATTAAACACTTGTGGTGATTGTATAGATATAGACTTTTGTGATATCATAAATATAATTTTTGAAAGTAATCCACAGTGCAAAAAAAATATTTATCCTCTATAATATATTTATAAAAACTTCTACTTAAACAATCAGTCGAAACTAAAGCATGGTTTGGTCGAATATTATATCTATAAAGGTATATAGACAAATATATTTGTGGCACAATTATTTAAGCAACAAATATAATTTATATAACCATGAAAAATCAAGTTCGTTTTTTATTAGTATTATCTTTCCTATTTATATTGGGAAGTACAATTGAGGTTTATGCAAATGAACCTGTGAATATTACCATAATAAAAGGTATTTTAAAAGACTCAATAAGTAAGGAGAGTGAGCCTTACGCTACCATAAAAATTAGTAAGGCAAGTAATAAAGAGAAACCTTTAGAGATGACCGTGACTGACGAAAATGGTAATTTCTCGCAAAAAGTATCAGGAAAGGGAAAGTATATTATAACATTCTCTTCAGTTGGAAAAAACACTGTCTCTTTACCTTTTACAATAAAAGATGAAAAAGAGATTGATCTTGGTACTATATATACTAGTGATGATGTGAAACAACTAAAAGGTGTGGAGGTCGTAGCTCAAAAACTTCTTGTAACGATGGAAGTTGACAAAATGAATTACAACATTGCTGATGACCCCGACTCAAAATCAAGTAATGTTTTAGATATGTTACGCAAAGTACCTATGGTAACGGTTGATGGCAATGATAACATAACTGTAAATGGTAGTAGTAACTTCAAAGTATATGTTGATGGGAAGCCAAATGCTATGATAAGTTCTAATCCATCGAACATTCTTAAATATATGCCAGCCTCATCGGTTACAAAAGTTGAAGTCATCACCAATCCTGGCGCTAAATATGATGCTGAGGGTGTAGGTGGTGTATTAAATCTTGTAACTAATAAAGTAGCAGGTCAACAAAATATCAGTGATGGATACAATGGAACAGTGCGTGCAACCGGTAGCACCAAAGGTTATGGAGGAGGAGTTTTCGGTAGTATACAAAAAGGTAAACTTTCACTCTCGGTCAATGGAAATATAAACCACTCAAGTGGAATGGATGTAACAACTTCGGGTGAACGTGTGCAGATAAGCGATAAAGGTAACTCCACAAATCTTGTAAATTCAAAATCGGATATGAAGATTGATATGATTATGGCCAACATGGATGCAAGTTATGAGATTGACAAACTCAATATGATATCGGCATCTTTTGGAGTTATGGGATTTAATAATCATACAAACAACGAAGGAAAGACCACAATGAGTGGTGTTGCTTATGGGAATAATGAGTTTTCATATTTAAGCTATGTCAATCAAAAAAATAAAAGATATTCAATAACAGGTAGCTTTGACTTCCAACATATATTTGCAAGCAACAAAAACAGTATGCTTACCCTTTCTTACCAAATTAATAATACACCATTGAAAAATGACTCGTATAGCACATTTGATAACTCATCGAATAGCGAATTCAAGTTTGATGACAGATATAGTCATGGCGATGAAAAGACTACTGAGCATACATTTCAAAGTGACTTCACTACTACTTTCAATAAAACAAATACCATTAGCACAGGAGTGAAACTTATTCTTCGTAATAACTCGGCTGATAATAAATATTATACCGATAAAAATGGTGAGTATGTATTTATTCCTAACAGCAGTAGTGACTATAAACACAATAGTGATATATTGGCTGCTTATGCTGAATATAGTGGTAAAAGTGGGAAGTTGGGATACAAAGGTGGATTACGTTATGAATATACCTTTCAAAGTGTGAAATATCTTAATAGAGAAGGTAGTGATTTTGATGTAAATTATGGTAATCTTGTACCTAGTGCAGATCTTTCATATGCCATTGATCAACAACAAAATATCGGACTTACTTACAATATGCGAATAAGTCGTCCAGGTATAACTTTCCTTAATCCTTATGTGAACCGTCAAGACCCTCTTGCTATAAGCTATGGTAATCCGGATTTGGAGTGTGAAAAGGCTCATAACATTAGCATGGTATACAACTATTACACATCTGCCGTTATGATGAACTTGACTTTAAGATACTCTTTTTGCGATAATGCTATAGATAGCTATAGTTTTTATGACAGCAATAATGTGTTGAACACAACTTATGGTAATATCAGCAAAAACAAAAGTGTAGGAATTACTGCATTCATTAATTGGAACCCGGGTAAGAACACACGTATTTATACCAACTCAAGCCTATCGTATGTAGATATGAGAAGTAATAAATTAGGTTTACAAAATAGTGGATGGCAAGATAATATTATGTTAGGATTTCAACAGACTCTTCCTTCCCATTTCCGATTGAGTATGAATGTGATGAGCTCTTCACGTAGCTATTCTCTTGAGGGATGGAGAACAGGGTTTAGTATGGCAATGGCTAGTGTAACCAAAACATTACTAAATGATAAACTAAGCCTTAGCATAAGCGCAATGGCTCCTATTTCGGGAGGCAAGATGGAGATGAAAAACTATACCTCAGGTAAAGATTATATAAATACCAATATCAGTAAGATAGCTCTTTCAAATATTTCATTTAGCATTAGCTACTCACTAAGTAACAGTACTAGTAAGGTTAAAAAAGCTAAGCGTACTATCAATAATAATGACTTGAAAGAACGTACTAACGAAACTGAATCTATTGGTAATATAATTAATCAGCAATAATGTTGATTTGTATTAAATAATGATTTAATTCGCAGAAGTTAACTATAATATATATGAAAATTAGATCGCATAACAGAATTGTTGATATAACTCAGATGTTATTCTGGCTTACCATTCTATTGCTACCACCGGCAATAGAGTGGATTGGCCATGGTTTCAACACTCATGGAGCCTTTTTTATATTTTTCAACTCATTAAGATATTTACTACCTGCCATTATTCTATACTATTTAAATTTTTATTGGCTAGCATATAAACTTTTTGAGCATAAATATCTTAAGTTTTTTGGCTTCAATATTGCACTTATAGCTATCTATATTGCCATTCAATCGGTTAATATGATACCTTTAATTAATAAAGGAGTATTCGATATGGCTATATGGTTTATGGTTATGTTCTTCACTACAATGTTCAACTCACTTTTCATTGGGTGCGCAGTTGGTTTAAGATATATTATTCATTGGAATCAGGTGAAAAACTCAATTATGGAGCAAGAGAAAAAGTATTCGGAAGCTGAATTAGCATGGTTAAAGAACCAACTGAATCCTCACTTCCTTTTCAATACGCTAAATAATATCTCCAGCCTTATACAGATAGACCCTGACGATGCTCAACAAAGGATTTCACAGTTAAGCGAATTATTGAGGTACGCTTTATATGAGACAAACAAAAGTAAGGTACAACTTAGCGATGAGATAATATTTATGAAGAACTATATAGAATTGATGAGCCTTAGATATAGTTCAAAAGTTCATATTGAATCGCACTTCTTTACACCCGATTCTCCTATATTAATTCCTCCTCTGTTGTATATTTCACTTATAGAGAATGCTTTTAAACATGGAGTAAGTGGAGCAAATCCTTCATTTATAAAAATTGTACTGAATAAAAATGAAAACGATTTAATCTTTACAATAGAAAATTCATTTTATCCTAAGAACCAAAGCAATAGAAGTGGTTCAGGGATTGGATTAGAGAACTTAAAAAGAAGATTAGAACTGATATATCCTAACCAATACTCATTTATTCATGAGCAACGTGGAGATATATTCTTTGCACAGATAATTATTAAAGAATGTAACAAAAATGGAACTAACATGCTTGATAATTGATGATGAGCCTCTTGCAATACGACTCCTTGAGAACTTTGTAGAACGAACATCATTTTTGAAACTTTGTGGCTCCTACGATAACTCTATTGAGGGACTTGCTGCAATATCGGAGAATCCTGTCAACTTGCTATTTCTGGATATACAAATGCCTGATTTAAATGGATTGGAGCTATCGCATCTTGTTTCAAAAGATACTAAAATCATTTTTACTACAGCATTTAAAGAGTATGCTTTCGATAGTTATGAAGTAGCTGCGCTTGACTTCCTTTTAAAGCCAATAAGCTATTCAAAATTTATTCAAGCTGTTACTAAAGCTGTAGAATGGTTTGAAATGAAAGAGGCACAAAATAGTTCAAAAGAAACAACCGACTTGATAACAAATGATATAAGTTCTCAGAATAAAGATAATGGTAACAATGATGACTATATTTTTATCCGTACTGACAATCAATTACAACGTATAGAGGTTGATAACATAATATATATAAGTGGTCTTAAAGATTATGTTCACATCTATCTTACTAATTCTAACCGTCCTATGATTGTTCATATAACCATGAAAGCAGTGGAGTCTATGCTTAATCCAAAGAAATTTATGCGTATCCATCGAAGTTTTATTGTCGCAACAGATAAAATTCGCTCAATCGACCGAAACAACTGTGTATATATAGGAAACGAAGTTATACATGTATCGGATGCATACAAAGAGTCTTTCAATAAATATCTTGAAAAGAGAACTTTACGATAGTATTGATATATTCGTTAATATTAAAAATTATCGAACATATCATTTTTATTATCCTTAATAGCCATACACTCTATCTCTACTAACCAACCCGGACGGCATACCGGCGCAAGAACATATACTTTAGGTATGCTAGGGAATCGTTCTTCAAAATAGCTGTTCACCTTTGTATAGTCTGCTATATCACGCATATATACTATAAGATGCATAACATCATCAAAGCTACACTCAGCTTCTGTTAAAAGAGCCTCAACATTTTCGCAAGCTCTCTCAGACTGTTTTAACACATCACCTTTGAAAAGAATTTCACCTTTATGATTAATACTTGCAGTGCCAGAGATAAAAGTATGCACTCTATCACCATAAATCACAGAAGTACCTCTTTCAAAACTTACTCCATAATCAGAGGTCCTATTCATATGATCGGATGCATAAAGATACTTTATCTGTCCATCCATCAAACCGTCTATTGCATAGGTATCAAACTGAACCGACACTGAAGGATCACCATTTGAGCCCTCTATTCCGGTACTGGCAATGTAGTGTGAATCTGTTACTAGATTTTGAGATGCAAACACTTCGTTACGTGCTTTTACAACCATATTATAGTTTACGTCAATGTTTTGCACAAAAATCCAAGTACGTATACAGTTGTTGTAAAGTGTGCATCCTTTATGTGCCAGTTGCATAACATATTCGTTAAAAAGAAGTCTCATTTGATACTCCGAATTAGCAGCACGATTAAAAGAAGAAGCTCCCCAATAATGTTTGTAACTACCATGTTTTTGCTCTATTAATCCATCAAGATAGCATTCCGATTGCATAGAACTTTGCAAATATACCAATAACGCAACCTTTGTTCCATTAAGAGGGGGTTGTCCAATGATAGAGAATGAACAGTACATATAGTCTTTAACTGCCTCCTTAACTAAAGCACTCTGATTGGCTGCATCACTTAGAAAAAAACGGGCAAATACAGACTTTGCTCCATAACATCTGTGATGCAACTGTTCAAAACTTTTATTGATATTATTAAGTTGGTCATCAAAAGAAAGACTACTATCATTGCCTATTATTATGGCCATGTACTCGCTTACGCCATTATTTGATGAAGAGAAATATGATATCTCAACATTAGTTTTAAATTGGTACTCTTCGTATTTTATAAACTCTCTCATACATTAATAAATTTATGCATAACTGTGCATCCCTCCCAATATATAGTTCACACCGAAATAGGTGAACAGTACACTTAGGAATGCGATTATAGTGTAAAGATGAAAGAACATCTCTTTTTTAAACAATGGTAATGAATCGTGATGAAGAGGGAATGAATAGATGAGCATGGTTATCAATGCCCAAACTTCTTTAGGGTCCCAAGCCCAATAACGTCCCCACGAAATATTTGCCCATATAGCTCCTGTAAATATTCCGGCAGTAAGTAAGAAAAGTGCCGGATAGAGCAAAATGGTACTATATATTTGAAGATTTTTTATCTGATTATCACATCTCTGAGAGGAAATTTTCAAAAGAAAAGCCATAACTCCATTTAATGACATAAATGCAAAAAGGGAATACGACATCATTATCATCACAACGTGAATAGAGAGAAGTGGTGATGAGAGCACCGGTGCAAGATGTGTTATCTGAGGATTTGTCTCTCCAAAAGTGGATACCATAAAGGCTACTCCCGAAAGTATTAGTCCAAATGAAATGGTTATTGTAAACTTTTTCTGAAGTAACAGAGCAAACAGCAAAATGCACCAGGACATAAATTGCATAGTCTCATATCCATTTGATAATGGGATATGACCTCCTACGTACCATCTTAATGAGATGATAATGGTGATATATACAAAAGCTGTAATAAGAATAGCATTAAGAAAATAAATCACTAACCTACTGACTTTTATCATATCTATTTTTATTAAGCCAAAATAGAGGAAAGATATTACTCCTAAAATCATCAATATAATAGAGATTGGATTATGATTTCGCATTTTATTATACACGAGTTCAGCATCAACTCTTGATGATGTAGGAAGAGATTTCCCGGCAAGTGAACTTTGATAACTCTTAATGTCTGTAATTAAACTATCTAAACGTAAGTAGTTTTTTCCTATGATAGAACTTTTAACTTCTGTCATCCATCTATCAAACTGAGCACTATCTTTCCCTAAAATTTCTATAGATGATGAAAGCCACTCCCCATTAATTGTTATATACGCCAAATAAAACTTTTCATTTATCTTGTTTAAATCACGAAGCAACTTTGGATCATCTCCTATATTTTCATAAACTAAACCATCTAATTTACTCTTTCCATCGCTATTATGTAGTTCATTTATCGAAGCATATTTACCATCAACATCTAATATTGAACATATATTATCATCATTAATTTTAATGATTTTCTCCTCTTTCCATGAATCAGGGAAAAAAATCAAACCAGTGAATAGCTGACTTGACGTTAATTCATTATACGATGTAGAACCATAAAGTTTCAACATAAAATCATCCATGACAATCCGAAGTGGAGCTACTCTGCCATTGTAGATAACAGAAATCCTTTCAAATTTGGAGGCTTGTTCTTTAGGAAGAACGTTGGGAGCCTCTTTTGAATATGTTGAAATGGGGAAAAGTAATACTATTAATAGAGAAAGGGTGAAAGAATTTATTTTTATTTCTCTGATAAGTTTCCAAAACCTACTTTTAGGTGAAAGAAGAAAAAGTAACATAGCGATGAAAAGGGAGAAATATCCTATATAAGTTATAGCAATACCTATTGGGTCATAGTTTACCAATAGTGTTGTGCCCATTTCATCACTATCAAATGATGCTTGATAAAAACGGTATCCTCTATATGTCAAAATATTGTTCATAGAGAGTTCACTAGATATATTTGTATCGCCATCAATAATCGTTACCTTACTTTGATAATCGGAAGGTGAGTTGGAAACAGCATGATATTTAACCTGAAATTTATCTAGTGAAACCATAAATGGCATTTTATGACCCATTCCATCGTTATTTATAAATATTGAACTACCAACTCCTTGTCGCAAATGCAATGCTCCCTCTTCTGAATAGATATGAGTTATTAAAGCACCAATTAAAATAACAATAAACGAGAAATGTAACATCATTGTAATAGGCTTCTTTAGAAGTCCTCTTTTAATCGCATAAATAGCAGCCGAGAGAGATAAGATAATCCAAAGAGATATAAAGTGAGTCGAGTTATAAATATATTTGGAAACATATGATGTGCCACATGTTTTCTCTAATATTGTAGACACTACAAGTATTACAATAATCAGTGCTACAAGAGAAAATGTCACTTTTTTAAGTAAGTTCATTTTTGCGTTACTTAACTGAATAGAAGTTTTTCATAATATATTGAAACAAATATAGTACAAATATGAATTAGTGTAACAAGATATTATCAAAAGATAATTGAATATACGAATGAACTTTTTAATAAAAATAAGAGGTGTAAACTTTTATAACACTATATTTGTTGCTTGTAAATTAGATTTTACCATATAGATTTAATGTAATAGAATAAACCTAGATTTAAATGGAAGAATATAAAATTAAGCAGAAAGTACAGAGGTGTATTCTAATTATATCTACATTTCTTTTAGTATCCAAATTTGTTGCTTTTATTATCACTAACTCAGTAGGTATACTAACTGATGCCATGGAAAGCATTGTTAATGTTTTGGCTGAAGCTGTAACACTGTTTAGTCTTCATTGGGCATCTAAACCCAAAGATAAAGAGCATCCTTTTGGACATGGTAAAATGGAACTGATATCAGCATCTCTTGAGGGTATGCTAATAATTTTAGCAGGTATTATTATCATTTACGAAGGTATATCAAGACTATTATCTCCTGCAACCATCGAAAAACTTGATGTTGGTATTATATTCATTGCTTTTGCCGGTTTAGTAAATTATATCATGGGATGGTATAGCATAAGGGTGGGTAAAAAATATAACTCTCTTGCGCTTATTGCCGGAGGAAAACATCTTCATTCGGATACCTATTCTACAGTAGGATTAGTTTTTGGACTTATTTTACTTTATATAACAAAGATAGCATGGATTGATAGTGCTATAGCACTAATCTTTGGAACAATAATTATTGTGACAGGCATATCGATTCTTAGAAAAACAATAACTAACCTTATTGATAAGGCCGACAATGAGATGATTAAAAAGATGAGTGTGGCAGTTAATAAAAACCGTAATACATCATGGATTGATATACGAAACACTAAGATTATAAAATATGGAAACTACATGCATATTGATTGCAATCTAACACTTCCATGGTATTATAATATAAAAGAGGGAGAGAGTGAGTGCATCAATCTGAAACATACTCTCGAGCAAAGTTTTTTAGGGCATGTTGAGATATCAATACATACAAAACCTTGTAAATATTATTATTGTAAATATTGTACTTTACTCGATTGTCCTACAAGAAAAGAAGAGTTTAGTATGATGAAAGAGATTTCTCTAAACGACCTAATTTCAGAGGAGGAACCTAATTAGAATATATAAAACACAAACATTATGAGAAAATGTATTTTTACAGCAGCACTAATCATTGGGACAATACTCCCGGCATTTGCTCAAAAAAGCTACACTCCCACTACAGAAAACATTAAAGCAAGAGAAGAGTTTCAAGACAAGAAATTTGGTATATTCATTCACTGGGGACTATATAGCATGCTTGCTAGTGGTGAGTGGACAATGACAAACAACAATTTGAACTATAAAGATTATGCAAAACTTGCTGAGGGATTTTATCCATCGAAGTTTGATGCTGCCAAATGGGTAAGTGACATCAAGAGTTCAGGTGCTAAATACATATGTATCACTTCTCGCCATCATGACGGGTTCTCAATGTTTGATTCTGAATGGTCGGATTTTAATATTGTCAAAGCAACTCCTTTTAAAAGAGATATATTAAAAGAACTTGCTGATGAGTGCAAAAAACAAGGTATTAAACTTCATCTATACTACTCGCATATAGATTGGTCAAGAGAGGACGCTGTATGGGGAAGAACTGGGCGTGGAACAGGGCGTCCAAATCCAGAAGGTAACTGGAGTAGTTACTACACATTTATGAATAATCAGCTCACCGAACTTCTTACAAAATATGGAGAGATTGGTGCTATATGGTTTGATGGCTGGTGGGATCAAGATCAAAACCCCAATTTTGATTGGCAACTACCTGAGCAATATGCATTGATTCATCAATTACAGCCATCGTGTTTGATTGGTAATAATCATCATCAAACTCCTTTTGAGGGTGAAGATTTTCAAATGTTTGAACGAGATCTTCCAGGTGAGAACCAATCCGGTCTTTCAGGACAAAAGATTAGTCATCTTCCTCTTGAGACATGTGAAACAATGAACGGCATGTGGGGATATAAAATAGCTGATAAGAATTATAAATCGACAAAAGAGTTAGTACATTACCTGGTGAAAGCGGCAGGAAGAGATGCAAATCTACTTATGAATATTGGTCCACAACCTAATGGTGAACTTCCTTCTGTTGCTATAGAACGTTTGAAAGAGATAGGTAAATGGATGAATATATATGGCGAAACAATATATGCTACTCGTGGTGGTTTAGTTGAGCCTCATCCTTGGGGAGTATCTACACAAAAAGGTGATAAGCTTTACATTCATATTCTTGACCTACAGGACAATGCTTTATATCTTCCTATCGAACCATCAAAAGTAAAAAGCGTAGTCAAGTTTACAGACAAGAGTAAATTGAGCTTTACAAAAAGTAAAAGTGGCATAACTGTCAGTTTATCAGAGGTTCCCAAAGAGATAGATTATGTAATTGAAATTACTATGAAATAAAAGAATGAGGATAACTCAAAAACACTCCTTTTAATCGAAAAGTTTCGCTTAAGAGACATATTATAATAAACTCAAAAGTTTTTTCTAATGATATGACCCCAAAAAGTATTTGTTAACTTTTTGGGGTCATATTATAACTCATTGGCTTTACTTTATAAGCTCAAAAGACAATTATAAAGTATGCAATTATAAAAACTCTATCTGACAGTTGTCCAAACTCTTCACAACAGCTAAGCTTTCGCGACGAATACCCAATTCATCGAGAACTTTTCCACCATTTTGAAAAGCCTTTTCAATAACAAAGCCCATACCTTCGATTGTTGCGCCTGCCTGTTTACAAAGATCAATAACACCTAAAGCAGCATTTCCATTTGCTAAGAAATCATCAATAAAAAGCACATGATCCTTAACTGAAAGATAGTCATTACTGATACAAACAGTATATTCGCGCTCTTTTGTAAATGAATACACTGTTGCACTAAGCATATTCTGCATAGTTTTAGGTGGTTTTTTCTTTATAAAGACAACAGGAAGATGCATTATAAAACCAACCATTATGGCAGGAGCTATACCACTAGCCTCAAGAGTTACAATTTTGTTTATAGGAGTTCCTTTGAAAAGATCAACAAACTCTAAAGCACATTTATACATCAAATCAGGGTCCATTTGATGATTAACAAAACTGTCAACTTTTAAAATACCACCAGTAAAGCATTTCCCATCCTGCATGATTCTCTGTTTAAGCAATTCCATAATGCTATCGATTATTCTGTTATTTTAAATATTACAATTAGTTAAACAGATAAAGCCACTCTAAGGTTCTCATATAAAGCAAAAGTTACATTTTATATAATTGTATTTCCACTCACACAAACATTAAAACCCACTAAAATTGACTAAAACAGATATGAATTATTACATTCACTATCAAGATCTTTTGCAAAGCTTTATCGAATAAAGTTAGTTGCTACTCTTGGTTCTTTATATGGTAGTTCACTATTATGTATACTGTTTAAAGTCCAAACTAAATTTCTTGCCAAAGTACGCATTGTCTGTAAACCCTCTTTATCCTCTACAGCTTCACCCGCAGCGCATCCATGAACACTATTCCAATACTGAGAGCCTACTACAAGCATATTTGACATTAGATAATATTGGTTTAATCGTTCAAAAGCAGCACTTGCACCACCCCTTCTGCATACCACTACCGATGCTGCAGGTTTATATGATAGATGTTTGGAAGCAGAAAAGAAAAGTCTATCAAGTAGTGCACATAACGAACCATTTGGTCCACCATAGTATACTGGAGATGCCACAACAAATGCATCACTCTCTTTTACAGCTTGATACACCTTATTGTAAAGATCATCATCAAAAGTACAACGACCTAGTTCTACACATTTACCACATGCTATGCATCCACGTACTGGTTTATTTCCAATTTCTATTATTTGATACTCTACGCCATTACGTTCTAACTCATTACCAACCTCTTTAAGAGCTATATAACTATTTCCACCCATTCTAGGGCTACCCGACAATAATAGTACCTTCATTATACTTCTTTTATTAATTAATATTCGCAAACAAATATAATTACTTTTAAACAGAATCTTTCATTAAAGTTTCGTGCTCTTTTTCTTTATAATTTATTATTCTTTAATCTCCCTTTTATAACTATTATTCCATTTATTATTCAGTGAATCCATTTTCTTTGTAGGAGAGAAATAAAATTCATACTTTTGCTTCAATAAAGTAAATAAGATTTGATGGATATTGACAATAAAAAACTTCCATATTATAACAATTCCATGACTGAGCATCTTGGGATAAAGTTTTTGACGTGTGAAAAAGGAAGTGTTACTTCACAGATGCCTGTTGATAATCGAACATGTCAACCATTTGGCATTCTTAATGGAGGAGCATCACTAGCTCTAGCCGAGATTACAGCTGGATATGGATCAATGGCACTTTGTAAAGATGATGAGTTCCCAGCCGGCATGCAGGTTTCAGCAAATCATATATCATCTGTTGAGGTAGGTAATGATGTTATTGCTACTGCTAAATTGATACATAGAGGACAAAGTACGCACGTATGGAATGTTGATATAAACACTCATGAAGGTAGACTTGTTTCTACTATCAGAGTCGTGAATTTTATCTTAAAAAGAAAATGAATACTCCTAATATAGAGATTATTAATATTATAGATGCATTAACCAAGAGTGGAATAAATTTTGCCTTATATAGGCTTCCTTGGACAGATGCGTGCTATCTTATTTTACAAAAGGATGGTGATATTGAAGAACTTTCTTCACTAAATGAACTTGATGGAAGAAAAGGATTTGTTATGGCCCCTTTTAATCCTGATGATAAAAATAAAATTCTTTTTATTCGCCCTGATATATTTGCATTCGATTGGGATGAAATAAGCGAAAAGTTAGATGAGTTCTATAAAAATTTACCTAAACAGGATGTTTTAACCATCAATAATATTGATGATGATCATTTAGATTCCGATGATGAGTCAAAAAAGAGAGATTATGCTGCCTGTTTTGAGAAGTTCCATAATGCGATAATAGAAAACAAGTTTTCTAAACTCGTTTTATCTAGGACTACAGAGGAGAAAATTCCAAATAACTTTTCACCTCTTCATGCTTTTGTAAAAGCATGCAATAGCTATCCACGAATGTTTATATATATGTGCCACACAACAAAAGCCGGTACATGGATTGGAAGTACCCCTGAAATTATATTGAGTGGACATATTGAAAGATGGCATACTGTGGCTCTTGCCGGAACAATGACAATTATTGATAATATTATTCCTACTGATTGGAGTAAAAAAAATATTGATGAACAAAAATATGTATCCGACTATATCCGTCAAACTATAAAAGATATTGATATTGTCGGTAAAATCGAGGAAAAAGGACCATATGACGCACGTGCAGGTCATCTTATTCATCGAAAAACAGATTTCTTTTTTAATCTTAAAGATAATCAATCTTTAGGATTAGTTTTGGAAAAGCTACACCCCACACCTGCAATTTGTGGCTTACCTAGTGACGAAGCCAAAGATTTTATTATTGCTAATGAAGGATATGACCGTTCATATTATAGTGGCATAATTGGATTCATTGATCCTGAAAATGGAACCGATTTATACGTAAACTTAAGATGTATGAATATCCTAAAGGATAATGCTCGTCTTTATGCCGGAGGAGGTATTCTCTCTACATCATCTATGGAAGATGAGTGGGAAGAGAGTGAGAGAAAGTTGGCTACTATGCGTAAAATTTTGAATGAAAATTACGATTAATTAAAATACATCATTAATATGTATTCAGATAAAAAGAGTGTTCTACAACTTGTTGCTTTATTAAAAGCACATGGAATAAAAAAAGTAGTATTATGTCCCGGAAGCCGAAACGCTCCTATTATTCAGACTATATCAAATATTGCTGAATTTGAGTGTTATTCAATAACCGATGAAAGAAGTGCAGGTTTCTTTGCTATTGGTCTATCTATGCAAGGAGGTGCTCCCGCTGCCATTTGTTGTACCTCCGGTTCAGCACTACTTAATATTTTCCCTGCTGTTGCCGAAGCTTTTTATCAACAGATACCTCTTATAGTGATCTCGGCTGATCGTCCGGCTGCATGGATTGGACAGATGGATGGACAAACTATGCCACAGCCTGATATATTTGGTAAAATGGTTAAAATGTCCGTCACACTGCCTGAGGTAAGTTCTGAGGAGGATGAGTGGTATTGCAACCGACTTATCAACGAAGCTATTATTGAAACATGTCATCATGGAAAGGGCCCTGTTCATATTAATGTTCCTATCTCGGAACCTATTTATAGATTTACAGCAAAGGAGTTGCCCGAGGTTAGAGTTATTACACGATATCAAGGATTGAATGTTTACGATAGAGATTATAAGGATTTGATAGAACGCCTAAACCACTATACAAAACGTATGACTGTGGTTGGTCAGATGAACCTTATTTATCTTTTCGAAAAAAGATATATAAAAGCACTATCTAAACAATTTGCTTGGCTCACTGAATATCTAAGCAATCAAACTATACCCGGATATGCAATTAAGAATTTCGACTCTGCTATTTATAGCATGACAGAAGAGAAGAAGGAGGAGTTACGACCTGAAATCCTCATTACTTATGGAGGCCATATCGTTTCAAAACAGTTGAAAAAATATTTGCGTGAAAACCCTCCAAAGGAGCATTGGCATATTGCTGCTGATGGTAAAGTAGCCGATCTTTATGGATGTTTAAACACAGTAATAGAGATGGATCCTTTTGAGTTCCTTGAGAAAATAGCATTTCTTCTTGAATGGAAAAACTCTAATTTCCCACTTATGTGGGAGAATTATTGCAAAACAATACCCGAGCCATCATTACCTTATTCCCAGATTTCTATAATAGGAGATTTGATTAAAAGATTACCGGAATCCTCATCTTTACATCTTGCCAATAGTTCAACCATACGATATGCCCAACTATTTAATATACCGTCAACAACCGAAGTATGTTGTAATAGAGGTATTAATGGTATTGAAGGTTCTCTCTCTACTGCATTAGGATATGCAATAGCATCCGATAGAACCAACTTTATAGTAATAGGTGATTTAAGTTTCTTCTATGATATGAATGCACTTTGGAGTACATATTTTAGAGGTAATATACGAATATTGTTAATAAACAATGAAGGTGGTGAGATTTTCCATACTCTTCCAGGTATGGATAAAAAAAGTAATTCACGTAAATTTATCACAGCCGAGCATACCACTTCTGCCAAAGGTTGGGCCGAAGAGCGAGGATTTATCTATTATAGAGTAGATAATCAAGAAGAGTTAAATGAACATATATGTGAATTCACAACTCCCGAATTACTTTCAAAACCTATTCTTATTGAAGCATTCACCGACAAAGAGAAAGATACTACATTGTTAAGAGAATATTATCATTCAATTAAAAACAGATAATAATATGAATAAAAGAGAATGGAAACAGATAAAAGAGTACAAAGAGATACTCTTTGATTATTATAATGGGATAGCTAAAATTACTATCAACCGCGAAAGATATCGTAATGCCTTCACTCCTACTACAACATCCGAGATAAGTGATGCTCTATATATATGTCGTGAAAATCAAGATATCGATGTAGTCATACTTACCGGTGCAGGCGACAAAGCTTTCTGTAGTGGTGGCGATATGAATGTAAAAGGACATGGAGGATATATTGGAACTGATGGTGTTCCTCGTCTTAATGTGTTGGATGTACAGAAACAGATACGCTCTCTTCCAAAACCGGTAATAGCAATGGTCAATGGATTTGCTATTGGTGGAGGACATGTTCTTCATGTTGTTTGCGATCTTACTATAGCATCGGAGAACGCTATTTTTGGACAAACAGGTCCAAAAGTTGGAAGTTTTGATGCTGGCTTTGGTTCTTCATATCTTGCAAGAATTGTTGGTCAGAAGAAAGCACGTGAAATATGGTTCCTCTGTCGTCAATACTCTGCACAAGAGGCTTTGGATATGGGATTGGTAAATAAAGTAGTTCCTTTTGACCAACTTGAAGATGAAACTGTTGCTTGGGCCGAGAAGATGATGGAACATAGTCCGTTGGCGCTTCGAATGATTAAAGCAGGTCTTAATGCAGAACTTGATGGTCAAGCCGGCATACAGGAACTTGCAGGTGATGCAACTATGTTGTATTATATGACTGAAGAGGCACAAGAAGGAGGAAAAGCATTCCTTGAAAAGAGAAAACCTCGTTTCAGAGATTATCCTAAATTCCCTTAAAACATAAAAGAGGAGTTAAACTATAATATAAGGGTTTGTCATAATATTCACCGAGTCCGTCTTGTATTCATAATGTTTTGACAAACCCTTTAATCTTAATATAGTCTATTATTAGAGAGTCTAAATTTATGAGATATTCTATTCAGATAAAGAAGAAATTGCTTCACTTCAAACAACCTGCCGGAACATCGAGAGGTGTATATACTACTCGAAAGTTGTGGTTTATAATTATTAAAGATAATGAAAGTGGCAATTTTGGTATTGGTGAATGTGCTCCTCTACCCTCACTTAGCTGTGACGATATCCCACAATATGAAGATATTCTCAATAAAGTGACACAAGATTTCGCTGATACAGGTGTTTTAAACCATTCAGCCCTTAAGAATTATCCATCAATACACTTTGCAATGGAGATGGCCTTACTACATCTTCGTTCGGGAAGTTTAAGATTATGGGATACACCTTTTTCACGAGGCGAAGAGGGAATAACCATTAATGGACTTATATGGATGGGGAGTTTTGAGGAGATGTATAGTCGAATTGAAGAAAAGCTAAAAGATGGATTCCATTGTGTAAAGCTTAAAATAGGTGCTATAGATTTTGAAAAAGAGATTGAACTTATTGAATTTATCAGATCTCATTTCAATGAAAAACAGATAGAACTAAGAGTTGATGCTAATGGAGCCTTCTCACCTGACGATGCTCTCGATAAACTTACACGTCTGTCAAAATACTCTATTCACTCCATTGAACAACCTATAAAAGCAGGTAATTGGCCTATGATGGCTCAACTATGCAAAGAGTCTCCTTTAGCTATTGCACTTGATGAAGAGTTAATTGGCATAAACGATAAGAAGAAGAAAATTGAACTTCTTGATACCATAAAGCCACAATACATTATACTTAAACCATCGCTTCATGGTGGATTATATGGTAGTGAAGAGTGGATTCATTTAGCTAAAGAGAGAAAAATTGGTTTTTGGGCTACTTCAGCTTTAGAGTCTAACATTGGTTTGAATGCCATTGCTCAGTGGTGTGCAACCATCCAACATGACCTACCTCAAGGTCTTGGAACAGGATTACTTTTCACTGACAATATTGATTCACCTCTTTATATTAAAAATGATTTGCTATACTTCAATAGTATGAAAAGTGAACCTAATATTTTAAAATGGCTTGAGGATGAGTAATTTCAATTTTGATATAGAGAGTCAGACAATTACTATAGATGGAAAAGTGTATAGTAAAGATAATTTTCATACACTTCACTCTGAGAATGATAAGTTAAACTTATTCTATTCATTCATCATATCTTTTCTTAAAAGTTGGTGGGATGATAGTGATACCACTATTGTAAATACATCCGGATCAACCGGTAAGCCCAAAACTATGCTCGTTGCCAAAAGAGCAATGATGGCAAGTGCAGAGAATACACTCTCCTTTCTTAATCTAAATAAAGGAGATAATGCACTACTGTGCATGCCTGTGGAATATATTGCCGGGAAAATGATGATAGTAAGGGCTCTTGTTGGTGGTATGAATCTTATTTGTAGAACTCCTTCGGGAGAGCCTTTAAAAGATTTAAATGCAAAAATAGATTTCGCAGCAATGATTCCTCTACAAATCTTCAATTCATTAAATAACGAGCATCAGAAAGTCACTTTAATGAATATACGTGAAGTAATTATTGGTGGAGGGGCTATAGATGCGAATATTGAAGATGTACTTTCATCTTTTAATAACAATATATGGTCTACTTATGGTATGACTGAAACATTATCGCATATAGCGATGAGAAAAATATCCGGCCACGATAGAACAGAGTGGTATAGCACACTCAATAACATTAAGGTATCTCTCACTTCAGAAAATACACTCGTTATTGATGCTCCTCAAATTTGCAAAGAACAATTAATAACAAATGATATTGCTCAAATTAATGAGTCAGGAGAGTTTAAAATTATTGGCCGAAGAGACAATATTATAAATAGTGGAGGAATTAAGATTCAGATAGAGGAGGTTGAGAACAGACTTAAAGAGTCAATAAATACTCCATTCATGATAACTTCAAAAAGGGATAATAAGTTTGGTGAGATTATTGTCCTTCTTGTTCAAGGCAAGGATACTGAAATGGAGATAGAAGAGATATGTAAAGCGAATCTTCCACAATATTGGCGTCCAAAAGAGATTATTTTTGTTGACTCACTACCAATGACAGGAAGTGGTAAACCAGACAGAGCAAAAGCAAAAATTATAGCTAATAGCAATTAGTTTATAATTATAATTAATCAGACACCTTAAAAAATAGTATAACCCTATAAAAAGTAAACAGCAGAATAGTTTTTACCAAAACTTATTCTGCTGCTCATTATATTCAAATCCTGCTGATTCAAGTTTCTTTATAATCACTTGTTTATCCACATTCATGTCATCACA
>JAEZKJ010000006.1 GCA_023415545.1 Bacteroidota bacterium
TTTATTGAATATTCCGATGAAATGGTGATATATGGTTTTAAAGAATTAAATAGTGTGGGATTTAGACCATAAATTTTGGATAAAGCAACAGCATCTCTAAACTTACCACCGGCTTTGCGATATTTTAAAATATTGCTTATAACATAGCGAGGTATTCCAAGTTGTTTTAACAATAAAGAATCAGCAACATTTGGATCAAAATTTTGTAGAATTATCTCCTCCTTTTGATTCACATATTTATTGAATCTTTTTAAACTATCTCTATAGTTTTTCTCTTTAATGTTTAATATGAATTTATCAATCTCTTCAATTTCTTCTTTGGTAAGATTGCGCTCTTCAGATGTCTCAATATTTGAAAATAATAGTGAAACAACAATAGATATTATTGCAACAAAAAGGGAGAAAATGATTACTCTTCTCTCCCTTTTTGAAAAATAGAAAAGATTGTTTACCCCATTACTGAATTATATTTAACTCTTTTAAAAATATAATTGATATAGCAATAGGAGCAACATATTTCAATATGAATATATAAACTTTATACAGACCAATTTTTAAAGTTCCATAATTAGTATATTCATTATAAGTAAGTTTTTTATCCATATACCAACCTACGAAAATCGATATAAGCATTCCACCTATTGGTAACATCACTTTAGCTGTTACAAAATCAAGAATATCAAAAACTCCTTTGTCAAAAAGCTGATACTCTTTCAATACCCCTAATGATAAAGAAGATAAAACTCCTATAATAACACATCCGGCAGTAACAAGTTTAGCAGCTCTTCCTCTTGTCATATTAAACTTTTCATTTAGGAAAGCTGTAGATACCTCATGCATAGATATAGTTGAGGTCAATGCAGCCAAAGCTAGAAGAACATAAAATGCAACTGAGAATATGTATGCTAAAAATGGAACAGATGAAAAAGCTTGCTGAAATACATTAGGCAATGTAATAAATATTAATGATGGACCGGCATCAGGTTGAATACCTACAGCAAAAGCTGCCGGGAATATAATAATACCTCCTAATATTGCAACAAAAGTATCGATAGCTGCCACGCTGACAGCAGTATTGCACAATTTCGCATCTTTACCAAAGTAAGAAGCGTAAGTTGAAAGACATCCCATTCCTAAACTCAATGAGAAAAATGCTTGTCCTAAAGCTCCTAAAAATACATCACCATTTAATTTACTAAAATCGGGTTTGAACAGGAATTCAATACCTCTTTGAGCATTAGGCAATGTCAAAGAACATATAGCTAAAACAATAATCAAAACAAAAAGTAATGGCATCATTATCTTTGATGATTTTTCAATACCATTCTTAACACCTTTAACAATGATAAAATGAGTCATCAATAAAAATATGATAAGCCATAACATAGGTCTCCATGGATCTTGAGAAAAACTTTGAAAAGAGGCTACAAAATCTTCCGGTCCTTTATTAGCAAAGCCATTAGCTCCTGCCTCGAGTATATATTCAAGAGTCCATCCTGCTACTACTGAATAGTAACCAAGAATAAGAAATCCAGTAATAACTCCAAGATAACCTATCCATTTCCACTGTGTACCTGGAGCTAATACTGAAAAAGAATTTCCTGTACTAGCTTTTGAACTTCGTCCTATAGAGAACTCAGCAACCATAATTGGTAAACCAAGTAATAATACACAACCTAAGTAAACTAATATAAATGCTGCTCCGCCGTGATTTCCTGTTTCATAGGGGAATCTCCAAATATTTCCCAATCCTACTGCTGATCCTGCCGCTGCTAATATTCCACCAATTTTACTTCCAAATCCAATTCTACTCTCTTGCATAATATAAAAATGACAATTTATTCTATTTAATCTCTATTTTAATGCAAAAGTAATTATTTTAGCCTACTTTTATTTCAATCAATTATTAATTTAAGGTATGATATATTATTTTAAAAAATATCCATTAGCAATAGCTATAATTGCTATAATTTGTTACTTATCCTTCTTTTCACCACCTAAAACGAATATACAAGAAGTGACAAATATCGATAAAATCGCACATTTTTTAATGTATGGAGGATTATGCGTAGTTTTATGGTATGAAAACCTTAAAGTTCATAAAGAGATAAAATGGAAACACATAGTCATTGGAGCTATTATTGCGCCAATAGCAATGAGTGGTACAATTGAAATAATGCAAGCTTATCTTACAAATAATAGAAGTGGAGAATGGAGTGATTTTATTGCTAATGTAGCAGGGGTTTTCTTCGCTACTATTTTTGGATATTATATTATCAAACCATTCTTTAATATGAATAATAGATAAAAGCTAATCTTACAACTATAACTTTTTGATGAAATCATTTGAGAAAAGATTATGATTTAAAAGAGAAAATTAATACCTGAAGTCTTTTAATATACATTGAAGTTTTTGCCTAGTCACAAAAATTCTACTTTTTACCGTACCCAATGGGATATTTAATTTTTGGGATATCTCACGATACTTAAATCCAGATACATACATGAAAAAAGGAATCTTAAATTCTTTTGGTAGTGAATTTAAAACTTTATGCATCTCCATTAAATCATAAGAAGCTTCAAAAGGCTCTTCACTTAGATCTAATAAAAAATTTATATTGCTAAAATTCTCTATTTTATCAAAGAAAACTTGATCTCTAATAACTTTCCTATAATTATTAATAAAGAGATTTCGCATAATTGTACATACCCATCCCTTAAAATTAGTATCAGGAGTAAAACTTAACTCATTATCCAGAACTTTTAATGATGTAGCTTGAAGTAAATCATTTGCCTCTTCTTGATTTTCTGTTAATTTAAGAGCAAAACAGAATAGATCAGGTTGTAATTTAACAAGATGCTCAGAGAAGTTTACATTTTCCATAATACAAGGTTTTTTAGTTAGTTTAGTATAGTTTTAATTTATTGTTGTGTACAAATATACATAGAATGAACGATATAACAATTTTATTCTTAAGCACAAAAAATAGCAATAATTAACTAATAACAGTTTTTACCCCTATATTTATTAATTATTACCCCCTTTTATGTAAATATAAAACAAAATTTATTTATTTATTCCATTTACGATATGGATTAGTTAAAAGATTAGAATTATAATATTTAATCTCACCTGTGACTTCTAATCCGATAAAATCGGGCAAAATTACATTATCATCACAATTTCTTAGTTCAACCTCAGCAATAACCAATCCTTTATTATCTCTTAAAAATTCATCAACTTCAAAAATGTGGTCTCCACTCTTAACTTTATAACGAATTTTTTCAATAACTCCATCATTACACAACTTAAGAAGTTCAGTCGCATCATCCAAAGAAATCTCTTTTTCCCACTCATATCTCGATAAACCATTATCTGTTGACTTTCCCTTAATAGTTATATAACCTACATTATCAGCTACTCTAATCCTAACGCTCCTACCTTGTTCACGACAAATATAGCCTTGGATTATATGAATAGATTGGTAAGCGATAGTTTTGAAGTTTTCATTAACAACTAAAAATTTTCTTTCTATTTCTAAAGCCATAAACTTGTAAATAAAAAAGTCTTATACATAGTATGTACAAGACTTATAATAAATAATTTTTTTATTAAGCATTTATTGCAAAGACTACCATCAATACAACAGCTAGTGCAACCAAAGAAAGGAAAATAGTTTTGATAATTTTATTGGCTCTTTCTTCTTGCCTTTTAGCATACGCCTGTCTATTTCTTTTTCCCATATGTATTAATTTAAAATTTAACTATATTTCAAATGTACATATTAAAAAGAATAAAAAAAACAAATTAAAAAATTAATTTTCTGAATCGGAAAACTCCATTAAATATGATTTTATGAAGCCATCAATTTTACCATCCATAACTCCATTCACATCCGAAGTTTGATAATTTGTTCTATGGTCTTTTACTCGTCTGTCATCAAAAACATAACTTCTAATTTGCGATCCCCACTCAATTTTCTTTTTGCCTGCTTCAACTTTTGCTTGCTCCTCCATACGATGCTGCATCTCTTTATCATACAATATTGAGCGCAACTGACGCATAGCATTCTCTTTATTCTTAGGCTGATCGCGTGTTTCTGTATTTTCAATTAGAATTTCCTCTTCAGCACCTGTATAAGGGTCTTTATATTGATATCTTAGTCGAACACCCGACTCAACCTTATTAACATTCTGACCACCTGCACCACCTGAACGGAATGTATCCCAAGATATACGTGCTGTTTCAATATTTACCTCAATAGTATCATCGATAAGAGGTGTTACAAAAACAGAAGCAAAAGAGGTCATTCTTTTACCTTGAGCATTATAAGGAGAAACTCTTACAAGACGGTGTACACCATTTTCACCTTTCAGATAGCCATAAGCAAAACTTCCTTCAATTTGTAATGTCACTGTTTTAATTCCGGCTTCATCGCCATCTTGTATATTTGAAATGCTTACTTTATACTTATTAGTTTCACCCCAGCGCATATACATTCTCATTAACATAGATGCCCAATCCTGGCTTTCAGTACCACCAGCACCTGAATTAATTTTAAGAATGCAATCCATTTGATCGGCCTCTTGACGAAGCATATTTTTTAATTCAAGAGATTCTACCTCTTCTAGAGCTTTTGCATAAGCATCATCAACCTCTTGTTCAGTAACCAATTCATTTTTAAAAAAATCAAACGCTAATTCAAGTTCATCAGATAATGTTTTTACAGTTTTGTATCCTTCTATCCATTTCTGAAGATCTTTGACCTTTTTCATTTGAGCCTCAGCATTTTTTGCATCATCCCAAAAACCAGGTGCCTGAGTACGAAGTTGTTCCTCTTCAACCTGAATCATCTTATTTTCGATATCCAGATATCTTTCTAAAGCTTCAGTACGATCCTTTATATCTTTTAGTTGATCTAATGTTATCATTGACTTTTTAATTTTGATCACAAAGATAGTTCAAAATCTATTTATCTACAACACAAAGAGTTCTATATGAGCACTATTTAAAAAGAATTAGAGTAAACAAAAAGTGCAACCCGAAAAGTTAATATTAACGGGTTGCACTTTAAGTAAATAAAAGTATATTGAATTACTCGTACATTTTATCTATCTCTTTAGAATAATTATTATAAAGAACGTTCCTCTTAATTTTTAAAGTATTTGTCAATTCACCTTTATCCATGCTCAATGGGTTTGGTAAAAGAGTAAAACGTTTAATCTTCTCATAACTTGCAAACTCTTTCTGAAGAGTCTCAATTCTTTGTGTAAAAAGATCAATTATTTCCTGCTTCTCTAAAAGTTCAGCAATCGACGAGTATTGAATATTATTACTCTTTGCATACTCCTCAACAAGTTTATATTCAGGAACAATTAAAGCAGAGACAAATTTTCGTTGGTCAGCAATAACTGCTATTTGATCCACATATCTATCAACAACAATTTTTGATTCAATAGCTTGAGGAGCAATATATTTACCGTTCGATGTCTTGAACAGGTCTTTGATTCTCTCCTTTAAATATAATTTGCCATCTTTGAAGTAACCGGCATCACCAGTTTTAAACCATCCATCTTCAGTGAAAACCTCTTTTGTAGCCTCTTCTTTTTTATAATATCCTTTTGTAATTGTCTCGCCCTTTAATAGGATTTCATCATTATCTCCTATCTTCACTTGGACATTAGGCAATACAATACCTACAGAACCGATTTCATAATTATCTATCCATTGGCATGAAACAGTAGCAGTAGATTCAGTAAGGCCATATCCGGCAACCATATTAATACCTACAGAGTGAACAAACTCTTCAACAGCAGGAGGAATAGCAGCGCCAGCTGTAGGGAAGAAGAAACCTCTATCAATACCAATAGTTTTTTTCAAAAGTGAATAAACACTTTTCTCATACAATTTATACTTTAAACTTAAAAGAAGAGGAGCATTTTTACCTAGTCTCTTATAATCTAAATTATATCTCTTTCCTGTCTTGATAGCATCAAGCATTATCACTTTTGCTATACCCTTAGTCGAATTAATCTTTTCCTGTACTCCAGCATAAACTTTTTCCCAAAATCTAGGAACGCTACACATTAGATTAGGACGTATCTCACGTATTGTCTTCTGAATATCAGCAGGTTTTAGATTAATACACATCTCACAACCTCTAGAGATACAGTAATAAGTCCAAGCTTTTTCGAATACATGAGTAAATGGTAAAAAGTTCATCACTATTTCATTTCCTGTCATTCCTTTTAGTCTATCTGTATGAGCAGGGATTACTGAAGCGTAGCATGAATGATGAAGCATTACTCCTTTGGGTTCTCCTGTTGTACCTGAAGTATAAAGAATATTCGCTAAATCTTCATTTGATGAATCAGCTATTCTTTTATTAACTTCATCTTCAAACTTTAACTCACTACCATATGAAAGGAATTCATCAAAGTATATTGAGGAAGTATCGTCACTATTTTTTATAACCGAAGCATCGAAAATTATTAACTTCTTAAGAGTTTTACTCCTCTTCAACACTTCGTATGCTATATTATACTGATACTGTTCGCCTACAAAGACATATTCTAACGTAGCATCATCAACAATGTACTCAACTTGCGCCTCTGAACTTGTTGCATATAGAGGAACAGTAACAATCCTATCACTGAAAGCACCGAAGTCCACATATAGGCATTCTGGCTTATTTTGTGAAAAGACACCTATGTTTTCTTGTTCTTTTACTCCGAAGTAAATCAACGAATTGGCTACTTTTCGAACTGTATCGGCAAAGTGATTCCATGTTACTGGAACCCAAGTCTCAGTACTATAATCACGATATCTAAGTGCCACACGCTCACCATATTTTTCGGACTGCTTATAAATAAGATCAGAAAATAGTGTATTTTTCATTACAAATCAATTTAAATTCAGCAGCAAAGTTATTGTTTAATTTGGAATTACACATAACATTACGCTATTAATTTTACCAACATATCAAAGAGTTATGAGCATGAAAAAGGATAGGTAGTTGCATTATTAACTTAATTATTAATATTATAATAACTCACTTTTTTACTATTGTTGTATCTTTGCATTACAAAAATTAATAGATATGGTCGACGTTGAATATTACTTATCTGAAGCAATAACTTTGCTTAGTTCATTAATTAGAATTCCTTCTATAAGTCGGGAAGAAGATAAAGCAGCCGACTTTTTGCAAACATATATTGAGGAGACAGGAATACTTACAGGAAGATCAGGAAATAATGTATGGTGTATAGCTCCTGATTTCGATTTAAACAAACCTACCATACTTTTAAACTCGCATATTGATACCGTAAAGCCTGTTAATGGTTGGAGAAAACATCCTTACACTCCAAAAATGGAAAATGGGAAACTTTATGGGCTAGGTAGTAATGATGCAGGAGCAAGTCTGGTGACACTTTTCCAAGTTTATAGATATCTTTCTCAAAAAAGACAAAGTTATAACCTTATTTTCCTAGCCTCATGTGAAGAAGAAGTATCGGGGAAGAATGGCATAGAAAATGTTATCAATCAACTTCCACCTATATCTCTTGGCGTTGTTGGTGAACCAACTCAAATGCAACCGGCTATCGCTGAAAAAGGGTTAATGGTACTTGATGTCGTTTCAAAAGGTAAAGCAGGGCATGCGGCCCGTGAAGAAGGAATTAACGCGATATATCTAGCAATGGAAGACATAAATTGGTTTAAACAGTACAAATTCCCTAAAAGTTCACCTTTACTTGGAGATGTTAAGATGAGTGTTACTCAGATTAGTGCAGGAAGTCAACATAATGTGATTCCCGACACTTGTAACTTTGTTGTTGATATACGTACTAATGAGAATTATACTAATGAAGAGTTGTTCGAGCAAATTAAATCGAACATTAAGAGCGAAGCTACAGCACGTTCTTTCCGTCTTAACTCTTCAAAGATAGATGTTAATCATCCTTTCGTGAAAAGATGTGTTGAATTAGGTTTAACACCTTTCGGCTCACCTACTCTGTCGGACCAAGCTTTAATGAAATTCCCATCTATTAAAATAGGTCCGGGAAAATCTTCTCGTTCACATACTGCCGACGAGTATATTATGATAAATGAAATTGAAGAAGCAATAAAGATTTACATAGATATCCTCGACGGATTAAAGATCTAAGTTTAGGTTGGGCAGATTTATCTGTCCAACCAAGATTCCGGATTTAATTTTGAAGTCTCTTTCCTTAACTGGAAATGAAGAATTGTATTTCCAGAAGAATCAGTACCTATATTACCTATTACATCACGAGTTCCTATTTTTTTCCCTTTTGTAACAGATACCGAGGACAAATTACAATATACCGATATATATTGTCCATGTCGAACAAGCACGTTACTAAGTCCATTATATTGGAATACCGCCGACACCTCGCCATCAAAAATAGCTCTAGCTTTAGCCCCTTTCTGTCCCTTAATATCTATACCTTTATTGTCAAGAACAACATTTTTAAGG
>JAEZKJ010000027.1 GCA_023415545.1 Bacteroidota bacterium
GTTGAGCTACGCGGCCATTGTTAAGCTGCTTTTAAAAAGTGGTGACCGCGACAGGATTCAAACCTGTAACCGGCTGATCCGTAGTCAGCTACTCTATTCAGTTGAGCTACGCGGCCAATTTTTAAGCTGCTTTCGAAAAGTGGTGACCGCGACAGGATTCAAACCTGTAACCGGCTGATCCGTAGTCAGCTACTCTATTCAGTTGAGCTACGCGGCCATTGTTTTCGTTTAACGGGTGCAAAGATACGCAGTTTTTTTTATAATGCAAACAATTGTGGAACATTTTCTTTTTAAAAAGTGTATTATTTTTTCTATAAAACCTCGATTAAATGGCTCTTTTAGGCGATTTAAAAAGAAAAAGGCTTTGAAAGTGAGCAACTTCCAAAGCCTTTTCTAATTTAAAAATATATATAAAATATTTAGATCAAATCAATGCTTCTTTTCACGAATTTTGTCAAAGCTTCGCCTTTTAGCATACCATTTTGAAGAAGAGCAAGGTCAATAAGTTGGTGGATAGTGTTGTTTTTATTTGCATATTCACTTAAAACACCCTGTTTTTTGCTCTTTTCTTCAGCTATTTTTTTCTCGATATCCGAAAGTTCATCTTTATCAGCTTGAGGAATTTCATCCTGTTTCTTTCCCTCTTGCGCTTTTTGAAGCTCATCTTGACGTTTATTTAACTTTTCAAGCTCTTCGTTAATAGGGCTTAGAGAAGTGTTGCAAGCCTCTTCAGAATCACCTAAAACACTCTTTATGAGCTTATGGTCTGTATTAAGAACTAAGTTAAACATATCAGGCATCTCTCCATAGAAACTCATTCCTTGTTGGATTGAAGCCATTTCTTTCATACGTCGCATATATTCACTCTGAGTAATCATAATAGGTGAAGCATTTTCGCCTAGAGATTGAACATCTACATGGAACTCAACCTTATTCATTACCGGTAACTGGCTCTGGAATACAGAAGATAAGATCTCTTTCTTTCCAGCTTCTAATTTTACCTCTTTTTTATCTTCTTTAGCAATCAAACGATCAATAATATCGCTGTCTACTCGTGTAAATCTTGATTTCTCAAACTTTTGCTCAAGCATGCTTACCATTGCAACATCAAGCTGTCCATCCATCAACAACACGTTGTAACCATGATTGATAGCTGCATCGATGTAGCTGTATTGGTCATCTTTATCTGTTGCATAAAGATAAATTAGGTTACCATCTTTATCAGTTTGAGCACCTTTTATAAGTTCCGAATACTCTTCATAAGTATAGTATTTGCCATCAGTATCTTTCAATAATGAATATTTGTTAGCTTTATCATAGAAATCTTCCTGAGTAAGCATACCATAATTAATGAATATCTTCAAATTATCCCATTTCTCTTCAAAATCTTTACGGTCGTTTTTGAAGATAGCTTGTAGACGGTCAGATACTTTCTTAGTGATATATGTAGATATCTTCTTAACGTTTGAATCGCTTTGTAAGTATGAACGCGAAACGTTTAGAGGGATGTCCGGTGAGTCTATCACACCATGAAGCAGTGTTAAAAAGTCGGGTACTATACCTTCTACTGAGTCTGTAACATATACTTGGTTACAGTATAGTTGAATTTTGTTACGTTGTAACTCAATGTTGCTCTTGATTTTAGGGAAGTAAAGTATACCGGTAAGATTGAATGGATAGTCCACATTAAGGTGGATCCAGAATAGAGGCTCATCAGCCATTGGATAAAGCTCTTGATAGAAAGCTTTGTAATCTTCATCCTTAAGTTCAGCCGGTTTACGACACCACAACGGATATGTAGCATTAATAATGTTGTCCTCGTTTGTCTCAACCTGTTTACCATCTTTCCACTCTGTTTTTTTGCCAAAAGCAACAGGAACAGGAAGGAATCTGCAATATTTTGTTAGAAGAGATGAAATTCTTGCTTTTTCTAGGAATTCTTTGCTTTCATCATCTATATAAAGAATAATGTCCGATCCACGATCTTCTTTTTCTGTATCTTCTAAAGTAAATTGAGGCGATCCGTCACAACTCCATTTTACAGCCTGTGCACCCTCTTTGTATGATTTAGTAACAATTTCTACCTTTTTAGCAACCATGAATGCTGAGTAGAAACCAAGTCCGAAGTGACCAATTATAGAGTTTGCATCATCTTTATATTTCTCAAGGAAGTCATTAGCTCCCGAAAATGCAATTTGATTGATATATTTATCAATCTCCTCGGCAGTAAGTCCAATACCTCTATCGGAAATAGTGATTGTATCTTTATCTACTTTAACTTTTATAGTCAAGTCACCAAGTTCACCTTTGAAATCGCCTTTTGACTCAAGAGTTTTAAGTTTTTGAGTTGCATCAACAGCATTTGATACTAATTCGCGAAGGAATATTTCATGATCACTATACAAGAATTTTTTTATGATTGGGAAAATGTTTTCAGTTGTAACCCCAATATTACCTTTCTGCATAATATTATATTTTATAGTTATTAATTTTTTTACTTTACTATTTATAAAACAAAAAAAATGCCAGATGTTTTAGCATCTGACATTTTGTCTGTAATATTTTAATGAACTTAAATATTTCTATTCATTAATAATGATATTAATCACTTTATTTTCACTATCGAATGAAGTAGTTAATTTATCTCCCGGTTTGAATTTATCTAAAAGAACTACTTCCGAAAGTTTATCCTCAAGGTATGTTTGAATGGTTCGCTTCAATGGACGAGCTCCATACTGTTTATCATAACCAATTTCAGCCATAAACTTTTTGCTCTCCTCATCAACAACAAACTCATATCCAAGATTTTTCATTCTATCTATAAGTCCTTTAAGTTCCAAATCGATAATCTTAATAAGTGATTCCAAATCAAGTTGGTCAAAGTTTATTATTTCATCAATTCTGTTTAAAAACTCAGGAGCGAAATGTTTATTTAAAGCCTTATTAATTATTGAATGTGCATGTTCTTTCTCGTTTTCGCTAATGCTTGCATTAAAACCTATTCCGGTATTAAACTCTTTTAGCTGACGAGTTCCAACATTTGAGGTCATAATAATAACAGTATTTTTGAAATCCACAGTTCTGCCACTACTGTCAGTCAATCTTCCCTCATCCATAACATGAAGAAGTATATTGAATACGTCACCATGAGCCTTTTCTATCTCATCGAGCAGTACAATAGAGTAGGGTTTACGTCTGACTCTTTCGGTTAACTGCCCACCTTCTTCATATCCTACATATCCCGGAGGTGATCCAATTAATCGGCTAACAGTAAATTTCTCCATATACTCACTCATATCTATTCTAATCAAAGCATCGGTTGAACCAAACATATATTTAGCAAGTTCTTTGGCAAGGTATGTTTTACCTACACCTGTAGGGCCTAGGAACATGAATGTGCCAATTGGTTTATTAGGATCTTTAAGTCCAACTCTGTTTCGTTGAATAGCTTTTACAACAGTTTCAATGGCTTTATCTTGACCAATAACATTACCAAGCAGATTATCTTTCATTTTAATAAGTCGTAACCCTTCAGCTTGTGCCATCCTTTGAACAGGTATGCCTGATATCAATGATACAATATTGGCAATATCCTCTTCATCAACTGTTTGGCGATGTTCTTTTTGCTCATTCTCCCAGTCGATTTTCATCATCTCTAATTTTTCCGTAGCCTCTTTTTCTTTATCACGGAAGCTGGCAGCAAGTTCAAAGTTCTGTAATTTAACAGCCTCGTTTTTCTTGTTTTGTAATTCGATGATTAAATTTTCTTGTTGTTCAATCTCCTTAGGAACTGTTATATTACCCATAAGAGCCCTAGAACCTGCTTCATCCAATACGTCGATTGCCTTATCAGGGAAGAATCTATCTGTAATATATCTATCGGATAGTTTCACACAAGCCTGTAATGCAGCATCTGTATATGTTACATTGTGATGCTCTTCATACTTATCTTTTATGTTGGTTACTATCTTTAAAGTCTCTTCAGCAGTAGTAGGTTCAACAATTATTTTTTGGAAACGGCGTTCTAAAGCACCATCTTTCTCTATGCTTTCCCTATATTCATCGAGAGTAGTAGCACCAATACATTGAATTTCACCTCTTGCAAGAGCAGGTTTGAGTATGTTTGCAGCGTCCATACTTCCTGATGCTCCACCGGCTCCTATAATAGTATGAATTTCGTCAATAAATAGTATAATATTAGGATTACTCTTTAATTCGTTAATAATCTCCTTTATTCTCTCTTCAAATTGCCCTCTATATTTTGTTCCTGCTACAACAGATGTCATATCAAGAGTAACTATTTTTTTATTAAATAGTGTTCTTGAGACCTTCCTCTTAGTAATATTCAAGGCTAATCCCTCGACAATAGCCGATTTTCCAACACCAGGCTCACCGATAAGGATTGGGTTGTTTTTCTTTCTTCTACCAAGAATTTGCGCTATTCTTTCAATCTCTTTTTCTCGCCCAATAACAGGGTCAAGTTTCTCCTCCAATGCTGCTTTAGTTAAATCAATACCGTATGAGTCAAGCATAGGAGTCTCATTCGAAGAATTTGGATTTCTTCTTGAAGATTGTCTAATCTCTGAAGAATCTTTTTTGCTTGGTGGCATTTCAAGATCATCATCATCTTCATCTCCATAATAATCATTAACACTATGTTTTTCGTGAGTTACTGACAACTCATTAAAAACTTTATCATAATTTATGTCATGGCCCTCAAGAAGACGGCATATATTGGTGTTTCTAGATTTCATAATTGCTAAAAGTATATGTTCAACGTCCGAAGCAGGGCTTTGCATTAGTCTTGCTTCATGTATACTTAACTTTAAAACAATGGTAGCCTTTTCATTAAACATAATCTCTTTATCTGTAGAAATATTATTTGATTCGTTTTTCAAAAGGCTTTCAATCTCCTTTTTTAGTTGTCTGAGATTAATGTCTAAATTGTTCAATATTTCTATGGCCTTACTTTCCCCATCTCTAAGAAGCCCCAACATTAAGTGCTCAGGCCCAATATAGCTATTACCAAGGCGATTAGCCTCTTCTTTGCTATACATTATGATATCTGACACTTTTTGTGTAAATTGATTGTCCATAAAAATAATCCTCCATATTTTAGATTAAAATGATAAATCGTATAATTTTATAGATATTATCTTTTTCATAGCAAAGATAATGAATATTCGCTTATTCTTTTACGTTATTATTCTTAATAAAAACTTTACAAAATACGTGCCAGAAACTATTTTTATTTATCAATTTAAATATTTACTGATGTAGTAAATTGTATTTTTAATGATTATTGATAGTAGTGGTTTATTTATTAACGAATTGGTTTAATATATTGTTTTAGAAATAGTCATATATATGAAATAATATATTAATAATAGGATTATTTTCACATAAATAGTGATATTATTATTAATTAATGCATTTTTCATATTTCATAATAACTATATTACAAAAGCTATATTTTGTTAATAATAGTATTTAACTTTTTTAGCTCTTTTGTTTCGTATATCGTATAAAAATTGTAATTTAGCATGGTTTTTTAAGTACCAAAAAATATTGTATAATAAATTTTCTTTAAATGTTGGAACAAGACAGAATTATAAAGGTTGATATTGAAGAGGAGATGAAGTCATCGTACATTGATTATTCTATGTCAGTAATCGTTGCACGTGCTCTACCTGATGTTCGTGATGGCTTCAAGCCAGTTCACCGCAGGATTCTTTTCGGTATGATGGAACTAGGTAATACCTCGGATAAAGCATATAAGAAATCTGCTAGAATAGTTGGTGAAGTATTGGGTAAATATCACCCTCATGGCGACTCTTCTGTGTATGGCGCTTTGGTTCGAATGGCTCAAGATTGGGCTATGAGATATCCTTTGGTCGATGGACAAGGTAACTTTGGTTCTATTGATGGAGATAGTCCAGCTGCTATGCGTTATACTGAAGCACGCTTGAAAAAAGTTGGTGAGGAGATGATGGAGGATCTTTATAAAGATACTGTTGATTACCAAAACAACTTCGATGATACTCTTCAAGAACCTACTGTTATGCCTACTCGTGTACCTAATCTTTTAGTAAATGGAGCTTCGGGTATCGCTGTTGGTATGGCTACAAATATGCCTCCACATAACTTATCGGAAGTTATTGATGGTTGTGCTGCATATATTGATAACAATGATATAACTATAGAGGAGTTAATGCAATATGTAAAAGCTCCTGATTTCCCTACCGGTGGATATATATATGGAATTAGTGGTGTAAAAGATGCGTACCTTACCGGTCGTGGACGTGTTGTGATGCGTGCTAAGACTGAGATAGAGACTCACTCTACACACGATAAAATTGTAGTAAATGAAATTCCTTATAATGTTAATAAGAAAGAACTTATTGAAAACATAGCAAATCTTGTTTCTGAAAAGAAAATAGATGGCATTTCTTATGTTAACGATGAGTCGGACCGTGATGGTATGCGTATTGTTATTGATGTTAAACGTGATGCTAACGCTAGCGTTGTACTTAATAAACTCTTTAAAATGACTGCTCTTCAGTCTTCTTTTGGAGTTAACAATATTGCTCTTGTGCATGGTCGTCCAAAGATGCTTAACCTTAAGGATTTGATTAAGTATTTTGTTGAGCATAGACATGATGTTGTTATTCGTCGTACTAAATTTGATTTACGTAAGGCTCAGGAACGTGCTCATATTCTTAAAGGACTTATTATTGCTTCAGATAATATTGATGAAGTTGTAAAAATTATTCGTGCTGCTAAAAATCCTTCTGAGGCGATCGAGAATCTTATGGTTCGCTTTGAGCTTGATGAAGTTCAATCAAAAGCAATTGTTGAGATGCGTCTTCGTCAACTTACCGGACTTATGCAAGATCAGCTACGTTCAGAATACGATGATCTTATGAAGTTAATAGCTTCATTAGAGGAGATTCTTGAAAATCCTGAAGTTTGTTGGCGTGTTATTAAAGATGAACTTTTAGAGGTAAAAGATAAATTTGGCGACGTTCGCCGTTCCGAAATTGTTTATTCTTCTGAAGAGTTTAATCCTGAAGATTTTTATGCTGATGACCAAATGGTTATTACTATATCACATCTTGGTTATATCAAACGTACACCATTAAGTGAATTTAGAACTCAAAATCGTGGTGGAGTAGGATCAAAAGGAAGTGAAACACGTGATGAGGATTTTGTAGAGTATATCTATCCTGCTACTATGCACAATACTATGATGTTCTTCACTCAAAAAGGAAAATGTTACTGGCTTAAAGTATACGAAATTCCGGAAGGTTCGAAGACTTCAAAAGGTCGTGCTATACAGAACTTGTTAAATTTAGATTCTACTGATAATGTAACAGCATTCCTTAGAGTTAAAACACTTAATGATAAGAAATATATTAATTCTCATTACGTAGTATTCTGTACTAAGAAAGGTATAATTAAGAAGACTTGCTTGGAACAATATTCTCGTCCTCGTCAAAATGGTGTTAATGCTATCACTATTCGTGAAGATGATAAGGTAATTGAGGTAAGAATGACTAACGGAAACAATGAGATAATCATTGCAAATCGTAATGGTCGTGCTATACGTTTCCACGAGAGCGCAGTTCGTGTCATGGGTAGAATGGCTACCGGTGTACGAGGAATTACTCTTGATGAAGATGGAGAAGATGAAGTAGTTGGAATGATTTGTATTAAAGATCCTGAAAAAGAATCTATTATGGTGGTTTCTGAGCAGGGTTATGGCAAACGTTCGGAGATTGAAGATTATAGAAAAACAAATAGAGGTGGTAAGGGTGTTAAAACTCTTAATATCACTGATAAAACAGGTAAACTCGTTGCTATTAAGACCGTTACCGATGAAAATGATTTGATGATTATAAACAAATCTGGTATTACTATTCGTTTGAGTGTTAAGGATGTACGTATTATGGGTCGTGCTACTCAAGGTGTACGTCTTATAAATCTTGAGAAGAGAAACGATTCAATTGGATCAGTTTGTAAAGTAATATCTGAATCAGAAGAGGAGAACGTTGTAGAGCTAGAAAATGAAGATGATGATAATGGTGTAATATTGACAGATCTACCAATAGATGATTCTCAAATTGATGAGGATTCTCTAATTGATGATGAGGATTCAAACGAAGATGATTCTATCGATGAAGAAAATATAGAAGAATAAAACATTATTAAATCCATAAAAATATGAAGAAAATATTATTCACTGCAGTTCTATTGCTAACTACTTGTTTTGCGCAAGCACAACAAAGTGCTGTAAAAGAGGCTAAATCGAATAAGAGTAAACCTGCAGAAGCAGCAAAAATTATTGAACCTGCTCTAACAAATCCTGAAACTGCTAATGATCCAGAAACTTGGAAATTGGCCGGAGATTTTCAAAAAGCAATCTATGATGATGAGAATATGAAATTATTCCTTCCTGGTGCAAAAGCTGATACAACTAAACTTTACAATAGTCTTGCTAAAATGTTTGATTATTATATTAAATGTGATGAAATAGAGCAAGCAAAAGTGAAGAGTGGTGAGATGAAAAAATCAAAATTCAGAAAAAAGAATGCTGAAATATTGGTTAAACTTCGTCCAAACTTAACTAATGGTGGTTCAGATTATTATAACAGCGGTGATTATGCTAAAGCTTTGAAATTCTTTGGTATGTTTGTTGATGTTGTTAATGAACCTATTTTTGCAGAGACTCCTGCTGTTAAACAAGATACATTGATTCCTTTGATTGCTTGTTATGCAACTTTAGCTGCTAACTCGGTGAAAGACAATAATGCTGTTGTTAAGTATGGTGAAATTGGTAAGAATCATAAAGAAGAGGGTTATAGAGCTCTTATGTGTCTTGCTGAAGTATTTGGTGACAAAGAAAATGGTGATTCAGTTAAATGGTTAGCAACTATTAAAGAGGGTTCTGAGAGATTCCCAAAACAAGACTATTTCGTAGGTAATATTATGGATTATTACATACAGAATAATAAAGTAGATGAAGCTCTTGCTAGTATCAATAAGCTTCTTGAAACTAATGAAACTCCATATTTCCTATATGTTAAAGGTATACTTCTTTTCGAGAAGAAACAGTATGATGATGCTATTGTTGAGTTAAACAAAATTATAGCTAAAAACACTGATTTAGTAGCAGAAGCTAACTCTAAAATTGGTGATTGCTATTTCTTCCCAGCACAAGCTATTGTTGAAGAGAACGCTAAATTAGGTATTGATGATCCTAAATACAATACTAATGAAGCTAAGATAAAAGATCTTTATCTTAAAGCTGAACCTTTCTACAAAAAAGCTAAAGAGTTGAAACCAGATAGCAAACAACTTTGGGGTAACTACCTTCTTAACATCTACTGGAAACTTAACAAAGCTGACTATGAAGCTTTAGAAAAAGAGTTAGGTTATTAATCTTATATTTATAAATATTTAAAAGCGACTTTACAGATTTGTGAAGTCGCTTTTTTTATAATAAATGTTTCATGTTCTATTTCTATTACTTTTCTAAATTAATTTTAATAATAGGTATTTATTAATTTATCTAATCATTTTATTGCTGTGACAAAATATTAATTAACTCTTTTTTATATGAAGCAGATAATGATATTTCTGTGTCATTAATAAGGAGTTTATTCATATCAACACTATTTATCATCGATGTATTTACTACATACGAACGATGTACTCGGATAAACTGGTTAACAGGAAGAATCTCAATTAGTGAAGTAAGTGTAGAACGTACTAGTAATGATGTTTTATTTGATAAACTTATTCGACAGTAGTTTTGATTAGCTTCTATATATGCTATATCCTTGAAAAATATTTTTTGGTGCTTTGATTTGTTTGTACTCATATACATATATTCATGTAAGGTGTTGTTGGACAAACGACTACGAACTTTTTCTATAGCTTTTTCAAAACGTGAATAAGAGAAAGGTTTAAGCAAATAATCTATTACATTAAAATCATAACCTTGAATAGCATATTGTTCGTAAGCAGATGTAATAACAACTAATGGTGTGTCAACAGCACTTCTTAACCATTGTATACCTGATTTATACGGCATCTCAATATCCAAAAATATTACATCGGGTGTATTATGCTGTAGCATTAAATTGAGTTGACTAATATTTTCACCTTCTCCTATAAGTAAAAAATCACCTATTTTGCTTAAATATTCTTTAAGTCCACTTCGCGCTATAGGTTCGTCATCAATTATAAAACATGTAATCATAGTAAATCTATTTTTAGTTTTGTATTATATTGGTCTTCGTATATTGACTGCTCCAATATATGCTTGTTAGGATACAGTATATTTAAACGCCTTTTCAAATTAATAATACCAGTCCCATCAACTCTTTCATTTTCATCATAATACTCAGGTAATGAATTGATAACAGAAAATATTAATATATTATCTGTTATTTGAATGGATATATTTATTAAATATTTACCACCAACATATTTGAAAGCGTTTTCTATAATGGGAGTGAAAAGGAGAGGGTAGATGTTTATATTTTCATCAATATAATCCAATTTTAGTTTAAGATTCAAATTATTTGAAGAACGTAATTTCCTCATTTCTATGTCTTTCTCTAAATATTTTAACTCATATTTAAGGGGTACCATATCACCTCCACATTTTACTTGATAACGTAAAATATCGGATAGCAATTCTACCGACATGCGGGCTTTTGCGTTATTAGGGTCAATGAGAAAATAAATGGTATTCAGTGCGTTAAATAAAAAATGAGGATGATATTGTGATCGTAGTGCTTCCAACTCTGTTTGTAACTTTTCATGTTTTAATTCAGCTTGTTTATCAAGTAAATATTGGCGATTTTCATTTTCAATATTTTGTTTTTTATAAGCATAATATAAGCAAGAAAATAGTGATGCTAATATAATGGCTACAAATATTTTATCTATTGAGTACATCTCTCCACGAATTAACATTCCTCGACAAAATGCAAACAAGTAGCAAAATGGTATTACAAATACTAAAACGGATAGATATTCTAATATTATTCCTCTTTTGTTTGATGTGTAAAATATTGTTAATTTGTTAATGGCGTAATCAATAATTATCGCTGCTATAATAGTCGATGTTATATCTACAATAAAGAATAGTAAAGACTTTGTTTCATAATAATCTCGATGAACAGGCAGATCACTCGATGCACGATTTACAATATAGAAAATTATAGAAATGATAACAACATAAATTATTTCTTTACTTTTTAAAGTCTTACTTTTCATTGATATATGTAATAATAGTATTAGATAAATCAAAGTTATAAAGATTAATTCATAAAATTATTGTTTTTGTGATGAAGCTATTGTAATGTGGGATAAAACAACTAATTCTTCTTATAGTAATGCATATTTGTCCAATTATTAAATATTTGATATTCCTTACTCTTATAAAATCATCATTAATTACTTAACTTATAAATGTAATATAATCAATA
>JAEZKJ010000049.1 GCA_023415545.1 Bacteroidota bacterium
GCAATTTTTTGTGTATTATTAGCTTTCATAGCTTCCTCTAACGCTTTTAGTGAGCCATGTACTTCTTCATCAATCGGAACATAAATTTCTGTTGATGCTGCCCAGATAACCACAATACGATCACAATTGTTTTGCTCTTTAAAATTCCTGATATCTTCACGAATCTGTTGAGCCATATCCCAACGTGTTTGGCAATCTTTTACATTTGTTCCATTCAGACGATTAGCGTAATTATGATCAAACGCTGCTTTCATTGGAACAATCTGAACTAGTTCATCTTTTACCGGATTAATATCCTTTTCCTTGAGGACTTCACAATTAATAGCTGATTCATAAGCATTTGCAGGAAAAACATCCCATGCACCAAAGACAATGCTATTAAGATCGGCTAAAGGTACAATCTCACCATAATGCAAGTATTTTTTATTTGAACCTTTACCGACTCTAATTTTGTCATACTGAGTCATAGAACCTACAGGTTTTGTTAATCCTTTTCTAGCCATAAGAACACCTGTAATAAATGTAGAAGTCACAGCGCCTAAGCCTACGCATAGTACGCCCAATTTACCGGTTGCCGGTTTTACAATAATTTTTTCCATTCGAGTTTTTTTGTTTTTATAGTATTATCTAAACTTTTGATTAAGACAATAAAATCAAAGTTACATCTTCTTTTGAAAACTAATATAATTTTATTAGTTTTTTTGCTACTTTTGTTGAAAAATCAGATTAATCAATAAAATGAATAATATTTGTTGCATAGGCCACATAACATTAGATAAGATTGTAACACCTGAAAAAATTACTTACATGCCTGGAGGTACTTCCTATTATTTCTCGCATGGCATAAGTTGTTTAAATGACATAAAACACTATAAATTAGTCACTTCACTAGCTCACTCGGAGATAAAAGCTGTAGAAGATATTAGAGCAAAGGGAATAGATGTTAAAGTTATTCCTAGTAAAAATACTGTGTATTTTGAGAATATATATGGGCACAATCAAGATGAGCGCAGACAAAGAGTATTAGCTAAAGCTGATCCTTTTACTATAGAAGGATTAAAAAATGTTGAAGCAAACATATTCCATCTTGGTAGTCTTTTGGCGGATGATTTTTCACTTGATGTAGTAAAATATTTATCCACAAAAGGAATTCTTGCTGTCGATGCTCAAGGGTATTTAAGAGAGGTAAGAGGTGAAAATGTTTATGCCATTGACTGGGATGATAAAATCGAAGCTCTTAAATATATTGATATTTTAAAAGTCAATGAACATGAGATGGAAGTGCTTACCGGTTCTAAAGATGCTAAAGAAGCTGCTAAAATATTATCAGGTTGGGGCGTAAAAGAAGTTTTAATAACATTAGGAAGTCTTGGCTCACTAATTTATGCCGAAAATAAATTTTATCAGATACCGGCTTACCCACCAAGGAAAGTTGTTGATGCAACTGGATGTGGTGACACCTACGTTTCAGGATATCTGTATTTGCGAAATCAAGGTGCTCCTTATGATGAAGCGGGATGCTTTGCTGCAGCAATGTCAACATTAAAGTTGGAACATCATGGACCTTTTTCGGGTAGTGAAGAGGATATATGGGATATAATAAAAAATAGTAATTTACATCCAAAACAGCTCTAATATTAGAGCTGTTTTTTATTTATTATAAAGGCATATAGCATAACAACAATAAATCCGAATAATGGTACTATGAATGATAATGACATAGATGTGTTGTCGGCTACATAGCCCATTAACAGTGGTCCTACTGCTCCTCCAATAGGAGTCATCATAAGATATGAAGAGGCTTTTTTAGTCAATGTACCCAAATTTTTTAATGATAAAGCAAAAATTGTAGGGAACATTATCGACTCGAAAACATAAATTCCTAGTAGTCCTATTTTGGAGATTAAACCTAAATCTATCACTATAATAAAGGTGGATATCACAGTCATAATGCCACATACCAAGAGAACTTTCTGAGCATCAATGCGACTCATAATCCAACTACCGGCAAAACGTCCAAGCATAAATAGTCCTAATCCTCCAAATGATAAAAATAAAGCTGCATCTTTTGCACTCATAAAATTATCATCGACAGCATAATTAATAAAGAAACTATTTATAGATATTTCAGCTATCTCATATGCAAATAGAGTAATTATACCGAGAACAAACATTCTGTCTCTCCACACATTTTTAACCTCAACAACTTCTTCACTCTCCTCACTTACAATTTCGGGTAGATTTACTCGCGAAAAAATAAAGGCAAATAACAGCACTAAAAGGCCCATAACTGAATATGGGATTGACAATGAAGTTGAATTATCATCAGAGAAAAGTATAGCTACTCCTATCAATGGTCCACAAATACATCCTAAGCCATTGAATGATTGTGCTAGATTCAAGCGGCTAGCTGCTGTCGAGGAGTTACCAAGTTTTGTCATATATGGGTTAGCAGCTATTTCAAGAAAGACAAGACCACATGCTATAACAAATAGTGAAAATAAGAAGAAATTAAATGACATCAACATCTCTCCAGGAATAAAAAAGAATGAGCCTAGAGAAAAAAGTAATAATCCTACCACTACTCCTCTTCTATAGCCATATTTTGTTATAAATAGGCCGGCCGGTATAGCCATAATAAAATAGCCAAGATAAAACATAACCTGAATCATTGCTGAATGGGTTTTTGTTATATCTAAATCATCTTGAAAGTGTTTGTTTAGTACATCCAAAATTGAGCGAGCGAATCCCCACAAAAAGAATAGAGAAGTAACTAATATAAATGGCAATAGATATTTGCCTGCCACTAATGCGTGTTTATCCTGTTTCATCTCGTTAGTCTAATAATATAGCAGATAATTGTTTAAAATCGTTTATAATAAAATCGGGTAATGAGCTATCTATCTCTTCGTTACCCCACCCTTTTCCTTCAAGCCAAGCTACTTTGCATCCTACTTTCTTTGCTGGTACAACATCTTTTGAGAATGAATCACCTACAACAAGTACTTCTTCTGCAGGAAGTTTAATAGCGTTTACTCCTAATTGGTATATAGCAGGATCGGGTTTACGTACACCAACAACTGATGACTCAACTATAGATTTAAAATAAGAATCTAGTTTAAAATCGGCAAGAATAGTCTCTATATTTCCATAGAAGTTGGATACTAGTACCAATGGATAATGTTTAGATAGTTCATCAATAATAGGACGTGTTACACTAAGAACATCTAACACAAATCCATAGCAACCTTCAGCAATATCGTTAGCCAATTTATGTAATGCTTGAACATCCATATCAATAATATGTTCAGAAAGAAGATATTCCAATTCCAAATTTACCTTTATTCTAAGTAAATCCAAGAAGTTATGATTTGGTTGAATATATGGATATTTAGCAAAAGCTCTCTCAGCAAAAACATAAGCCTTACGAAAATCTTCATATTCTACAGGTGCATTGCACTCTTTATAATATTTCCACAAAACCTCAGCCCAATGGATACTATTTGTATCAATAGTACCACCAAAGTCGAATATTATTCCTTTAATACCTATCTTATTCATTTAAATACTGTTTTTTATCATTCGTTCCATTAGCTATTTTCATAAGAAATACGCCAATACATATCCACACCAGTTCACGTACTCGTGTTATTAATGCCGTGTAAATACCAAAAGCTCCTGAAATAGCTAAACCACCTGTTGCCAAAGCAAAGCCACCTTCTCGAGCTCCTAATTGCATAGGAGAGAAAAAGAAAAGATTAGCAAAAAGTGATGTAAATGCCATAATGAGAATACACGAAGCAAAATTTACATCCGATGTAAGAATATTTAGAATAAAATATACCTCCAGACAACCTATTATACGTGCCATAAACTCACATAAAAGAGATACATAAAAAGTGGTTTTTCTTTGATTATGCAAATCGGCTATCTGTGAATCTATTCTAGCTAAAGTTTCATATTTATTCTCCAAAAAGTTAGAAGCCCATTTTTTAATAAATGGTATTTTACTCATTATCCTTAAACTCTTTACTGCCATACCATTTTTATATCCTTTCATAAAAAAATAGATAGCAATAATACAGCAAACTCCAACTATAGTAAGAATAGAGCCCATAAATAGATTCACCGGACAAAGAACGATATATAAGAATATGGAAAAAAACCAGAAACAAAAATGTGAAAAGATATGCATCATCACATAAAGTATTACGGATGAAGTAGCTTTACTTGCTCCTGTATAAGGTGTTAACTCCATAATTCGATATGGCTCACCCCCCATAAGTCCGACAGGTGTAGCATAATTGAGTGCAAATCCTGAGACAGTAAGTTTATAAACTTTCCAAAAAGGTATAGGAGATCCTTTTTCACCATCGCGTATAATAATATACCATGATAATGTATTAAAGAGATATATTATTATCCATAAACCAATTACTGCCGGTAACCATAAACCAGCTCTTTTAAGATTATGCCACAACTCCTCATATTCCATGTCGAATGTAAGGAACATAATTGCTATAGCAGCTAAACCAAAAAAGAGAAATATATTTCTATATTTATTTTTCACCTTTAAAATATTTATAATAGAGTGAGATACTAAGTTTTTCGTGTCGATAGTGCATGTATATAAATATTGCACTCATTACAACAATTTCAAATATAAAGTATAGCCATGGTTGACCTACAATCATACTAATATATAAAGCAATAGCACGTGTATTAAAAGTTAATATATTAGTATATTTCATAAGAGGACGGCTTCCTTTTAAGAAATCTTCTTTTAAATCGTTAGGAATGTTTTCACCATATCCTTTTACTTTTGAATAAAATTGTTGAAAATAAGGAGTCATTTGTTCCTGTTGGCGTGTGTAATTTCCATAAAAATAGAGGAAAATTTTCCACCAAAAATTTTTCTTCCATGGTAGAGAGGAGAACAGTTCTCTTTGTTGTTTAAAGTTATCCAACTCACTACCCGAGTTACCTTTAAGGAAATAAAGATGAATGTTTCTATAATAATCGGCTAGTGTACACTGCTTACTATGACAAAGTGTTCCTGCAATGAAAGCTAAAAGCCATATATAAACACCCCATTTCACATCACCTTCAATAAACGGGATATTCTGACCCATAAGGCGAAAACAAATAGCTGCATATATAGTAACAAACCAAACATCTCCGGCAAAGCCATCAAGAATACGCCCCCATCGAGTCTTCTTTCCTGTCATACGGGCAAGTTGCCCATCGCAACTATCGAAATGATTAGCCCACATTAGGAAGAAAATACCCAAAAGAGTGTGTTTCATATCAGGATAATAGAACATAATACCTGCAGCAACACCTAATATTATAGAAAAAATTGTTACGACATTTGGATGAACATTCAACCTTTGAAAGAAAAGCGCCCAGACATATCCTACCGGGCGATTGAAATATATATCTAGAAATTCTTCTGTGTCCATAGATTTAAAGGATGCCTTTAAACCTTTAGCTGTTTTGTCATGATTCATTTTTTAACCTCTTAACTTATTTATCTTGTCAAAAATATACTCTGCAATCTTCTCTCCTGCCTCTACACGACAACGAGCAAAACTTGGCCAATCATTAAAATCTATGATACGAATGTTGCCTTTTCTTGACACAACACAGTCGCCTCCATAAATTGGAACATTAAGGACCTGTGCAGCCATATCACTATATTTCTTTAAATCGGAAAGAGAAAATTCATAACCTTTGGCAACTCCATTAATTTTCTCAAGTCCAAACTTACTATGTGAACATGGCGATGGATAAAACCAGTAGAAGAAATCGGTATCTTTAACTCCGTAAAATTTTATTAAATCACCTTGCAAATGCTCATTGATTACAACGGTTTTTATGCCACGTGATTTAAAATCTTCTATTACCGTTTCGTACTCCTCAAGATTTTGCACATAAACAACATCCTGCTTAACCATAGCATGCGAGTCACCTCTCTTTACCCAGCAAGGGAAATTTTTGTGAGTATGTTTTTTATTGATATTGAAAATCAAGCTTTGTGGATGTGGAATATTGTTTTCCAATAGTAGTTTAGTCATACTATCTCGGCAACAATTTTCTATTCCAAAAGCAGAATTAATAACAGTAACCCCTTCTTCTTCTAAAAGTTTTAGTCGTTCTAAACATTTTTTTTCACGAACCATGCCGTAAACCAAGTCACACTCTATCCTTTCATCAACAAACTCTTTTTCATTAACGACCCTACTTTTAACACCAAGTTTTTTAAGGTTATTAATTACCTCACAAAAAATTTGCTCGTCATTATTTATGTGGTTAGGAGAAAATTCACTTCCTCGGCTTATTGCCACTATTCTTAATGGTTTTACTAAACTATTTTCTTTCTCCATAATTTTATTCTTTATCCGATAAAAACAGTTCAGCTTTTACTATATCTTCAGCATGGTCTACATCAATAATCTTTTTAAAAGGCCAAGCTTTTAGTATAAGTCCATTTTCAACTAAAGCACGTTGAAAGTTTCTCATTCTTGATACTCCGTTATCAATGCATACATTCAGGACATCAATAGCTTTAGGGCCAAGACAATATATACCACCTGATATATGTTTACATCCACAATCATTTTTGTCGAAGAAACCGGTAACATTAAGTTCCTCATCAGTAGCAACATATAGAGGTTTCTCATCATCGATATAGTCAGTAACACCCATCAGTCCATCACACTCAATATTTTTAAAATCGGATATATACCTTTTAAACTCATCTTCCTTGAAAATAGTATCTACGGTAGTTAAACAAAACTTGTCACCATCCATATATTTACTCAATTCAAAGAAACTATGCATAGAGCTAGGGGTTGTTTTCACAACAAGAGTAAGAGGTATATTTAATTTCCCCTTTAACTCTTCAAGGAATTTTTTAGTCAATACGTTTTCCTCATTAACTATGACAACTATCTCGTCGGCATTATTATCAATAAAAATGCGAATAAGTCGCTCTATCATAGCTTTTCCGGCTAACACCGTTAGTGGTTTTGGTAGTTTTACTCCTTCTTGTGTCAATCTAGACCCTTCACCAGCTGCAATTATAGCAAACTTCATTATTCTATTCTTCTTCTATTATATCTAACTTCAATTTATCACTGTCATCACGCTTTTCATAATACTGTTTTTTGAGAGGATGAGCAGAGATTTCTTTCTCAATTTTTCTATTTCTATATACATCTATAGCCACATAAATTGCCTGACGGAACGAATTTTCAGAAGCCTCTCCCAATCCTGCAATATCATATGCAATACCATGAGCCGGAGAGGTACGTACTATTGGCAAACCTGCAGTAAAGTTTACACCATCATCCATATATAAAGATTTGAATGGGACAAGCCCCTGATCATGGTACATAGCTAATATTCCATCAAAATGTGTAAAGTTTCCTGAGCCCATAAATCCATCTGCCGGATATGGTCCAAAGCAGAGAACACCTTTTTTAGACATCTCTTCAATAGCTGGTTTTATAATCTCCTCCTCTTCATTTCCAAGAAGTCCATTGTCACCGGCATGTGGATTTAAAGAGAACAAAGCTATTCTAGGTGCTCCTATACCAAAATCTACTTTTAAAGAGTGGTTGAAAATATCTATTTTCTCTTTAATTAAATCTTTTGTTAATGTAGGAACAATATCTTTTACTGGAATATGACCTGTCACTAGCGCCACACGAAAATCATTTTTAAGTAAAATCATTAAAGATTTTGCCCCATCACCTACTCTATTTTCAATATACTCGGTATGTCCGGGGAAATTGAATTCTTCCGACTGTATGGTATGTTTGTTTATTGGTGCGGTAACAATAACATCAATAGCTCCTTTTTTAAAATCCTCTAAAGCTCTCTCTAGAGCATCAAGAGCAGCTTTACCTGACTCAGGAGTTGGTTTACCTACCTCAACTTTCAAGTCATCATCGCAACAATTTATGATATTCAATCTATCATGTTGTATTTCATTTGATGAGTTGATAATACTAAAACTGGCATCTATATCCATACTTTTTCTATGATATGCAGCAACTTTAGGTGAGCCGTATATCACAGGTGTACAAAGTTCAAACATTGTATTATCTGAAAACGTTTTAAGTATCACCTCGTAACCTATTCCATTGATATCACCATGAGTAATACCAACGATTATTTTTTTATTTTCCATATATATAGATTATATAGATTTTATCTATTCTCATTGTTTTATTCTTATTTTTTCTCCTCACTCATATTTTCTCCGACAGGAATTTCTCTATCACTTTTCTCATTTGGTAATTGCAAAGTGTAAAGAGATGCTTCCATTAGTCGCATTACATTTCTCTTTAATTTATCAGGAGAATAAATAAAACCTTCAACAACAATAACTCTTCCATTTGCTCTATCAACGCGTGAATGAGATACAAAAGGACCACCCATCATGTCATTCTCCATCTGCCATAATCCACGTGCCTCAAAAGCATAATCTCCTTTTACAACGATATCTTTAACATCTACAAACATTGAGTCGGTAGCCATATACATACCCTCACGCTCTCCAGGAATGTTTATCTTCATCACTGAGTCACGTTTATTGATAAAATATTCCTTAGAGAAAGTATCTTTATCAGTGTAAGGGAATGAGTAAATCACAAAGTTCATATTAACTGAAGCACCATCACTCGATGCCCAAAGAAAATCTTTACCTAGTTTATATTTTTCTAGTTCAGTAGGGATCCAAACATCAACATCGAACATGCTTTTTACTTTAGCCTCAACAGGAAGACTATGTTTTTCTCTAAGATTATTTATCTGACGATTCATCTCAGTTTTGACAAAGAAATCAATGATAACCTGCCCATTTTTTTGAACATAGTTTTGGAAGCTCTCTTCATCAGGAGCTTGAATAGTCATAATTATTTGAGGAGAAGCATAAACATCTTTTGAGAACTTTATTTTTGGTTTTGAATAAATATCTTGTATATCTACAATTATGATATTTCGGAATATCTTGAAAGTTCTATCAAATTTGTCAGGTGAAACAGTTGAGATACGAAAAGATCTTTCGGATTGAGGAAGACCGGGAACATCCTTATCAAGTACATCAAATAGAGCTCTTCCAACAGGTTTTTCCCACTGAGCTTTGTTAACTACAACAAGCACTTCGTAAGGACGACCGCTCGATGTTGGGGTAAAGAGAGTTTTACCATCTTTCTTACATGACACAACTAGCGTCATAACTATAAGCATACATAAATAAAGAGTTACTCTTTTCATAAAATCTCTTGTTTTTGTAATCAGTTAATATTTTTCTCTTTTGCTTTTTCTTTCTCTTTTTCTGCAGTTGAAAGCATACCACATGCAGCGAAAATATCTTCACCACGTGATGCCCTTATTGTTGTAAAGACACCATGTTGAGTTAGATAGTCACGGAAAGTAACGATACTTTCCATATCCGAAGGTGCAAATTCAGAGTCTGGTATCTCATGGAATCGGATAAGATTTACTCTACAATCCAAACCTTTTACCAACTTTACAATCTCCTTAGCGTAAACAAGTGAATCATTCATCTTATTGAATATGATATATTCAAAAGAAAGACGTCTTTGCTTACTGAAATCATATTTTTTAAGAACCTCAACAATATCTTTAATTGAGAAAGCAATCTCGGCCGGCATCATCTCTCTTCTTTGTGAAGGTATAGGTGAATGCATGCTCACAGCCAGATGACAATCACTTTCATTTAAAAATCTTTCAAGTCCTTTTTTCAATCCTACAGTAGATACAGTTATTCGTTTAGGGCTCCATGCGCATCCATAATCCGAAGTCATAATTTCGAGTGCCTTAAGAACCTCATCGAGGTTATCAAAAGGTTCACCCATTCCCATAAACACGATATTTGTTAGTTTATCACTTTCAGGGATAGAAAAAATTTGATTTATTATTTGATTTGCAGAGAGGCTTGCAGTATAACCTTGACGTCCTGTCATACAGAACTTACATCCCATTTTACATCCTACTTGGGAGGAGACACATAGTGTGGCTCTATCGTTATCCGGAATATAAACCGCTTCTATAAAATGATTCTGAGGAGTTTTAAAAAGATATTTAGCTGTTCCATCAATAGATCTCATCTCCTCCACAGGGGCTGACAGGCCCACTTGATAACTTTCATTTAAAGCATTTCGTGCTTTCAATGAAAGATTAGTCATTTCATCTATCGACTTTACTCTCTTTACATATAGCCAAGAAGCTATCTGTTTGGCTGCAAATTTAGGCAAACCAAGATTCTCAGCTATTATCTGAAGTTCGGATAAAGTCTTACCTACTAATGATGTTTTAGTTGTATCCATTCAAAAATTTATAGTAAAATATCTACAAATATAGACAAAAGCCATCAGTTATAAAAAAATATATGCAATAATAAACCTAATCTTCTTTATATTTAGCTACTTATAATTAAGTTTATTTGTTTTCATATGATTTCTTTTTAATTATCTTTGTTTATCTTAAATAAAATAAAAATGAAAGATTCAGTAAATTGTTTCATTTTAGATAGCGATAAATTAACTTATGACGTTGCCTGTGAACTTCTTAAAGAAGAAGTAGTCAATAAAGTTTTCATTATTTCTTCTAAAAATTTCGAAGAGCAACATTTAGAAGGTTGCGAAATTATTAAATGCATCACCCCCTTTTCTAAAGATACTTATGAAAAAATAGCTGAACTATCAACTACAAAATACTCATTAATTCAAACAAAACAGACCCCTTTACATATAGCTTATAAAGGGTTAAAACGAATGATTGACTATTTACAGAATGATAGAACAGGATTTGTTTATTCCGACTTTTACGAGATAAAAAATGGAGAAACAAAAAAACATCCTGTTATCGATTATCAAATAGGAAGTGTAAGGGATGACTTTGATTTTGGTCCACTTGTAATGGTGAAAAGTGAGTTATTAAAAGAGAGTGTAAAATCTATGAATATAGATTACACTTACCCCTACTCTTCATTTTATTACTTTAGACTTTACACATCAAGAGTATCGGAAATAGTACACATCAATGAATATCTATATACTCAATACGAGTCCGACAATCGTACTTCCGGTGAGAAACAGTTTGATTATGTAAATCCTAGAAATCGTGAAGTACAGATCGATATGGAAAAAGTTTTTACCGATTATCTTACAGATATAGATGCTAAACTATTTCCTAGCTATAATGAGATTGATCTTAACGAGGGAAAATTTCCTGTTGAAGCCTCTATAATAATTCCTGTAAGAAATAGGGAAAGAACTATTAAAGATGCAATAGAATCAGCAATAAGTCAAAACACCAATTTCAAATTTAATATTATTGTAGTTGACAATAATTCTACTGACAACACTACTGAAATAATAAGGAGTTGTAAAGATGAAAAGATTGTACATATCATTCCTAAAAGAGATGATCTTGGTATAGGAGGATGCTGGGATCTTGCTATAAACGATAAAAGATGTGGACGTTTTGCTGTCCAACTAGATAGTGACGATCTGTATAGTTCAGAAAACACTTTACAGGAAATCGTAGATTGCTTTTATAGAGAAAATTGTGCCATGGTAATTGGTACATATAACATGACAGATTTCAAGTTGAATACCATTCCTCCTGGAATTATAGATCATAAAGAGTGGAGTGAAGAGAACGGACGTAATAATGCTTTAAGAATTAATGGCCTTGGAGCTCCAAGAGCCTTTTCTACTACTCTGCTTCGCTATATTGGCATACCTAATGTAAGCTATGGTGAAGATTATGCTTTAGGGCTAAGAATATCGAGAGAATATAGAATAGGAAGAATATACGAAATACTCTATCTATGCCGTAGATGGGAAGGTAATTCGGATTCTGCTCTCTCTATTGAGCAGGTTAATGTAAACAACAAATATAAAGATAGCTTACGTTCGCTAGAAATGAAGTCAAGAATTGAGTTAAATAAAAAACACCACTCAGTTTTAGACATAGATAGCACCTCTTTTTTTGATGTTGATAAGTTCATAAAAGGACAACTTAGGACTTGGCCTTTAGCTGAAGAAAATCATGGTGATCTATCAAAAATTAAGACAAAAGCTCTTTCCATTAATGGATATGAAGTTGAAGTTCAATACAATAATAAAAGAGCTATATCAACATCTGCAAAACTTGACGAAGAGAGTTTAAGCAAAAGGGAATGTTTCCTTTGCGCAAAAAATCAACCTAAGGAACAGTTGCATTATTATATTAAAGGGAATAGAGATTACAACGTATGTATAAACCCATACCCTATTTTGCCGGGACATATTACAATACCTGCCATCACACATACCGAACAATTCATCCAAGAAAAAGAGTATCGCGACATGATAGGTTTGAGTGAAATTATACCCGGATATGCTATTTTCTATAACGGAGCAAAGTGTGGGGCTTCAGCACCTGATCATTTTCATTTTCAAGGTGCTATAATGAAGGATATACCTTTATGCAAAAACATTGAAGAACACTCTCGAAATGATGAGTTGATAAGAATAAAAAGCAAATTTAGATCCGAATCAACAGATGGATTTGCATCATTATATCTTTGCGAAACGTATCTTACCCCTATATTCATAACTATAGGAAACTCAATAGATTTAATGTGTGAATTATTCAATGACTTTCAAAAAGCCATAAGCAGAGGAGTTGGAGCTGATATGTTTAATATATTTACTTGGAGTGAAAGTATTTCACAAAAAAACACAAAAAGGTTCTTTACAATATTTATTCCAAGAAGCAAACACAGACCCGACTGTTACTATAGTGAAAGAAGGGATAATTTATTAATCAGTCCAGGGGCTCTTGATATGGCAGGAGTAATAATCACGATAAATGCTGATGATTATAACAATACTACTACCGACAGAATTAAAGATATAATAAAGGAGGTAGGAATAGACAACGACACACTAAAAACAATACTCGATAACATAAAATAACAATACAAAATGAAAGAGCCTGAAATAAGTATAGGAATAGTTAATGCACAGGAAATACACTTCTCATTGAATGGTCTCTTTTCAGCAAAAGGAGAGACAGTGAGTGGGAACCAAGTTGTTTTATTCAGTGAAGGAGGTATTCTGTGGAACAACAATCTATATAAAGAGTTAACATTTACTCCCCAAGAAAAAGACTCATTTTTTTCTTTATATGATGTAACAATAGGGATTAATTTTCATTGGGAAAGACAAGAGACGCAAAGTTTTATGGGAACTTTAAAACTTGTCGTTGATGAAGGGAAAATCACTGCTATAAACACTATTCCAGCTGAAGATTATTTAATTAGCGTTATTTCCTCGGAAATGAATGCTACATCATCATTAGAGTTTCTAAAAGCTCATGCTGTTATTTCACGAAGTTGGCTTTTAGCTCAAATTAAGAAGAGAAAAGCATTGGAGAAAAAAGATAGTGGTTTCTTCTCGATTACAAAAACTGATAACGAATACATCAGATGGTATGACAGAGAAGACCATACTATATTTGATGTTTGCGCAGATGACCATTGTCAAAGATACCAAGGTATTACAAAAGCATCAAATGAGATGGTTGTAAAAGCTGTTGAACAGACTAGAGGAGAACTTCTTCTACATGGAGAGAACATTTGTGATGCACGTTTTTCAAAATGTTGTGGAGGAGTAAGTGAGGAGTTCGAATATTGTTGGGAGAACAAAAAATATCCTTATTTAACTGCTATCCGAGATAATGAACATTCAGAAAATGAAATAATCCCCGATCTTACTATTGAAGAGAATGCAGATAAATGGATTAGGAATGAGCCTGAAGCATTTTGTAATACTAATGATAAAGAGGTTATTTCACAGATTTTAAACAACTACGACCAAGAGACCACCGATTTTTATCGTTGGAATGTTAACTATTCACAAGAAGAAATATCTGAGCTTATTCGCGAAAATACAAAATCCGATTATGGAGATATAATTGACCTTATACCTATTGAAAGAGGTAAATCGGGTAGAATATGTAAACTTAAAATTGTAGGGACAAACAAGAGTATGATCATTGGAAAAGAGTTAGAGATACGTCGTGTATTATCAAAAACTCATCTATTCAGTTCCGCTTTTGTTGTCGATAAAGAAGATATTAAAGATGGTATACCTAATAAGTTCATTCTCAAAGGTGCCGGTTGGGGACATGGCGTAGGACTGTGTCAGATAGGTGCAGCTGTGATGGGTGAAAAGGGTTATACATACGATAAAATATTATTGCACTATTATAAAGGAGCAGAAATAAAATCGCTTTATTAATACTCTTATTTATAAGCATAATAAACAAATATAAAGGTAAATGTGTTGTTTTTCATAATATAAATCCACTAGTTATGAAACGATTCATTTACCTTTTGTTAATTGGAATATTCTGTACATCAGCTGTTGCTCTTGCTCAAAAAAAGCAAAAAATGAGTAAAGAAGAGAGGAAAGCCGCAGAAAAAGAGTTGAATATGCGTCTTTTCAATCAAGCAAAAGATGCTATTGAAAACAAATGTTTTGTCCTTGAAGCAGATAGGATAATGTTTAAATATGGACAAAGCACATATGTCACATCTACAACTAATTTTGTTTCAGTAGACGACAATAAAGCAACTGTACAAATTGCTTTTGCCGGAGCACGATTAGGCCCTAATGGTCTTGGCGGTATTACTGTTGATGGAACTCCATCGAAGTATGAAATCAGATATGATAAACATGGTAACCTCACTTTATCCATGTCAGTTCAAGGTATAGGGATATCAGCGCAAGTTCTAATTCGAATGAGCAATGGTTCAAATATAGCTACAGCTGATATTAACCCTAATTTCAACTCAAATAGAATGACTATGCGTGGATCAATAATTCCACTCGAGAACTCAAATATTTTTAAAGGAAGAAGTTTTTAGGCTGTCATAATTTATATAAGGCGCTCACAAAAGTCATATTCATAAAGAAATATGCCGGTTAGAATATGATTAAAGTATAGTTCAAAGTTTAAGATATAAGCCCCAAAAGTTTTGACAAACTTTTGGGGCTTAATTAAATATGGTATTATTAATTAAAAAGATTTTTTTTAGATACCCAGAAAACTTTTTAAATAGCTTTTAGTTTTAGAACATGGCTTGCATATTCACCATTTAAAGGTAGTTCAACTCCTTGTTTCATAAGAATAGAACCTTTAATTTTCTTTCCATTTAGTGAAATAGGTTTTTCCTCAACATTCATCTCTGTTATCAAATATGTTTTATCGGGATCAAGTCCTTTCATTGTGAATCTTGGTATAACCTGATTATGGAAATGCTCTAGTTTATAAGCGAAGAAAACAGCCTCACTTTTATCTTCAGTGCTATACATGAGTGATGAAACTCCTTTTTTATCATATGGAGATATTAATCTGTAAAGATCACCTTGTTGTACAATAGGGCGAATTTCTTTATATCCTTGAATAGCTTTTTTAGAAAACTCTTTCTCCTTCTCAGTCATATTTTTAGGTTGAATTTCCATGCCAAGACGCCCTGTCATAGCAACATCAAAACGGAACTTTATAGGAATAATTCTTCCTGTTTGATGATTTGGAGCTGCACTGACATGACTAGCCATAGCAGCCGAAGGGAAGAAGTATGAAGTACCCCACTGCATATATATCCTTTGAAGAGCATCGGTATCATCACTAACCCAAAATTCATCGAAATATGGTAGTAGACCATATGTTGCACGTCCTCCACCACTGGCACATGCTTGTATTACTAGATCAGGATATTTTGCACGAATTCTCTCTAAAACTTTTTTCAATCCTCTATGATAGTCAATCATAAGATGTGACTGTTTGTCGGCTGTAAGATAAGTTGATCCCCAGTTAGCAACACTCATATTTGCATCCCATTTAATGTAATACAGATCAGGATTTTCCTTCATTAAGTTATCAACGATACTGAATATAAAATCTTGAACCTTTGGATTTGAAACATCTAAAACAAGCTGACTTCCTCCCCTACCTGTACGAAGTGGACGATTAGTTTGTTGTATAACCCAATCAGGATGTTTTTCATAAAGTTCACTTACTGTATTAGTCATTTCAGGTTCGATCCAAATACCAAACTTTATTCCATGTTTTTTTGCACTGTTTACTAATCCAGGTACACCATTAGGAAGTTTATTTTTATCTACAATCCAATCACCTAACGAACTTTTATCATTTATTCTAGGATATTTTTTACCAAACCATCCATCATCCATAACGAAAAGTTCACCACCCATTGATGAGATATCACCCATCATCTGGTCCATACCTTCCTCATTAATATCAAAATAAACACCTTCCCAACTATTCAATAATATATCACGAAGTTTCTCTCCATTATAAAGTTTTCCATCCACTCGAGCCCATTTATGAAAATTACGACTTGCTCCACTTAATCCATTATTGCTATATGTCAAAGCAAGTTCCGGAGTAATAAAAGTCTCTTTAGGCATAAGTTTATATTCTGAATTCTCCTCATTTATGCCGGCAATAAAGTGATGTTGTCTTTTATTATCTGTATCTATACTCAATTTATAGTTTCCACTCCAACAAAGAGCAGCACCAATTACTCTGCCATTATCTTCCTGAGGTTTCCCATCTAATGAAAACATTACTTCACCATGGTCAGTCTGTGAATTTCTTACTCCATCTTTATTTTTTATTACTAACATTCCGGGATTGAGTTCCTCTTGAACAAGTTTACCCTCATCAGCCCAAGCTCCATGAAGATGTGAAAGCCATACTTCACCACGTCGGATAGGCAGATATGCGGAAGCAAATTTTCTTAATATAACAGGCTTTTTCTCATTATTTGTTATTTCAGTCCATGTCTCAATTACATCTGATTTATCAAATGCTTTGTAAATTACCTTTACAATAAAAGGATAAACTTTATCCTTCATTGTGATAGTAGTTAGTGTAGCATTTTTCAACTTTGAAGTAGTGACATCACT
>JAEZKJ010000133.1 GCA_023415545.1 Bacteroidota bacterium
CCACTCACCCAAACTTCCTTCCTGATTAATTATTGCGATATCTCTCAAACGCAGTGCAAATTTATACTGTTTTTTTGAATTATGCAAATCTTTACATTGCTTATCTGCTGAAAGGAGCAACAATATTGCCTATGATAACTATTATTTAGAATAGGAAAGTTGATATTTTACAAAAAGATTATGTAGAAATTTTCAAATCAAAGTATAATTCATATAAACCATACTTTAATCTATATAAACTATACTTTAATTTATATAAACCATAGTTTAATTCATATAAACCATAATTTAGTTTATAAAACAATTCAGCTTTATCTATACTTTATACTTTGTTTCGTTGAAAAACAATTATAATTAATATAAAAAAAGAGTGTTGACCAAGAAAATTTTGATCAACACTCTTTAGTAGTGCCTACGGGAATCGAACCCGTATGTCATGCGTGAGAGGCATGTATCCTAACCATTAGATGAAGGCACCATAAGCGGAAGCTGGGGGATTCGAACCCCCGGTACGGTTACCCGTACGTCAGTTTAGCAAACTGGTGGTTTCAGCCACTCACCCAAACTTCCTTCCAAAATATGGTTGCGTTATCTTTTAAACGCGTTGCAAAAGTAGAGCATAATTTTGATTTCTGCAACTCTTGAAAGCACTTTTTTATAAAACATTTTGACTCTTAATTTTAATATATTAATAATGAGGGGTTAGCGTAATATTAAAATATTTCTATTGATACATTATTTATCTGAAATGCAAAGAATATTTAAATAGTTAATCTGATTAAATATTTTCCACTGGAAAATTTGTTTATGATAAAGTAAATGGTATATTTGCAATAGTTTCAATGGAAAATATTAAAAGGTTAAAATAATGAAGTATATTATAGTAGGTGGTGTAGCAGGTGGAGCAACCGCAGCAGCCAGATTAAGAAGAATAGATGAAAAAGTAGAAATCATACTTTTTGAAAAGGGAGAATATATATCGTATGCCAATTGTGGACTTCCATATTATATAGGTGGAGTAATCGAGGATAGGGCGAAACTTTTTGTTCAGACACCTCAAGCATTTTCAAAACGCTTTAACATTGATGTTAGGACATCTTCCAAAGTAGTATCTATTGATAGAGATAATAAAAAAGTATCTGTTGTCACCTCCGATGGGAAGAGTTATGAAGAGAGTTACGATAAACTTCTTCTTTCTCCCGGAGCTAATCCATTTGTACCTCCTCTCGATGGAATAGATAATGAGTCGATATTTACATTACGTAATGTTGCGGATACGGATAAAATTAAAAGTTATATCAATAGACATGTTATCAAGGATGCTGTAATAATAGGAGCAGGTTTTATTGGGCTCGAGATGGCTGAAAATCTACATAATGTTGGTGCTCATGTTTCAATAGTTGAGATGATCCCTCAAGTTATGGCTCCAATTGATTTCTCGATGGCATCAATAATCCATCAACATCTTATTGAAAAGGGCGTTTCTTTGTATCTTGAAAATACAGTTACAGGGTTCGAGAAGAGAGAAAATGGTGGTGTAAGGGTGTTACTTAAATCTGGTGTTACAATTGATGCTGATATGGTAATCCTCTCCATCGGTGTCCGTCCAAACACTGAACTGGCTGTTCAAGCAGGATTAGAAATAGGTGAAGCAAAAGGCATTAAAGTGAATGAATATCTTCAGACTTCTGATAAAGATATCTATGCTGTCGGTGATGCTATAGAGTTCCCACATCCTTTAACAGGTAAACCATGGTTGAATTATTTAGCCGGACCGGCTAACCGTCAGGCCCGTATTGTAGCCGATAATATGGTATATGGAAATAGTAAAAAGTATGAGGGAGCAATAGGCACATCTATAGCAAAAGTATTCGATCTTACCGTAGGACTTACAGGTGTTGTCGCTAAGAGGTTGAAGATGGATGGAGTTGAATATTCAACTGCTACGGTACATCCAAACTCTCATGCAGGGTATTATCCTGATGCATATCCTTTGACCTTAAAACTTACATTCGACAAAAATACAGGAAAGGTATATAGTGTTCAAGGTGTAGGATACGATGGAGTAGATAAACGAATAGATGTAGCGTCACAAGTTATAAAGCGTGGTGGTACAATATATGATTTAATAGAGATAGAGCAAGCTTATGCTCCTCCATATTCATCAGCTAAAGATCCATTGGCTGTGGCCGGATATGTAGCAACAAATATTTTCGAAAAGAGAATGGATCCACTTTATTGGAGAGAGTTGCGTGATGCCGATTTGAGTAAAGTAACACTTATCGATGTGCGTACAGCTGATGAATATTCACTAGGACATCTTGATGGTGCAATAAATATTCCTCTCGATGATATGCGTGATAGGATGGGAGATATAGCAAAAGATAAACCTATTTGGTTATACTGTGGAGTAGGACTTAGAGGATATCTTGCCTCAAATATTCTTTTGCAACATGGTTTTACCAATGTAAGGAATTTGATTGGAGGTATGAAAACTTATAAAACAGCTACACAGGTGCTCCCAATTCCCTCACAAAACTCTTTGTTAGGAAGAGAAAATAGT
>JAEZKJ010000163.1 GCA_023415545.1 Bacteroidota bacterium
TGAAATTTTTATAAATGTTTACAGATATCACTCCAGCTTTCAAATATAAATGTGGGTTGAAAAGGAAACTCGATTTTTGAAGTTATATTGTAAAAGCCTTGCGCCCATCCTGCATTACGTGCTCCGACTATATCATTCTCCCAACTATCACCTATCATGATAGAACTTTCAGCTTGCGAATTAGTCTTGGTAAGTGCATATTCAAATATATCTTTATGAGGTTTATGCACGCCTGCATCTTCTGAAAGAATTATATCTTTAAAATATTTACATAATCCAGACGATTCCATTTTTTGCTGTTGCAAGCCATGAAACCCATTTGATAATATATAAAGGTCATACTTTTTATATAAATATTCTAAAGCTGCAATAGTATCAGGCATGAGTTTATCTTTTAAAGCAACCTCTTTAAAGAAGAGTTCACTAAACATCTTGGGCAGTTCATTATCATTTATTCCAACCATCTTTAACGGATGACTAAACCTCTCTCTATTCAAATGCTCTTTTGAAATATTTCCATTCCCGTAATCAACCCAAAGTTCCCGATTTCGCTTTATATATAAAGAATAAAAGTGATTGAACGAAGAGAAAAAGCGATCGTAGTTAAAATGTTGGTATAACTGTTCAAAAGTATCGTGAGAGTTTTGTGAAAATGCCCACAAAGTATCATCAAGATCTATAAATATGCTCCTATACATTATATATAAGTTTTATTATCAAAATAAAAAAGGCTGTACTTTATTGAAATACAGCCCTAAAGTATTTATTCTTTATCTTTTATTTTACTTGGATAACTAGATATCTAGATACACTCCAGAATTGATTTGGATTTGTTATCTTTAATACTAACTGTCCTTTTGCATCTTTTACAAGCTCATATGAACCTGCAGGATGAGTAGTAAGTAGTTCAGCTTTCTTAGCATAAAGTTTAATCTCTCTATCAGTACGGATATCTATTTGTGTAAAGTAATCTTTATTGAAGTTACCATTTTTAAGAACATCACCCTTTTGAATAATATTCTGATCTTTCAATTCCGATTTTGTACCAAACACAAACCATGCTGTATTAAGAGCTTTATCTTGACTTGATAAAGTTGCTGCTTTAGCCTCATTTTGAGCAGTAAGGTCCTCTACATCTTGGTTTAGTCCAACAACTGCGTCATCAAGTTCAGCTATACGAATATTCTTAGAAGCTAGTTCAGCTTGAAGAGTTTCAATCTGTTCTTGTTTTGCTTGAAGTTCAGTTGTCAAATTTGCTATAGCTTTCTTCAATTGAGCAGAGTTATACTTAGAATTTTGTAGTTGTTTTTCCAATTTAGCTATCTGCTCACGGTTAGCTTGCATCTTTTCACTGATAAAACGAATATCTTCTTTTATCTTATTTGCATAAGTACTGTTCTCTTGAACAGAGCCTTTTTGTAAATCCACACGATTTTCAGCCTCATTAATTTGTTGGAATCCCTCTTGGATTTCATTGAACGAGCCCATAATCTCATCAAGTTCAGCATCACGATTTGATAGTTCAACTAACAAAGAGTCGTTTTGTGATTTTAGAGAATCTTGTTGAGCTCCATTATTACATGATGCCAACATGGCAACACATAAAGATAAGAACAAAAACTTTTTCATTTTCTTTTATAATTAGAGTTGTTTTTATTTTTCTTTTCCACCTAAGACTATTACAATCTCTCCCCTAGGTTCAGTAACAGTAAAATGTTCTATTACTTCAGCCAAGGTTCCTCTTACACTCTCTTCATGAATTTTTGAAATTTCACGACAAACTGATACAGGTCGGTCGTTTCCATAAAATTCAGCAAATTGAGTAAGGGTTTTTAAAAGTCTATATGGTGATTCATAGAAAATCATTGTTCTTGTCTCCTCCTGCAACTGAGTCAAACGAGTTAATCGTCCCTTTTTCTGAGGCAAGAATCCTTCAAAACAGAATTTTTCGTTAGGTAAACCTGAAGATACAAGCGCAGGAACAAAAGCAGTAGCTCCCGGTAGACATTGAACATCAATGCCATTACGTACACATTCACGCACTAACAAAAATCCTGGATCAGAAATAGCAGGAGTCCCTGCATCAGAGATTAAAGCAATATTCTCACCACCCTTTATCCTATTAACTATAGAGGCAACACTTTTATGTTCATTAAATTTATGGTGGGATTGCAAAACATTTTTTATTTCAAAATGCTTAAGGAGTATACCCGAAGTACGAGTGTCCTCAGCAAGTATCATATCAGCTTCTTTCAATACACGAATAGCTCTGAATGTCATATCTTCAAGATTTCCAACAGGAGTTGGAACGACAAACAGTTTTCCCATAATCTTCTTTATTGATTTAGAATTTTGACAAAGTTAAAAAGTTTTTGTATTAGAAAGCATAATTTATCTAGTTTTTAACAGAAGTTGCATCTTTACATCTCTATTATCAATAAAAAAGGGAAGTAGCTGATGATTTTTAGCGTAAAATGCTATTTTTGCAAATAGTAATAACTTTATTTTTTAAGTAATGGTGATTTTTTCGGAAGATAATATACACGAGACACATAGAAGAGGTAGAATAGAAGTTATATGTGGCTCAATGTTCTCGGGCAAAACTGAAGAGTTAATAAGAAGACTTAAAAGAGCAAAATTTGCTAAACAGAGAGTAGAGATTTTTAAACCTGCACTCGACACAAGATATTCAGAAGAAGAGGTTGTTTCGCATGATAACAACTCGATCCAATCTACTCCGGTGGAATCTTCAGCCAGTATATTACTTTTCTCTTCAAATATTGATGTAGTTGGTATTGACGAAGCTCAGTTTTTCGACGAGGGGCTTGTAGATATATGTAATCAACTTGCCGACAATGGTGTCAGAGTTATTATCGCCGGACTTGATATGGATTTTAAACGAATTCCATTTGGTCCCATGCCGGCTTTGTGTGCCATAGCCGACGAAGTCACTAAGGTTCATGCTATTTGCGTGAAATGTGGAAGTTTAGCTTATGCATCACATAGAATAACAAAAAGTGATAAAAGAGTGTTATTAGGAGAAAAAGAGTCATACGAACCTCTCTGTCGTAGATGTTATATGAAAAGCATAGCAGAAGAGGATAAATCATAAATTTTATTACCATGCAGAAGAGAATAACTTTTGACAGCTTTATAAGAGGTATTTTAACCACTATTATTATTGTTGGAATATTATATCTGATAAAAATTTTAAGTAGTGTCCTCCTCCCTTTCTTCATTGCATGGCTTATTGCGTACATGGTATATCCATGGGTACACTTTGTTCAACATAAACTTCACTTTAAAAACAGAGTGCTCGCCATAATATCTGTATTTATATTAATAACAGCTATTATAACTGGATTATCATATCTAATTGTTCCATCTATTATCGAGGAGTTCTATAAATTTAAAGATCTCATTGCAGGTTACATTACTGAAAGTAATAGACAAGCTTCAATACCTGGAACCTTAGAAAACTTTGTAAGCAATCACATCAACATAGAGTCACTTCAAAATGCATTAAATAAAGAGAACTTTAGTGACACTATAAAAGAGATAGCTCCTAAAATTTGGCTTATACTATCCGAATCTTTTACTCTTGTAATGGGTATAGTAAACCTATTCTTTATTCTTATATACACATTCTTCATCCTTCTCGATTATGAAGAGATAGCCACAGGATGGATTGCTTTAGTACCTTCTAAGTTCAGGGATAAAAGTGTAGAGGTGGTAAACGATGTAAAAAATGGTATGAATAAATACTTCAGAGGGCAAGCACTTGTGGCTTTTTGTGTCGGTATACTATTCTGTATAGGATTTTTAATTATTGATTTCCCATTGGCTATAGGATTAGGTCTGTTTATTGGATTGCTCAATTTGGTTCCTTATCTTCAACTATTAGGATTTATTCCTGTAACCATACTGGCTATATTAAAAGCAGCTGATACAGGTGAAAACTTTTGGATAATAATGATTGGTGTGATAATTGTGTTCTGCGTTGTTCAACTTATTCAAGATATTTTGATTGTTCCAAAAGTAATGGGAAAGATTACCGGGCTAAATCCCGCTATTATTCTTTTATCTCTTTCAATATGGGGATCATTATTGGGAATTGTAGGAATGATTATAGCTTTACCATGTACAAGCCTGTTACTATCATATTACCAAAGGTACATTAAAAGAAAAGAGGAAGAATTTTTAAATAACCAAGCATCTGATAACTAGTATAGTTAGATATAAAACCACTATATAAAGTCAAAAAAACAGATAAGAAGATTTGGATATTACAAAAAAATCTACTACTTTTGCACTCGCAATTCGAAAGAAGGGCAATTAATAGGAGATTCGCTAGCTCAGCAGGTAGAGCACAACACTTTTAATGTTGGGGTCCTGGGTTCGAGCCCCAGGCGGATCACAGAAAAAGGCTTAGATTTAATCTAAGCCTTTTATTTTTTATTTTATCTTTATTTCTTCCACCGGTTGACTCTTTTCACTATCCAATGGCATGCTATAATAAGGCACTTTATTAAAATCAATGCTATTTAAAGCAATGCAACGTATATTACTATTATACATTGTTCGATAATATAATACTCCATTGCGGGTGTCAGTAACTGCAGTAAACTGAGTGGCACTTGGCACATCTAAAGGAGCTTTCCCCCACTGATATTGTACACCCGTTGGGATATCAAAATTATTCAAGATATGAAATGCTTGAAAAATTGTCTCCTTTGCTGATGGATGTTGTGGTGCTGATAACTGGAAAAAAGTTGCACGAACAAATCGTGAAGGGGAGGTAAAATCACCGGGAAGTCCAAGCAAGCTTGAACCTTGCCCAA
>JAEZKJ010000165.1 GCA_023415545.1 Bacteroidota bacterium
CCATTCTCGGATGTTGTCTCTTTTTATGAAATACTAAAAGAACAACTTGCCATGCAGGATTTATCTGAAGATAAACGAAAAATAGCCGAATATATTATAGGCTCACTTGATGATGATGGTCTGCTGAGAAAGGATTTTCTAACTATTAGTGATGAGCTAGCAATATATAGAGGAATATATACCGACGAGTCAGAGTTAGAAGATGTATTGAAAATAATTCAGGATTTCGATCCTGCAGGTATAGGAGCTCGAACTCTACAAGAGTGTCTGTTATTACAGATTAAACGTAAGAGTAACAGTACAAATATTGAGTTACAGCAAAAGATTATCGAAAAATGCTTTGATGAGTTTAAAAACAAGAAGCGTGAGAGGATAATTCAGAAACTTGAGATAAGTGAAGAAGAGTATAACCAAGCTTTATCCGAACTTGTAAAACTTAACCCTCGTCCGGGAAGTTCACTTGGAGAATCTATAGGCAAGAATCTACAACAAATTATTCCCGATTTTATTGCCGAAACTCTCGAAGATGGAACAATAAATCTTTCTCTAAACAATAATAATATTCCTTCTCTGCAATTAAGCCGTAGCTTTACGGATATGTTGGAAGAGTATACAAAAAATAGAAGTAATCAAAGTAGAGAGTCAAAAGATGCTTTTCTATTCCTTAAGCAGAAAGTAGATGCTGCTCAAGGTTTTATAAATGCAATAAAACAGAGACAAAACACCCTGCTCATAACTATGCAGTCGATAATTAAGCTTCAAAGAGCCTTTTTTATTGAAGGAGATGAGTCTTTGCTTAAGCCAATGATACTAAAAGATGTAGCGGAACAGACTAATTTGGATATTTCTACTATTTCACGAGTAAGTAATAGCAAATATGTACAAACAAATTATGGCATTTATCCGTTAAAATATTTTTTTAGTGATGGTTACATCACACAAGATGGAGAAGAGTTATCAGTACGAGAGATAAAAAGAATTTTAAAGGGGTGTGTTGATAGTGAAGAGAGCAAAAAACCTTATACAGATGATGAGTTGGCTGAGATTCTAAAGCAAAAAGGATACCCTATAGCAAGAAGAACAGTAGCTAAATATCGTCAACAACTAAACATTCCTGTAGCCCGATTAAGAAGATTATAAAATGGAAGAACTTGAGCAAATAAGTTATAATTTTAAGAGAAAGGAATCACTTATTGTAATGTCACGTATAGTATCAGCTATATTTACTCCTTTCATGGTGCCGCTGGTAGCATTCTTTTTGTTATTCTTTTTTACATACCTAAAAATCATGCCCTTACAATATAAACTCATTATATTGGGAATGATTTACTGTTTCACTGTGCTTATGCCTATGTTCTCTATCTTTATCTTTCAAAAGATAAATGGTTTGGGTATTAAGGGACTATCAATACGTAAGAACCGATTTGTACCATACGCACTTACCATATTGAGCTATGTAGCATGTCTTATTACAATGTACAGGATGCACCTACCCAGATATCTTTCAGGTATAATAGTAGCTACACTTATATGTATGATATTGTGCTCCATTATAAACTTTAAATGGAAAATCAGTACTCATGTGGCTAGTAGTGGAATGATGGTTGGTGGACTTTTATCATATAGTTTTATCTTCTCTTTTAATCCTATATGGTGGCTAAGTTTCTTTATTATTCTTACCGGTCTTTTAGGAACAGCAAGAATGATATTAGGACAACATACTTTAATTGAAGTAATAGTAGGTTTTGTTGTCGGATTTTTTTGTGGTATCATAGGAATTTTGTTTATTTGAAAATATAAATCTATAAAACAACCTTAAAATTAAAGGATATGAATTTTCCACAAGAACTCAGGTACACTAGTGAACATGAGTGGATTCGCATTGATGGTGAATACGCTTATGTAGGTATTACAGATTATGCCCAAGCACAATTAGGCGATATTGTATTTGTAGATATCCCTACAGTAGAAGAGAAACTCGATAAAGGTGAAGTATTTGGTACTATAGAGGTAGTTAAAACTATTTCGGATATCTTCATGCCTGTGGCTGGTGAAGTACTGGAACAGAACGAAGAGTTGACCGACATGCCTGAGCTAGTAAACAAAGATCCATATGGTCAGGGATGGCTTATAAAGATTAAACCAAATGATATTGGTGATATTGACGAGCTACTTGATGCTGAGGCATACAGAAAATTAATAAACGAGTAAACAGTGCTAAAAAGTCTCTGTTTATACCATTTTTGATATAATTATAATGAAACCAATTGTAAGTATTATTATGGGCAGCACCTCCGATCTTCCTGTTATGGAGAAAGCTGCCAAGTTACTTAATGATATGCAAATACCTTTTGAGATGAATGCTCTCTCAGCACATCGCACACCCGAGGCTGTCGAAGAGTTCTCAAAAAATGCAGCAGGAAAAGGTATTAAAGTTATTATCGCTGCTGCAGGAATGGCTGCTGCACTACCGGGAGTTATTGCTGCAAATACAACATTACCCGTTATTGGTGTTCCTATTAAAGGAGCTGTCCTTGATGGTGTCGATGCTTTACACTCGATTGTACAAATGCCTCCGGGAATACCTGTTGCAACAGTTGCTATTAACGGTGCTATGAATGCTGCTATTCTTGCAGTTCAAATACTTGCCCTTGGTGATGAGGAGTTAGCAAAGAAATTTGCTGAATATAAAGAGGGCCTTAAGAAGAAGATTGTTAAGGCTAATGAGGAATTGAAAGAGGTAAAATTTGAATTTAAAACTAATTGATGGATATTTTCAACTATAGCCGTCGCGATTCAAAAGAGATTAACATAGGCGCCACTCCAATGGGTGGCGCTAATCCTATAAGGATACAGAGCATGACCAACACCTCAACTATGGATACTAATGCCAGTGTTGAACAGGCAAAACGTATCATTGAGGCAGGAGGAGAATATGTGCGATTAACGACTCAAGGAATACGCGAAGCAGAAAATCTGAAAGAAATAAACATAGGATTACGTTCACAAGGAAACATGACTCCACTTGTTGCCGATGTGCACTTTAATCCTAAAGTTGCCGATATAGCTGCTCAATATGCTGAAAAGGTCAGAATTAACCCTGGCAATTACGTCGACTCGGCAAGGACATTTAAAAAACTAGAGTATACTGAACAAGAGTATAAAGCAGAGATTGAGAAGATTAGAACT
>JAEZKJ010000168.1 GCA_023415545.1 Bacteroidota bacterium
AGAGTTAATAGATATACTGAAAACAGAAAAACCTGAAGGCTACTTTATTTTGGTTAAAGGATCAAACAGTATGAAACTTAGTCAGTTAAAAGATTATTTATAAATCAGTACAATCTTTTTATAAATAAATTGTTTTTAAAATAAGTTATTTACAAATAAGTTGTTCCCCTTATTTGGTTGAAATGCCATAAGATGAACTAAATTAAACACCTTTTTTAAGCTGGTATAGATAAATTCTATATCAGCTTATTTGTATTAACTACTAGAGGCATTAAGTATTAGGTGGATAAGAATCACTTTGTAACAATCAATATTACTATGGATCAATAGAGATTAAAATTATTATGTAGAATAGATCTTTCAACTCTTTTCTTAATAGTTCTAATGCTTTTTGTTTATATCTTCCAGCAGTTTTTATGCTAATATTCATTTCAAAAGCAATTTCCTCTCTAGTTTTGTTTCCAAAGAAACTTTCAATAAATACTTTTTTATAATTTGAAGGAAGATGTTCTAATGCATCATAAAGCATTTTGTACATCTCTTCTTTGGTATATATGCTATCTGGGTCTGTTTCATAAATAGGTGTTTGTAATAAATTTTGCTCAGCAAAATCCATTTGATGATTTAGGTGTTTTAAATAATTTATACATCTATTTTTAACACAAACCTTTATATATCCTATTATTGTTTTGTTATCTATATCAAATGTATTAATATTTTCCCATAAAGATGCAAATGCTTCAGAAACAATATCCTGGCGTATATTAGGGTCATCTATATATCTTTTTGCATATATACAAAATGGAGCATAATATTCTTCAAATAATCTTTTAAATATCTGTTCTTTATTTTGCTCTGTATTTAATATCATATTGTAAATATTAATTTAAGGTGAACGTAAAGTTATAAAAATCTTTATACTCCTTCATGTTATTGTCTAAAATTTTCATTATTTTAAAAAAAAATAAAAAAATAACTGTCCCTTTTATAAAACATAATTGTATTATATTATGAAACGTCATAAATTGAATATAATGGAAGAGAGCTCAAAAGATATATGGTTTAAAAAAGCAGAAGCTTTGGCAAAAGATATAAATGAGATGGAAGATATTGATATCTCAAAGAGTCTTTTGCTAACACAAAAGAAGATAAGGAATAAAAGATTACAATCTAAATCAAATTTATTCATTCGCTATGCTGCGATTTTAACATTGCCTCTACTTATTTCCTCGATAGTATTGGGTTATATGGTTTTAAATAAGCCAGTAGAAGTAATACAATATGCTCAGGTGAAAGCATCGGCTGGGACAGTAATACGTTATGAGCTTCCTGACAAAAGTGTTGTTTGGCTTAATGCAGGTAGTATACTGAAATATCCTACAAAATTTAGTAAAGATAGGCGTGATGTTGAACTTGTTGGAGAAGCTTATTTTGAAGTTTCAGCTAATAAAAAACATCCTTTTTATGTTCACACATCGTGTGGAATGAATGTTTTTGCCTATGGAACAAAGTTTAATGTTTCTGCATATAAAGATGATAAAGTAATAGAGACAGTTCTTGCTAATGGAAATGTTAATATTATTACCCCAAACAGGAAAGTTGCTGTGATGAATCCAGGAGAACAAATTACATTTGATAAAACAGCTAATAAATTTTCAAAAAAGGCAGTAGACGTTTATGAGAAAATCGCTTGGAAAGAGGGAAAAATGATATTTAGAGATGCGCCTTTAGAAATTATGTTAAAGAAATTGGCTCGTCATTTCAATGTAACTATTCAACTTAATAACAAGTATAATAGAAAATATAGATATAGAGCAACGTTTAAGAATGAGACATTGCCACAAATTCTTAATTACCTTGCAAAATCAGCATCATTAAAATGGAAAATTCAAGAATGTAAGCAAAATGATGATAATACGCTTACAGAAGAGAAAATCATAATTGATCTTTATTAATAAACTATTAAAAGAAATGCCTATGATATAAAACAGTAAAGAATAATAAAATGAAGGACACTGTTGCAGCAGCATCCTTCAAAATAGATTCTGGATTTCATATAGAATTATCCAGAAAAACCAAGTTCACTTAGTAATAAACTTTAGTTAACCATAAAAGTATGAAAAATAAACGAATATTTGAGACTAAAACCCTTAAATATACCTTAAATCTAAAATTTCCATTGTTTATGAGGATTAGCCTAGTACTTATTTTTGCGTCTGCAATGCAACTTTATGCAACAGATGGGTATTCGCAACGTACAAAAACATCACTAAAGATGGATAATGTTACCATTGAGCAGGTATTAAATAGTATAGAAAATAGCTCTGATTATGTTTTCTTGTATAATGACAATTGTGTCCCTACAAACAAAGTTGTTTCTGTACATAATTCTAAAGGTAATATTAAAGAAATACTTGATGATACCTTTAAAGGCACAAATATATCTTATACAATAGTTGATAAACAAATTATTCTTTCATCACAAAATATTACTTCCACTCAACAAAGTTCAGGTTATAAAATAAAAGGAACTGTTACTACTGAAGATGGAGAGCCTATTATTGGAGCTACGATAAAGGTTGTAGGAACAGATGTTGGAACAATTACAGATTTTAATGGAACTTTCTCTTTAAATGTTGATAAAAATGCACAAATTATCATTTCATATGTTGGCTATGAAACTAAACAAGTAAATGTTGGGGGCAATAAATCTTTGGCAATAGTACTTGTTGAAGACTCAGAGATACTTGATGAAGTAGTTGTAGTAGGTTATGGTACTCAGAAAAAAGCTGATTTGAGTTCTTCTATAGCCACTTTATCATCAAAAGAAATTGGTAAAATCCCTGAAGGTTTGCTAACTGGCCTCCAAAGTTCAGTTGCTGGTGTTCAAATAACAAATGGACGAATTCGCATAAGAGGTGTTGGTAGTATTAATGACACAGACCCTCTATATGTGGTTGATGGAATGATTGGAGGAGCTATTCCAGATGATAGCAATATAGAAAGTGTTCAGATTTTAAAGGATGCAGCTTCTTGTGCAATATATGGAGCCAGAGGTGCAAATGGTGTAATCCTCATTAACACGAAAAGAGGTGTAGCTGGTAAAGTTAAAGTTGAATATAATGGTTATGCAGGTCTTAAAGAGATGCAACATAGCATCCCTTTGTTAAACGGACAAGATTTGGCGGAACTTATAAATGAATCATTATACAATGCCGATCCAACAAGAACTGATTATATGGATACATTATCTGATCCTGCGTCTATAGGTAAAGGTTATAATATGTTAGATGCACTTAAGCGTACAGGATTTTATCAGAAACATAATCTTTCTTTAAATGGAGGTTCTGAGAAAGCTCATTTTAGAATAAATGGTATATATGCTTCCGATAATTCTATTTTTATTAAAGATAAAAATCAGAGTTACGGCTTGCAATTTATTTCAGATTTTGAAAGAGGAAAGTTTAAGTTTGGTGAAACATTTACTATAAAAAGAAATAATCACGATTGGAGTAACAAAAATGTTCTTACATCATTACAATGGTCTTCTACTCTTCCTTTTTATGATGCTTCACATCCAACAGGATTTATGGGTTCAGGAAATGGAACTACATGTGGTAATGCTTTAGCGGAAGCTCATCTAAATTGGAATAAAACACAGAATACATTGATAAATGGAAATGTATGGGCTACTTATGACATCATTCCTGGGCTAACATACAAAATTAATGTGGGTGTTGATTTCTATAACACTATGACACAAGCATATGATGGAGATTATGTAATTAATTATCAAACTCATTCTCCTGATCAATATGATATTACAAGTATAAAATCAAACAGAAATCTTATTGAGAATACATTGACATTTGATAAGACTTTAGGTAAACACAATATAAACGCTTTGGTCGGTTTTACTTCAGAACAGACGAAAAGATTAGGAGTTAGTGCTGGAGCAAGAGCTATGCCAAATGATCAGATTCTCTCTTTGGGAGCTACTCGTGATAATGATTCTAGAACAGTTGGATCATCCGAATTTGAGTCAGCAATGTTTTCAATTTTAGGTAGAGTAAACTATAGTTATGATAGTAAATATATGCTTACAGTGAATTTCCGTCGTGATGGCTCTTCCAATTTCAGTAAGTCAAATCGTTATGGAAATTTCCCCTCTTTTTCTGCTGCATGGAGAATCAGTAAGGAAAAATTTATGAGTAATATAAATTTTATTGATGATTTGAAATTAAGAGGTAGCTGGGGCGTATTAGGTAATTCAAATATCAACCCATATCAGTACCAGAATACAGTATCGTTTGATAAAATATGCTATTACATTAATGATAAGAGAATAACAGGTGGATTGCCAACAATTCCTTCAAATCCTGATGTGAAGTGGGAAAGTCAGTATACAACTGATTTAGGATTTGATCTTACCATGTTGGACAATCATTTTTCTGTAACTTTTGATTATTTCTATAAGAAGACTAAAGATATGTTAGTTGAGGTTCCAATATCATTTACTGCCGGTTATATGAATAGTTGTCCTGTTTTAAATGCCGGAAGCATTGAAAATAAAGGTGTTGAAATTGCTTTTACTTATAGAAATAGTTGGAAAAAGTTTGATTATTCTCTTTCTGCAAATTTGTCCACTGTAAAGAATAAAGTATTAGAACTTGGTGCTAAAAATGAAATCTTTGCTTCAAATGAGATATCAAAGACTGTTGTTGGAAAGCCAATTGGAATGTTCTGGGGATATGTTACAGATGGGCTATATACCACACAAGCTCAATTAGATGCAGATAAAAAATTTGCTCCTTCAGCTCAACTTGGTGATATCCGCTTTAAGAATTTAAATGGAGATGACAAATTGAATGCAGATGACCAAGCATTTATCGGAAATCCTATCCCAAAATTCAGTTATGGTTTGTCGGGTAATCTTAGCTATAATTCAAAAATAGGAACAATTGATATGTCTATGATATGGCAAGGTTCTTATGGGAATGATATTTATAATAACTCAAGATATTATGGTGAAGGAATGTTTGGATATACTAACTGTTTTGAAACAACTCTTGATAGATATAGAGCCGAAGAGCTGGTATTTGTAAATCCTGTTTCTGGAAAAACAACTATTTATCCAAAGAATACAGATACTAACATGCCAAGAGCCGTATTTGGAGACCCAAATCAGAATTCAAGAAAATCAGATAGATACGTTGAGGATGGATCATATATTCGATTGAAATCTCTAACATTGGGTTATACACTCCCAAGTTATATTACAAGGAAGATGAATGTTGAAAAACTCAAATTCTTCTTAGGAGGTAAGAATCTTTTAACTTTCACAGGATACTCTGGATTTGATCCTGAGGTTGGTGATCAAGAAGTGGGTAATAATCTTACTAGAGGTATAGATGCTTCAACAACATGGGGATCTACGTTCCCAAATATTAGAGAGTATTATATTGGTTTAGAATTAGTATTTTAAAAACTGTATTTGAATATGAAAAAAATTATACAAAATATTTTGCTATTGATATTTACAGTTAATTTAATAGCTTGTGTTCCAGATATGGATTTAAATAATCCGGAACAGGTTTCTGTCGATACATACTATTTAAATGAAGAGCAATTAGAGGCGGCAATTATTCCAATATATCAGTCGTTGTTTGGCGTTTGTCAGGGAGGATATGCTGTAGGTGCCTTTAATAATCTTCTAGCTCCAGGTGATGATTTTGATGCAACGCCATCACAAACAATATTCCAGGATACTTATACCACTCCAGCTTATGATGGTACAATTTTAAATGCATGGAAAGACTTCTATTCGGGCGTTTATGCTTCAAATCTTGCAATAGAAAAAATAACTAGCTTTAGTGGAAATATATCTGAAGATGTAAAGAAAAGAATGTTAGGTGAAGCATATTTTCTTAGAGGACTTCATTATATGCATCTTTGTTTGATGTTTGGAGAAACTATACCATTAATAGATCATACAGCACAAAGTTCTGACGATTATTATAGTGGTAATTCGAAGCCAGGTGAGATATATAAATTGATTATTAATGATTTTAAGCAGGCTTCCGAATTACTTCCTCTTAGAAGTGTATTATATAAAAATGCAGATAACATTGGTAGAGCAACTAAGGGTTCAGCCCTAGCATATCTAGCTCGAGCATATATGTATCGTCCTATTTTAGAAAAGGGGCAAACTGCAGAATTTGCAAATGCAGAAGAAATACTTAAAGGGATTATCGATAGTAGGGAATATTCATTGGTTGACAATTTCCGTGCGAATTCAATGGGAGGTGAACATGAAAATAATGCTGAGTCAATATTTGAGCTTCAACTCTTATTAGGTGCAGATTTTTTTGAGCAGTCTTATTCTTTGAGATGGCAAATGATTGGATTGCCAACAGGAACAGGTAATGGATGGTGGAATATTGCTCCAAATGAAAAAACTCTTAATGAATTTGAAGAGGGTGATCCAAGAAAGTATATGTCATTGTGGTGTCCTGATGGTGCTCATTATACAGATATGAGTGGTAATGTTATTGATTGGGATCAGATGTATGCAAATTTACCTACTAAAACTAAACTTTATGGTACAAGAAAATATTGTTTGGATTATCAAATCGGTAATATTGCCAACGAAAACAATGAAAGACTTATGAGATATGCAGATGTTTTACTAATGTATGCTGAGTGCTTAAGTGAGGCTGGTAAAGATAATTTATCTATTGATAATCCCGATGGACCAAAATATTGGATACAAAAGGTTCGTTCCAGAGCTAATAATGTTGTACCTAGCGAACAACCTCATTTGTGGTATCAGCATTCACCTGGTACAATACCTAATGTTGATGAGTTGCTAAATAGTGGTATTTCTATTAATGGAATTCCTATGAATAATATAAAGAATATAATTGCTCATGAACGTTATGTTGAATTTTTTGGTGAATATCTTCGTTATTTTGATTTATTACGTTGGGGTATGGCCGATAATAAATGGCTCTCTTCTATTAAGGAGTTAGGCTGGACAGAAAGAGCAATGTACTATCCTTTCCCACAACAGGAATTGAATAATAATAAGAATCTTGTTGGTAATGATATGAATTATTAATGCCATATAGAATAGTTTAAAAGTTTTTAAGAAGGTTAATTCAAAAGAATTAACCTTCTTAAAGTTCTGTGAACTTTATATTTTATTATAAAAATCCTATTTCCCTACTTGAAATATACAATTAAACAATTAATACAGATGAAAAATACATTATTTACAACTATAATATCTCTGTTCCTATTCTCTTTTTTTTTAAATGCAAATGCTCAGCAATGTGATGAGCAAAATATATGTTTTGGTAATAATTTAAATCCAAAGGAACAGATAAAAGACTCTCGTCTTTTAGCAAAGAAACTTGCAAATCCTAAAGCTGCAAACTGGCGTGCAAAAGGTGATCAGCATCGTTCATATTATTTTGAAGAGGCAAAAGAAAATATGCCTTACAGAATTTGTGTTCCTGATAGTTGGGATGGGAAGAAGAAATTGCCTTTAGTATTGTTCCTTCATGGTGGATGGAATGACGAAAACTCATATCTTGATCAAAATGACAAACAATTGGTTAAATTGGCTAATAAGCATGGATATCTTTTGGTCTCTCCATTGGGAGGTCATGCAGCTTATGGCAATGAATTGATGTTACCGGCAATTTATGGTCAAGATGATGAAATAGCTAAAATTTTGTCGAAAGTTACAGCGGAAAGAAAAGCTGCACAAATAATTAGTGAAAAAGATATTATAAATGTCCTCGAAATAGTAATGGCAGAATACCCTATTGATAAAAAAAATGTATTCCTTACTGGACATTCAATGGGAGCTGGAGGTACATGGTATTTAGGAGCTAAATACCCGAAGTATTGGAATGCCCTTGCTCCTTTATCTGGGCCTTTTGTAACTAAGGAGGGTTATCCATGGGATAATTTGAGAAATATACCAATATTTTATACTGAAGGAATAAAGGCTGAATACTCTATAAAAGGTAGTAGAGAATTAAGTGAATGGATGAAAGCTAATAATTTTAATTTCAGATATAAGGAAGTTGATGGTGACCATGGTGGAATGGTACCTCTTGTGCTTCCTGATGTTTTTGACTTTTTAGATAGTTGTAGAAAATAAAATACCTTAAGGTTGATATATAAATAACATATCATATGATCTTTTATAAGCTTATACGAAATAGCCTGATAATTACAGCTATCATAAATTGCACTTATTCTTCTGCTCAAAACTTTTTAGTTAAGGTAAATAGTGACAATGAGCCAATTTGTAATGGTAAATATGTTCAAACAGCCGAAAGTCTGTCTGACTATAAATGCCCAGAATGGTTTCGAGATGCAAAGTTTGGCATATGGGCTCATTGGGGGCCACAATGCCAAGCAGAGGATGGCGATTGGTATGCACGAGAAATGTATATTGAAGGAAATGAGAAATATAAATATCAGATAGATGCAATGGGACATCCATCTGAATTTGGATTCAAAGATTGGATACCTCTATGGCGTGCTGACAAGTGGAATCCTGAGAAACTTTTTGATCTTTATAAAAAGGCTGGTGCTAAGTATTTCTTTGCCATGGCCAATCATCACGATAACTTCGATATGTATGATAGTAAGTATCAGCCATGGAATTCCGTAAATATGGGCCCCAAGAGGGATATTATAGGTACATGGGCTGCTATTTGCAAGCGTGAGGGAGTTCCTTTGGGAGTAAGTGTTCATGCTTCTCATGCATGGTGCTGGATGGAAGTATCACGTGGTGCGGATAAAAATGGAGCATTGAATGGTGTGAAATATGATGGATGGCTTACTAAGAAGGATGGAAAAGGTAAATGGTGGGAAGGTTATGATATTCAGGATCTTTATGAACAGAGACATCCACTGAGCAAAAACAATAGAGAGTGGGATTGGGATGTGGATAAGGTCACTACCCCTGATCAAGCATATTGTGATAAGTTTTATAATCGTACTATAGATCTAATAAATAGATATAATCCATCATTAATATATTTTGATGATACATTCCTTCCTCTTTATCCTATTTCTGATGCAGGCCTTGCTATTGCTGCACATATGTATAACAAAAGCATGAAGGAGAATAATGGTAAAAACGAAGCTGTTGTCTTTGGAAAAGTGCTTAATGAAGAGCAAAAAAAGATGGTAGTATGGGATGTTGAACGTGGTGCACCTGACGAGATACAGGAGCTTCCTTGGCAAACATGTACATGCATAGGAGAATGGCATTATAATAAACATATTTATTTTAATGAAAGATATAAGAAACCTGAAGATGTGATTCGTATGCTAGTGGATGTTGTTTCCAAAAATGGTAACTTGCTTCTTAATATCCCTTTGAAAGGTAATGGCTCTATTGATCCTAGTGAAGAGAAAATCTTGAAAGAAATTGCCAAATGGATGAAAGTAAACGGAGAGAGTATTTTTTGTACTCGTCCTTGGAGAGTGTATGGAGAGGGACCATCGGCGGAGAAAAAAAATCCATTAATGGCACAAGGGTTTAATGAAGGACGAATAAAATGGAGCGAAAAAGATATTCGTTTTAATAAAAAAGGAAATATGCTTTATGTGACTCTGTTTGGTGTACCTACTCAGGACGTTGTTGTTAAGAATCTCGGTAAGGCAAGTAAGAATAAGATAAAGAGTATTCAACTTTTGGGATCGGAAGAAAAGGTGGTATGGAATCAGACTGCAGATGAACTAAGAATTACAGCACCTTTACAAGCTCCATTTACTGAAGCTAATGTATATAAAGTTTGTTTAAAATAATAAATAATATAATCATGAAAAGAACACTACTTTTATTTATAACACTCTTTTCATTATTTACTGTTTTTGCAGGTAATTTAGAAAAGGGTATTAGTATGAAGTCATGGAGTGCAGACAATGGCAATGGCACATATACAAATCCACTTTTTTATGATGAGTTCTCTGACCCTGATATTATACGAGTAGGCAATGATTATTATCTTGCCGGTACTACTATGCATTCTGTTCCTGGATTGGTAATACTCCATTCCACCGATTTGGTCAACTGGAAACAGATATCATACTGCTTTGATAGGTTCGACGACTCATATCCTGAGTTTAGACTTGATGATGGAAAGGATATTTATGGTCAAGGGATATGGGCTCCATGTATTAGGTATCATAATGGAAAGTTTTATCTCTTCTCAAATATCAATGGTCATGGTTTACAGGCTTATATAGCCGATAATATAAAGGGCCCTTGGAAGCATGTAAAAGTGAACGGAAATATTTATGATTTGTCAGTGTTGTTTGATGATGACGGTAAGATATATGCTATACATAAATATGGTGATGTTACTTGTACAGAACTCAAGCCTGATTTAAGTGGACCTGTTGAGGGCACCTCTCGTGTAATCATAAAAGAAGGCAATGCAATGGGAGAGGGACATCATATTTATAAAATTAATGGAATGTACTATATTATCTCAGCCGATTATTCTCCTATGGGCAGAATGCAGTGTGCTCGTTCAAAGAATATTTATGGACCTTACGAAACAACAGTGATTTGTGCTCGCGAATCATTTGGATATTCATGGGCATGGACAACAGGCAATGTAGGTCTTGGTGGTATACTCCCTGAGGATGGTTATAAATTTACACAAAACAAACCTTCACCCGATAAACTTGGTCCTGCGACAATACATCAAGGTGGTATAGTTCAAGCAGTTGATGGCTCTTGGTGGGGTGTGTCGATGCAGGATTTTAATGGTGTTGGACGTACCACATGCCTTTCGCCTGTTACATGGGTTGATGGCTGGCCATATTTTGGTCTTGAGAAGAACCTAGGTCGTGCTCCTAGAACATGGTTTAAACCAAATAATAGCAATGTTACGCCTCATGCTCCTTATGAAAGATGTGATAATTTTAATAAACAAATATTGAAGCCTATATGGCAATGGAGTCATAATCCGGTAGATAAGAAGTGGTCTTTAAATAAGAAAAAAGGGGTACTCAGACTTAATAGTATGCCAGCCAACCATCTTCTCCGAGCAAAGAATTCCCTTACTCAAAGAGCTATTGGACCTGTCTCTACTACAACAGTAACTCTTGATGTTTCTCACCTTAAGAGTGGTGATAATGCAGGAGTTGCAATTCATAATGTTCCTTATTCATCTCTTGGAGTTGTAAAGAGTAACAAAGGACTCTCTTTACGCTGGTATGATCAAAACAAGAACAAAGAGATTATAAAAAGTATAAATGAAAACAAAGTGTGGCTTCGTGTTTGGGGTGATTATGATAAAAGTGAAGTATTATATTCATATTCTCTTGATGGTAACGAGTGGGAAAATATTGGCGATACTATAATTGTATCATATCAGATGAGGACCTTCCAAGGGGCAAGATTGGCTCTATATTCTTACAATACAGAGAATAAAAATGGAGGATATGCCGATTTCGATGATTTTATTGTTGATGAACCTTATGCAGATCGTTCCAATAATATTCCTTTAGGTAAAACAATTGTTATAAGTAATTATGCTAATGGTAAGATAATGTATGCAATGCCTCATGGAATGCTTTATGATACTTCTGCAAATTCGAAACAAGCAATGACTGACCAATCAAAATTTACAATAATTGACAAAGGAAATGGAAAGATTAATCTCCGCTGTGCTGATGGCAGATATCTATTTATTACAGGCCAGGGCCTTTCTGGCGACGTTCGTCTTACTGATGATGCAAACAAAGCTGAAGATTTTGTTTGGCAAGATATGCTGAGAGGACAATTTATGCTGCTTTCAATGAAAACAGAGCGTAATCTTTGTATACATCCTACTGATGGAAGTCCTTATTCGGCTGATTGTCCGGGTGCTGATGCTAATAGAAAGAATGGTTGTGTATTTACTTGGAGTATAGTTGAAAAATGAATTTACAATACTAAACATCTCTTGTAACATAAATTATAATCACAACTAATCATTTGTTACTTATACAAACAAAAAATGATAGCTAATTACATATAATAAAATGGTTCTATGTATTTTTATATAGTTAATAGCTTAAATGACCGATTTATATCATCTCTTTGACAATATATTTACTATTGCTTCTAAATATTTATTTTAATTTTACAAAAAATAAATATTGATTTTTTATGAAAACACTTTTATTATCAGTTTTTACTATTATCTCTTGCTCTATAACACTTTTAGCA
>JAEZKJ010000176.1 GCA_023415545.1 Bacteroidota bacterium
ATTTGATGTTATCTATCAATCTAACTCCACCGCAAAAAACGGTAATACAACCAACAATATAACTACTTTCACTCCATTCATTAACAGGTTGAAGAGTATCACCATCAACAATTTCGAAATATTCCAATTTCAATCCATTTACTGATGAAATCGAATCTTCAACTAAAGATTTTGTCTGTTTTAATGAGTGATTTTGTGAAAAATCAACAGATTCAAAAAGAGTTTTGGAAATATTAAGCGCAGTTATTCTATCCTCCTTAGATAGTAATGCATTACGACTGCTCATTGCCAATCCATCAATTTCACGAATGATAGGACAACCCACAATCTCTAAATTAAAGCCCTCTTTACGAACCATTTCACGGATAATAGCTAATTGTTGAAAATCTTTTTCTCCAAAATAAGCTTTATCCGGTTCAGCAATCATAAATAGTTTGCTTACAACTTGACATACTCCATTAAAATGTCCCGGACGATAAACACCCTCCATAACTGTGTCCAGAGGTGGATAACTAAATTGACGTTTATCCTCCTCAGGATATATCTCCTCAACTGATGGAGCAAAAACAAAGTCTGCACCTTCTCTTTCTAGAAGTTCACAATCTGCCTCAAGTGTTCGTGGATATTTTGCTAAGTCATTTTTGTCATTAAACTGAGTAGGATTCACAAAAACGGAAACCACTACTATATCATTCTCCGTAGCCGCTTTTCTAACTAAAGAAGCATGCCCTGCATGAAGTGCTCCCATTGTAGGAACAAGAGCAATTTTCTTGCCCTGCAAACGCTGTTCTGCAAGTTCACACTTTAACTCGTTAATACTATTAAATACTTTCATCTATCTTTTATGTATTTAAACTTCAATCTAAACGAGTGCAAATTAAGCTATAATTTATGAGAGAAAAAAGAGAATCTTGAAATAGCGAAAAAGTTAAGCTAATAAATTGTGAAAAAATTAATACAGCACATCATTTCAAACAAAATATTTAACACTTTATAATTTTAATTTAATACTTATTACTCGTTTTGGTGATTAATAATGTTAGTTTCTTATCTGTAACATCCATTTTTTTTATATCTTTGCAGAATGATTATGAGCAATTATAAAGAAATGAAGGCAAACAAAGTTTTATTTATTACACAGGAAATCACTCCTTACGTATCAGAATCAGAAATGGCAAATACTGGCAGGTATTTACCCCAAGCCATCCAAGAAAGAGGCAGAGAAATTAGAACTTTTATGCCAAAGTGGGGGAATGTAAATGAACGTAGAAATCAGTTACATGAGGTAATTCGTCTGTCGGGTATGAACTTAATTATTGATGATACTGATCATCCATTGATAATTAAAGTTGCTTCTATTCAAGCTGCCAGAATGCAGGTCTATTTTATTGATAACGATGATTATTTCCAACACCGACAATTAGTAATGGATGAGAATGGTGAAGAATATGGTGATAATGAAGAGAGAGCAATATTCTATGCACGTGGAGTATTGGAAACAGTAAAAAAACTTCGTTGGTCGCCAGATATTATTCATTGCCAAGGTTGGATGAGCGCTTTTGTACCTCTATTTATTAAGAAAGCTTATAATGATGAGCCTTCATTTAGAGATTCAAAAATTGTATTCTCTGCTTTTAATGATGAATTCAAGAATAACTTTCAAAATAATTTAAGCGACAAATTGCTTTTGAAAGGTATTGAAAAGAGTGATATAGAAAATGTAATTGCTGCTCCTTATAATCATGAATCTATATATAAACTTGCTTTTGAATATTCAGATGGTGTTATTCAAAATAGTGAATATATCAATCCTAATTTAGTTGAGTTCGCTAAGAGTAAAAATATACCTTTCCTTGAATATCAATCACCTGAGAATTATATGGATGCTGTAAATAACTTCTATGATGAAGTGTGGGCGCATAATAAAGAATAATTCAATTCCTCAAAAAATGATAAGATTTAAATTCTTAAGTATCATCTTCATCATGGCCATGCTTTATAGCTGTGATGATTCAACACCAAACTTAGGTAACACTACTATACCTGATAGTGATCATATTCTATCCGACACTGCAAGCTACGAAGTAACAACAAAATCTTTACTGATGGATTCTGTATATGCTCGTACACGTACTGCTTGTTTAGGTAGATATACAGATCCTGTTTTTGGAGAATTTACAGCTGACTTTATGGCTCAGTTTACTTGTACTGATAATTTCGAATTTCCAGAGACATTACAGGAGGTGAAGGGTGTGGACCTTTTCGTTCAATATTTAGGATTTTATGGTGACTCACTTGCTGCTATGAAGATGGAAATTGATACTCTTAGCAAGGTAATACCTGAGGAATCAAAAACTAACTTTTATACATCTATTAATCCTGCTGACTTTTACAATAAAAATGCTGCTCCTATAAAAAGCGTTACTTACTCGGCAGGTGGTGAGTCGGTAGATACCATTTTTACAAGTAGTGGATCAAAAATCTATAACCAGACAATAAAATTGCCTTTAGATTTTGGTCAATACATGTATAATAAATATAAAGAGGATAAAAACAATTATAAGGATGCTGCTCAGTTTATCAAAAACGTGTTAAAAGGTTTTTATATGCACTGCAGCAGTGGTGATGGATCGGTACTTTATATTGA
>JAEZKJ010000007.1 GCA_023415545.1 Bacteroidota bacterium
ATTATTAAGAGGTGTAACTAGAGCACAAGCTGAACGAGTAAAAAAGATGTATGATGCAGCTCCTACTCAAGAGTTTTCTAGAGATACTGGTAACCGATTGCATACTACATCAAGAAGGGATATAAACGATAAAGATAGTACTAATGATAGTATTGATGATATTGTTGTAAGTTCCACTAAAGTTTATGGACAAGATGTTTTTAGTAATAAAAACCTTAATTTCAAGCCAAATGAGAACTTAGCAACTCCACGTAACTATCAACTAGGGCCTGGTGATGAAGTTATAATTGATATTTTCGGTGCTAACCAAACTACAATGCGTAGCATTATTTCACCTGAGGGAAGCATTAATGTTGATGTATTGGGACCACTCTATTTAAGTGGAATGACAATTGATGATGCTAATGATTTTTTAAAGAAAAAATTATCTTCTATATATGCAGGATTAGGCACTGATGGCTCACGTTCCGACATACGCCTCTCGCTTGGTCAGGTTCGTAGTATCCAGATTAATGTGTTGGGAGAAGTTCAACGTCCCGGTACATACGAGGTAAGTTCATTTTCAACAGTTTTCCACTCGCTTTATAAAGCTGGAGGTATTAATGAACAAGGAACACTACGCAATATCAAAGTAGTTCGAAATAGTCAAACAATATCTACTATTGACGTTTATGATTTCTTGATAAACGGAAATAGAAAAAGTGATATTCGACTTGAAGATGGTGACGTTATTTTAGTTCCAACATATTCTAATCTTGTAAACATTAAAGGTAAAGTTAAACGACCAATGTTCTTCGAGATAAAAGATCGTGAGAGTTTAAAAAAATAGCTTGATTATGCAGGTGGTTTCGCTCAAGCTGCTTATACAAATAGCATTACTATAATACGTCAGAATGGTAAGGAATATGAGGTTCAAACTATTGATAAAGCCGATTTCAATAACTTTAAGTTGAAAGATGGTGATGAAGTAGAGATTAGTGGCATTTTATCAAGATTCGAAAATAGAATAGAAGTCAAAGGTGCTGTATATCGTTCAGGTATATATCAACTTAGTGAGAGAATAAATAGTGTCCGTAAATTAATAATCAAAGCTGAAGGTCTTCTTCCTGAAGCCTTTACAAGCAGAGCTATTTTACATCGTGAACGCACAGACCGTAGCTTAGAGGTTCTTCCTGTGAATGTTGAAAGTATAATGAATGGCACAAGCCCTGACATAGAGCTGCGTAATAATGATATTTTATTTATTCCAAGTATTTACGACTTGAAAGATATAGGTACATTAAGCATTTATGGCGAAGTAGCAGCTCCAGGTATATTCCCTTTTGCAGATAATACTACACTGGAAGATTTGATTCTTCAAGCTGGCGGACTTCTTGAATCTGCTTCAACAGCACGTATTGATGTATCTCGTCGTTTCAAAGATAGTAAATCGAATGTTGCGAGCGAAAAACTTGGTGAGGAATTCAGTTTCAGCCTTAAAGATGGATTTGTTATAGAAGGTGAGCCTGGATTTGTTTTACAACCATATGATGAGGTTTATGTACGTAAAAGTCCTTCTTATCATGTTCAACAAAAAGTCACAGTTTTAGGTGAAGCTAATTTCACAGGCCAATTCACTATGACCAATAAAAATGAACGACTTTCTGATCTTGTAAAAAAAGCAGGAGGTGTAACTAACTATGCTTATATAAAAGGTGCTCGACTTGAAAGACGTATGAATATAGCCGAACGAAGACGAATGGATGATGTGCTTAGTTCGCTAAATCAAGTTAATGACTCGATAAATGTTAATCAGTTAGATTTGGGCAATACTTATTATGTTGGTATAGACCTTGATAAAGCTATAGAAAACCCCGGAGGTAATCATGACCTTGTATTACGTGAAGGAGATATGTTGTTTATTCCAACGTATAATAATACTGTAAAAATAAGTGGTGCTGTAACTTCTCCAAATACTATAACATATGTCCCTAATCTAAGAGTTAAAGATTACATACAAGAAGCCGGAGGATATAATCAAAATGCTAAGGAGAGTCGAGCATATATTGTCCACATGAATGGTCATATTAGCAAAGCTAAGAAAAATTCAAAAGTTGAGCCTGGAGATGAAATTATAGTTCCAACAAAACAACGCAATCCAAATAATTTACAAAACATATTGGGTATTGCAACAACTTCGGCTTCTTTAGCTACTATGATTGCATCGATTGCTAACATTCTTAGATAAAGGATAAAATGGATACAAAAGATATTTATAAAGAGGCTCAGTATGAAAAAATTGAGCAAGAGAAAGAGATCGATTATGTAGGAATGGTGTCAAAGCTATGGAGCAATAAAAAGTTTATCATTATTATATCTTTTGCTTTTGCTCTTTTGGGAGTGACTTCTGCCCTAATGATGAAAAGACAATATACAGTAAGTGTTACCCTTGCTCCTGAAATTCAAGGTCGGAATTCAAATAGTAGTTTAAATGGCATTGCAAGTATGTTAGGAATGCGGAATGCTGTGGGAAGTACTGGGACAGATGCTCTTAACATAACTCTATTTCCTGAAATTTGTGCTAGCACTCCATTTCTCACAAACCTATTCGATGTAAAGGTGACTCCTTATGTAACTGCTAAACAGATTCGTGAAGGTGCTAAACCTGCACGTCCAATATCTATATACAAATATATATCTAAAGAGGACGAGCCTAAAGGGTGGTTTGCAAATTTGAAAGAGTCTATTTTCGGTAAAAAAGAGGAGATAAAAAATGTTAAGGTGAATCCTTCTAAACTTACAGGTAGACAGTTTGGTGTAGTTAATTTCCTATCAAAAAATATATCTGTTGATGTAGATAAGAAAACAGGTGTGACAAAGATTTTTGTTACTATGGATGACCCTCAAATTGCTACTCAAATTGCAGATACCGTATGCAACCGATTACAAGAACATATTATCAACTATCGTACTAAAAAGGCTAAAGAAGATTATTTTTATTACAAAAAATTATCTGAAGAGGCTCATAATAAACTTGTAAAAGCTCAAGCAGCTTACGCTTTAAGTGTGGATTATGACCGTAGTGTAATTTTACAATCAGTAAATAGCGAGAAACAACGACTTCAAGAGGAAGCAAGTCTTGCCAATCAATTATACACTCAAATGGAGCAGCAAAAAGAGATGGCAAAGGCTAAAATTCAAGAGTTGAAACCGGTATTTGCTGTTGTACAGCCTGCTACTATGCCACTTCGTCCTTCGGGAACAAGTAGAATGAATGTTGTTCTTGGTTTCTGTTTCTTGGGTTTCTGTTTATCGGCAGGATGGGTATTATTTGGAAAAGATTTCTATTATAATTTCTCGAAAGAACTAAAAGAGAAGATGAACGAAGAGCAACCTGTTGAAGATAAAAATTAACAAGAGAATGATAATATCGATAACTTTGATATAAGTGAAACGCTCATGCATTTAGTGTGCATGGGTGTTTTTCATTTTAAGATTTTTCCATTTATCAAAGTTTATAAGCAAAATTATGACTATTTTTGCAATCCAATTGAATAATAAACATTTAACTCATGAGTAACCAACGATACATGCAAAGAGGTGTGTCGGCATCTAAAGAAGATGTACACAACGCTATTAAAAACATTGATAAAGGTATTTTTCCACAAGCTTTCTGCAAGATTATCCCTGATATACTTGGAGGAGATCCAGAATATTGTAATATCATGCATGCCGATGGCGCCGGAACAAAGTCATCATTGGCCTATATGTATTGGAAAGAGACCGGTGATATTAATGTGTGGAAAGGAATTGCACAAGATGCGTTGATTATGAATACTGATGATCTTCTTTGTGTAGGTGCTGTAGATAACATCCTTGTTTCAAGCACTATAGGAAGAAACAAGATGCTAATTCCTGGTGAAGTTATTTCGGCTATAATAAATGGAACAGATGAACTTCTAGCTGAGATGCGTAACATGGGAATAGGTATCTACTCAACAGGTGGAGAGACTGCTGATGTGGGCGATTTAGTTCGTACTATAATTGTGGACTCTACTGTGACGTGTCGTATGAAGAGAAAAGATGTTATTGATAATGCAAACATTCGTCCAGGTGATGTTATTGTTGGTCTATCTTCTTCCGGACAAGCTACATACGAAAAGGAGTACAATGGCGGTATGGGAAGTAATGGCCTTACAAGTGCACGTCACGACGTATTCTCTAAATATTTAGCCGAGAAATATCCTGAAAGTTATGACCATGCTGTTCCTGAAGAGTTGGTTTATAGTGGTCAACTTAAATTGGATGACAAAGTTGATGGCTCGCCAATAAATGCCGGTAAACTGGTTCTCTCGCCTACTCGTACTTATGCTCCTGTAGTTAAAAGATTACTTGATGAACTTAGAGCAGAGATTCATGGTATGGTTCATTGTACCGGTGGTGCTCAAACAAAAGTACTTCACTTTGTAAGTGATAACTGCCATGTCATAAAAGATAATATGTTCCCTGTTCCTCCACTTTTCCGCACTATAGCTGAACAGAGTGGAACTGACTGGAGTGAGATGTATAAAGTATTCAATATGGGACATCGTCTTGAAATTTACTTATCTCAAGAACATGCAGAGAAAGTTATAGAGATAAGCAAAAGTTTCAATATTGATGCTCAGATTATTGGTCGTGTTGAAGAGGGTAAAAAATCACTCACCATCAAATCTGAGTTTGGAGAGTTCAACTATTAACAAAAAGTTTTGTTTACAATAATAATACCATTAATTTTTAAATGGCTGACAATACAATATTAGATAAATTAGAGGGATTAGTAGCACGTTTCGAAGAGGTCTCTACTCTTATCACTGACCCATCGGTGATAGCCGACCAGAAGCGTTATGTAAAACTTACCCGTGAATACAAAGAACTTGAAGAGTTGATGAAGGCTCGTAAGGAGTACATTGCTATGCTTTCAAATATCAAAGAAGGAAAAGAAATTTTATCTGTTGAAGATGATCCTGATATGCGAGAGATGGCAAGGGAAGAGATTGCAAAAAGTGAAGCCAGGATACCTGAACTTGAAGAAGAGATAAAGCTAATGTTAATTCCTGCCGATCCTGAGGATGACAAGAATGCTGTTCTTGAAATTCGTGGAGGTGCAGGTGGTGATGAAGCAGCAATTTTTGCCGGTGACTTACTACGTATGTATCTTAAATATTTCGAGTCAAAAGGATGGCAGTGTGAAATTAGTAGCTGTACCGAAGGATCTTCCGGTGGTTATAAAGAAGTTATTTGTAATGTTACCGGTGATAAAGTATATGGCACATTAAAGTATGAATCGGGCGTACACCGTGTACAGCGTGTTCCTGCTACTGAAACTCAAGGACGTGTACATACATCTGCAGCTTCTGTAGCTGTGCTTCCTGAAGCAGATGAATTTGATGTGGTTATCCAAGAGGGACTTATAAAGTGGGATACTTTCCGAAGCGGTGGTGCCGGTGGACAGAACGTAAATAAAGTTGAATCGGGTGTACGTCTTCGTTACCCTTGGACTAATCCAAATACAGGTGTGACCGAGGAGATTCTTATTGAGTGTACCGAAACTCGTGACCAACCAAAGAACAAAGAACGTGCATTGGCACGTCTGCGTACATATATTTACGACCGCGAACATCAAAAGTATATTGATGATATAGCCAATCGTCGTAAAACTCTTGTAAGTACAGGTGACCGTTCGGCAAAAATACGAACATACAACTATCCACAAGGACGTATTACCGATCATAGAATCAATTATACCATTTACAACTTACCTGCATTTATGGATGGCGACATACAAGATTGCATTGACCACCTGATAGTAGCCGAAAATGCAGAACGAATGAAAGAGAATGAACTTTAAAACACGCTATTATGAATAAGCAAGAACTATTTGAAAATATAAAAAGGAAAAAATCATTCCTTTGTGTAGGTTTAGATACTGATTTAAAGAAAATTCCACAACATCTATTAAAAGAAGAAGATCCTATTTTTGCTTTTAATAAAGCTATTATTGACGCTACCGCACCATACTGTATAGCTTACAAACCAAACCTTGCTTTCTATGAGTGTTTTGGTCTAAAAGGATGGCTAGCTTTTGAAAAGACTATCAAATATATTAAAGCAAATTATCCTGATCAATTCATCATAGCAGATGCTAAACGAGGTGACATAGGAAATACATCATCTATGTATGCTCGTAGCTTTTTTGGTGAGGAATTGGACATCGATTCAATAACTGTTGCTCCATATATGGGAGAAGATAGTGTAACGCCTTTCATAAGTTATGAAGGAAAATGGGTGATACTTCTTGCTCTTACCAGTAACAAAGGTTCTCATGACTTCCAGCTTACAGTTGATGAAAATGGTGAAAAGTTGTTTGAGAAAGTTCTTAGAAAAAGCCAAGAATGGGGAAATGATGAGAACATGATGTATGTTGTAGGTGCTACACAAGGACGTATGTTTGAAGACATTCGTAAGATTGCACCGAACCACTTCTTGCTTGTTCCCGGTGTTGGTGCTCAAGGTGGTTCATTGGAAGAGGTTTGTAAATATGGTATGAACTCTACTTGTGGACTAATCGTTAACTCAAGCCGTGCTATAATCTATGCTGCTAATGATGAAACATTTGCAGAAAGAGCGGCAGAAGAGGCACAAAAGGTCCAACAACAAATGGAAAAAGAGTTAAAGAATATTCTATAAAACGAACTTTGCAAAATAATCTTAAAGAGCTGTCAATAAATTTATTATATTGTACAGCTCTTTTTAATTATGTAAAAGTTTTATATCATTAATTACTAACCCTTTAGCTTTGAAAATAATTAAAAAAAGAGTGATTTATTCAAATATCTGAAAAAAAATAACGTTATTTGTAGATTAATTGCATAAACATAAAGATGTTATGCTATTAGTATGAAATTATAAGAATAAGATTACATGATATTATGGAATTCTCAGCAAAACAGATCTCAGAATATATCCAGGGTAAAATAATCGGTGATGAAAATGCAAAAGTCCACACTTTTGCAAAAATTGAGGAGGGTATACCTGGAGCTCTTTCTTTTCTTTCAAATCCAAAATATACTCATTATATATACGATACACAATCATCTATTGTGTTGGTAAACAACGATTTTGAACCAGAGCAAGAGGTTAAGACAACACTAATAAAGGTTAATAACGCTTATGAAAGTCTTGCTAAGCTCATGACTTTATACGAAAGCAGCAAGCCTAAAAAAAGAGGTATTTCTAATCTTGCATATGTTGCTGAGAGTGCTACTATTGGAGAAAATGTTTATATTGCTCCTTTTGTTTGTATTGAGGATGGAGCTTCTATTGGCGATAATACAATCATTGAGTCGAATGTGGTAATAGGTGCAGGAGCTAAAGTTGGTTCCGATACTATTATATATCCTAATGTAACTATTTATCACGATTGTATTGTAGGAAACAGATGTATTCTTCATGCAGGATCGGTGATAGGAGCTGATGGATTTGGATTCGCCCCTTCCCTATCAGGATACGAAAAGATACCTCAAATAGGTATAGCAAAACTTGAAGATGATGTTGAAATAGGCGCAAACACATGTATTGACCGTTCAACAATGGGAGCTACGATAATACGTAAAGGTGTAAAACTTGACAATTTAATTCAAATAGCACATAACGTCGAAGTAGGCTCACATACTGTTATGGCATCACAAACAGGTATTGCAGGATCTACTAAGATTGGTGAATGGTGTATGTTTGGAGGTCAAGCAGGAACAGCCGGACACATAAAAATTGGTGACAGAGTTCAGGTAGCAGGTCAGTCAGGTGTTTCAGGAAATACTAAAGCAGATCAAACACTTATGGGATCTCCAGCCTTTGATGCTAAGAAATACATGAAGTCATCAATATACTTTAAAAACTTGCCTGATATGGCAGCTACTATAGCAGAGTTGAAAAAAGAGATAAATGAACTTAAGAAACAAATAAAATAATATAGCTCATGTTGAAACAAAAAACATTAAGAGGCAGTTTCTCTTTAAACGGAAAGGGTCTTCATACAGGAGTAAACTTGACTGTAACTTTCAATCCCGCACCGGATAATCATGGTTACAAAATTCAGAGAATTGACCTTGAAGGGCAACCAATAATTGACGCTGTAGCCGAGAATGTGGGCGAAACTACACGAGGAACTGTTTTAATAAAGAATGGAATTAAAGTAAGCACAATAGAACATGCACTTGCAGCTCTTTATGCAGCAGGTATAGACAACTGTCTTATTCAAGTTAATGGACCCGAGTTTCCTATACTTGATGGTAGTGCAAAATACTATGTTGAGAATATTCAACGTGTAGGTATTGAGGAACAGACAGCTGTAAAAGATTATTATATAATCAAATCAAAAATTGAATTCCGTGATGAAGAGACTGGCTCATCTATCATTGTTCTCCCTGATGAGAATTTCAGTGTAAATGCTTTGATCTCTTACGATTCTAAGATTCTTTTCAATCAGTTTGCTACTCTCGAGGATATGGAGAAGTTCCCAACTGAGATAGCTTCTGCTAGAACTTTCGTGTTTGTACGTGAAATAGAGCCTCTTCTTAGTGCCGGACTTATTAAAGGTGGTGACTTGGATAATGCTATTGTTATCTATGAGCGTCAAATGTCGCAAGATAAATATGACAAACTTGCCGATGTAATGAGAGTACCTCATATGGATGCAAGTCAGTTAGGTTACATAAATCATATTCCATTGGTTTGGGATAATGAGCCAGCACGTCACAAACTACTTGATATAATCGGTGACCTTGCATTGATAGGTAAACCTATTAAAGGACGTATTATTGCAACTCGTCCAGGACACACTATTAACAATAAATTTGCTCGTAGAATACGTAAAGAGATACGACTTCACGAAATACAGGCTCCAACATACAACTGTAATGAGTCGCCTATAATGGATGTAAATCGTATTCGTGAACTACTACCTCACAGATATCCATTCCAATTAGTGGATAAGGTTATTGGTATTGGAGCTAATTACATTGTTGGTATAAAGAATGTCACTTCAAACGAGCCTTTCTTCCAAGGACATTTCCCTCAAGAACCTATTATGCCTGGAGTTCTTCAAATTGAAGCAATGGCACAGTGTGGTGGCTTGTTGGTATTGAATTCTCTTGATGAGCCTGAAAGATACTCTACATACTTCTTGAAGATAGATAATGTAAAATTCCGTCAGAAAGTGGTTCCAGGTGATACAATGATTTTCCGTGTTGAACTTATCTCCCCTATACGTCGCGGTATTTCAACTATGAGAGGTTATGTTTTCGTAGGTGAAAATGTAGTATGCGAGGCAGAGTTTATGGCACAAATAATTAAAAATAAATAAAGCAATATTAAATGATTAGTCCATTAGCGTGTATACATCCCGATGCAAAAATCGGCAAGAATGTAGAAATTGGTGCATTTGTTTTCATTGACAAGAATGTTGTTATAGGTGACAACAATGTTATCATGCCAAATGTGACCATTCTATATGGTGCTAGAATTGGCAATGGTAATACAATTTTCCCTGGTGCAGTAATTAGTGCAGTACCACAGGATTTAAAATTTAGAGGTGAGGAAACCACAGCCGAAATAGGCGATAATAATACAATTCGTGAAAACGTTACTATCAACAGAGGTACTGCTGCAAAGAATCGTACTGTTGTTGGTAGCAACAACCTTCTTATGGAGGGTGTACATGTTGCACACGATGCAATAATTGGTAATGGATGTATTATAGGTAACTCGACCAAAATGGCCGGTGAAATTGTTATTGATGACAATGCTATTGTAAGTGCGGCTGTGCTTATGCATCAGTTCTGCCATGTAGGTGGTTACGTTATGATTCAGGGTGGTTCAAGATTCAGTAAAGATATTCCTCCTTACATCATTGCCGGACGCGAGCCTATTACATATGCAGGTTTAAATATTGTAGGCTTGAGAAGAAGAGGTTTTTCTAACGAATTAATTGAAAACATTCATAATACATATCGTATTATTTATCAATCAGGATTAAATGTCTCTGATGCTCTTGTAAAGGTTCGTCAAGAGATACCTATGAGTAAAGAAATAGAGTATATAATATCCTTTATTGAAAATTCACAGAGAGGAATAATAAGATAAAGAAGTTTTTTATACTTTCGTGTATATTAAAACTAACGATAAAAAATATATGGTTTACAGATTTACAATAATTTCTGATGAGGTAGAGAATTTTATCAGAGAAATAAAGATAGATTCGGAAGCCACTTTTTACGATTTTCACTCTGCTATATTAAAAGCAACAGAATATAAAGATGATCAAATGACATCATTCTTTATCTGCGATGATGATTGGGAAAAGCAGCAAGAGATTACCCTTGAGGATATGGGTAGCAGTTCGGAAGAAGATTCATATGTTATGGATGAGACTCCTTTGAGTGAATTGATTGAAGATGAGAAGCAAAAACTTATATATATCTTTGATCCTCTTGCAGAAAGAATTTTCTTTATTGAACTTTCTGAAATTATTACCGGCAAGGATTTGAAAGAGGCTATCTGCTCTCGCAAAGAGGGAGTGGCACCAAGTCAAACTATCGACTTTGATAAAATGATGACATCTTCATCAAGTAATGTAGATCTTGATGAAAGTTTTTATGGTGATCAAGATTTTGACATTGAAGAGTTCGATCCGGAAGGATTTGACATAGATGGAGGTTCTCCTACAATATCTTTAGATACTGATAACTTCTAAATAATATGTCACCCACGTCACACTAAGTAACGTGGGTGATTTTTTAAAGAAACTTTTTTTGTAATTATTCAGCCAATGAAAAAGAGACTAATAGTATTAATTGGACCTACAGGAGTAGGGAAAACAGAATTAAGCCTATCTATGGCCGAATACTTTAATACTCCTATCATCTCGGCCGACTCACGACAAATATATAGTGATCTGAAAATTGGGACAGCTGCTCCTACTGAGGAGCAACTATCAAGAGTTAAGCACTATTTTGTGGGAACCTTAAAACTTGATGATTACTATAGTGCTGCTCAATATGAAACGGATGTGATGGAGAAGTTAGAAGAGCTTTTCAAAACTCACTATACTGTTGTGCTTACAGGTGGCTCGATGATGTATATTGATGCTGTTTGTAAAGGCATAGATGATATTCCTACTGTCGATAAGGAGACTCGCGAAATAATGATTAACAGGTACGAACAAGAAGGACTTGATACATTATGTGCCGAACTTAAACTTCTTGATCCTGAATATTACAATATTGTCGATTTAAAGAATCATAAAAGAGTAATCCATGCACTCGAAATATGTTATATGACTGGAAAAACTTATACATCATTTCGTAAGGCAAGTAAAAAAGAGCGCCCTTTTGAAATAATAAAAATAGGATTAACACGCGATCGTGAAGAACTTTACCAAAGAATTAATCAACGAGTAGATATGATGGTTGC
>JAEZKJ010000050.1 GCA_023415545.1 Bacteroidota bacterium
GAAGATAAGAGAAGTGTTGAAAACAATAAATAAAATAAATGTTTCATTGTTTGTTCTTTTACTTGGTTATCAACTTTTTAACCTCTTCTAAAGAAAGTCTTTTTCCGGCTGATACAACTTTTTCGTCAACTACCAAAGCAGGAAGACCTAAAATGTTATACTCTATGATTTTCAATAAATCTTCCTCTTTAATAAGAGTAACATCGCACCCTAATTCCGAAATAGCTTGTTGGGTAATTTCGTACAACGCTTTACAGCTTGGACATCCAGTTCCTAATACTTTGATTTCCATTGTTATTATATTTAAAAATTGACATTTAATCGTAATTCGTCGAAATACGAACAATTGTTTTAAAAAAAGGTGCTGTTATTCACAGCACTTTGTATCTTTACATTTGCATTCACCCAAAAAATCAGTCAATAACTTTCGAGCAAGTTCCCAGTTTTCCTTGTTTATACAATATCTCACTTTAGGAGTCTCTATTTCACCCTGTATTAAACCTGCTTCTTTTAACTCCTTCAAATGCTGTGAAACTGTTGCTTTAGCGATAGGTAACTCTTCATGTATGTCACCAAAGAAACAACTATTTTGTTTAGCTAAAAAATCAAGAATAGCTATACGAGCCGGATGTCCTAATGCTTTAGCAAACCGAGCAATTTTTTCTTGCTCTTGTGTATACTGCTTCTCTTTCACTGCTATTTCTCTTTATTTATTATTGTTCGCAAATTTACGAACATGTTTTTATTCCACAAATTAATTCGTATATTTTTATAAAATCTTATTCAAATATTCTTTTGAAAACAGATACTGATATTTGAATAAGATTAAACTTTGATTTATACTACTATTGTAATGTATCGATATCCTATCTAATTTTACTCTTAATCCTCACGTTCATAATACTCGTACTCGGTGTCCATATATTCATAGTACTCCTCATCATTAAAATCATTTTGATAATCATTTTCAGTGTGATCCAAAACATCATCATCATCATCCCAAAAGTATTTTTCTTCTATATTATCGTGTTCATTGTTATGAACGTAATATAAAGGTTGATGGTTGTTGTAATTTGTTTTATTCGACACTCGATTTTTATAACCATTGTTGGAATCCGATGCTTTATTTTGGACAATCTTACTTTTACTATTAAAAAGATTGTATACTACAAATATTGCTAAAGCACCAATAAAGATTAAAATAATGTTTTGCATAGTAGATGTTGATAAAAATTGTTCTCAAAATATAAATAACTGCCACAATATAAATAATTATTTTGAAAATGAAGTATTTTTATAATAATCAAAATAATTAATATGATTTACATTGTGAATGCTTGTTTCACAGTGTGAAACAGATGAATAGCAGTGTGAAACAGATGAACAGCAGTGTAAAAAATTAAAATTATTTCGAGGATTGAAAGAATATAACGATAATATGTTTACTTATTATCTCATAAATGTTTATTTAGTCTCGTAAAGATTATTCTTTTTTATCGTAGCCGGATTGCCAACAGCCATGCATCCCTCAGGAATATCTTTTATAACAACACTGCCTGCACCAATAATACATTTATTACCTATAGTAACTCCCGGGCAAATTATTGCCCCTCCACCTATCCAGCAATCACTTCCTATTGTAACGGGATATGAAAACTCTTTGTTTTCTCTTCTTACTTTATAATCCAAAGGGTGGTGTGGAGTGTATATTTGGACATTTGGACCAATAAGAGTATTATCGCCAATAGTTATAAATCCTCCATCTAGAAAACTGCAGTTTGTGTTTATAAATACATTACTACCAAGTCGTATTCCATTACCATGATCGCAATAAAATGGTGGAATAATTAGGGATGAAGGTGGGATTGTTGGTATCAGTTCTTCCAAAACTTTACGATATTCATCATCAAAAATGGTCAAGTTTCTCATTCTTGCAATAAGAATCTTTGCACGTTTAAAACTTTCAAGTATCTCCGGATCGGACATATTTGTTAGTTGTCCGGTGCGCATTTTATCTATCTCTTTCATAAATATCGCTGTTACGTTACTAAATTATAGTAATATAAGACAAATCATGGTGATTTAGTTCACAAATAATCAGTTAATTGAATGATATTTATAAAAAATCAAATTGATTGATAAAACTTAAATAGTAGGTAAACAACCAATGTAAAAAAGTAGTAATTTTGCAAACTATTTTAACAGACACGAATTTATGAAGAAATTTATGGTATGTGCTCTTGCATTATTATCGTTAGCAGGAGCTGATGCACAGGATAAAAAAGCGAGTTTTAAGTTTTATGGGCAGATAAGAACAGATCTTTTTTATAACAGCAGAGCGAATGAAGAGAGTGTAGATGGGCTATTCTATATGTATCCTAAAGACAAAGTTTATGATGATCTTGGTAAAGATTTAAATGCTACTCCAAACAGCAACTTTTATTCAGTTTATAGTCGTTTGGGTGTTGATGTTGCAGGACCGGAAATATGGGGAGCAAAAAGTACGGCAAAGGTTGAGGCCGACTTCCGTGGAACAGGTTCAAGCTTATCAGTAGTCCGTTTACGTCATGCATATGTAAACTTACAGTGGGAAAAGAACTCACTTCTTGTTGGTCAAACATGGAATCCACTATATGGTGAGGTTGCTCCACAGATTCTAAACCTTAATATGGGTGCTCCTTTCCAACCATTTAGCCGTGCTCCTCAGATTCGTTTTCAACGTAATGAAGGTAATTTTAAATTAACAGCTGCCCTTGTTTGGCAGTCACAATACCTTTCACAAGGTCCTATCGGGAAAAATATTTCATATTTAAAGAATAGTTGTATTCCTGAAATGTTCGTTGGAGTAGATTATAAAACACCTTCATTCCTAATAGGAGCGGGTGTTGATATGATTTCTCTTGTTCCACGAACAGAGTCTGTTGTTGATGATAAGAAATACAAAGTCAATGAAAGAGTAACCTCTTTATCATATGAGGCTCATGTGAAATATAATGCAAACAATTGGTTTATTGCTGCAAAGAGTACTCTTGGTTCAAATCTTACACATGTATCAATGCTTGGTGGATATGGTGTGACAGATGTCGATAATGTTACAGGTGAACATAAATATACTCCAATTAAAAACAGTGCTACATGGGTGAATGTGGTATATGGTAAAACATGGAGACCCGGACTATTCTTTGGATATATGAAGAATTTAGGAACTTCGAAAGAGGTATCTACTTTGTATGGAACAGGAACTGATGTTGACAAAATTATGACAGGTACTGCTGAGTTGACATATAA
>JAEZKJ010000061.1 GCA_023415545.1 Bacteroidota bacterium
ATGAAGATGAGTGTCAAAAATTTGTTGGACCTGAATATACCCTAGAAGATAATGATAAATATTGCGTTGGTGCCCAATTCTGTTTTGCGAATGGAGAAGCATGGGATATTGTAGCAAAGAAAAATGATGAAGAACAAAATGATATATTATTTCACGAAGTTTGTCATTGTCCAAGTGGAAGACTTATGTTAAGAAAAAGAAGCAGTGGCGAAATTGTTGATTACCCTTTCCCACCCTCTTTAGCTATTATCGAACAACCAGGCTTAAAAATTAGTGGGCCAATTTGGGTTAGAGGAGGAATAACTATTATAGATGAAGATGGAAAAGCTTATGAAGTAAGAAATAGAGTTACATTATGTAGGTGTGGACATTCTAAAAATAAACCTTTTTGTGATGCTTCACATATACGAGTTAAATTTAATGATGGTCTACCTACTGAAGGTAAAGGTGAAAAATGGTAGAATTGAGTAAGGTTGTTTTTATATTTATCTAGTTGTAATATGGAAACAACCCTGTTTTACCTCATATTTTACATAACATCTTTTATTCTTCTGCATGTCACGAAGCATTTCAGCCAACACTAATTTTAGTGTATCTGAACTAACATCTTGCATAGGACGTCCATCAGGATCCTCTACTTTTTTAAATCGAGCATATGCAATGTCAAATGTTGTTCCATAAAAATGTGCTGAATTTAATGATGCATTAATGTTTCCCTTGCGTAGACGTTTAACATCATCCTTAGTACGTAGAACAGAAGTGACAATTATCTGATTTGGATTTAATCCTTTACTTGCTAGGGAATCGATAAATACTTGTCCTATCTCCTCTAAAAATTTATATGCTTTTGGAACTAAATATGGAATAGAATGAGTTAATGAATCCATAGCAAAATATTCATTTGGAACTAGTTCTGTCAACTCATCTTTCATCTTTTCAGCATCCTCTCTTGAGTCTATTGGAGTAATTCCAAGAGTTCTAGCCGACGATAAGTGAGCATCATTTATATCATTGAATGTTCTTTGAAATCCAACTATTGCACGAATATTTCTTGGTTCATTCATTTTCATTGACATATCTTTTTTGCAACTTGGAAGAAGAATTAAAGACAAAATAGAGAAGAAAATTGAAATATGTTTTATGTAGTTCATCGGTTTTTACTTTGTTTAGAATACAAAGTTAGCAGATTTCCCAACTTTACAAATATGAAAAAATAAAAAAACAAGGAAAGCCAATAACTATAAAAAACCTTTCACTAAATTTGCACTAATAATTAAAATCTTATATTGGATACATAAATTAATTAAATGATAGAAAAACATATTGTTCTTGAGGAGATTGATCCCGTTATTTTTTATGGAGTCAATAACTCGAATATTCAGATGATAAAAGCTCTATATCCAAAATTAAGAATTGTTGCTCGTGGCAACATTATAAAAGTTTTGGGTGATGAAGAAGAGATGTGTGCTTTTGAAGAGAATATAATTGCTTTAGAAAAATATTGTGCAGAATATAATTCACTCAATGAAGAGGTTATTCTGGATATTATTAAAGGGAAAGGCCCACAGGGTGAAAAAAAAGGTGATGTTATAGTATTCTCTGTAACAGGAAAACCTATTATTCCTAGAAGTGCAAATCAACAAAAACTTGTTCATGAATTCGAAAAGAATGATATGATTTTTGCTGTAGGACCTGCAGGTTCGGGTAAAACTTATACAGCAATAGCTCTTGCTGTAAGATCACTTAAGAATAAAGAGATAAAGAAAATAATATTGAGTAGGCCGGCTGTTGAAGCAGGTGAAAAATTAGGATTTCTTCCAGGTGATATGAAAGATAAAATTGATCCATATCTGCAACCTCTATATGATGCCCTTCAGGATATGATTCCGGCAGCTAAGCTAAAAGAGTATATGGAACTTAACATTATTCAAATTGCCCCTTTAGCTTTTATGAGAGGTAGAACTCTTAATGATGCCATTGTGATATTGGACGAGGCACAAAACACTACAGCTCAACAAATTAAAATGTTCCTTACTCGAATGGGTATGAACACAAAAATGATTGTCACTGGTGATACAACTCAAATTGACCTACCTTTATCTCAAACCTCTGGACTTGTGCAGGCCATGAGAATTCTTAAAGGGGTTAAAGGGATTAGTTTTGTTGAACTTAATAAGAAAGATATCGTACGCCATAAACTTGTAACACGAGTTGTTGAAGCTTATGAAAAGTTTGATGAGAAAGTCAAGAAAGAGATTTCCGAGAAAAAAGATAATAGTAAGAAATAATATTCATTAAATTGTAGAGACATGAGTAAAGCATTAACAAAAACCGACTTCAACTTTCCTGGTCAGGTAAATGTTTATCACGGTAAGGTACGTGATGTATACAACATCAATAATGAGAAACTTGTAATGGTTGCTACCGACCGTATATCAGCATTTGATGTCGTTCTACCTAAAGGTATACCTTATAAAGGGCAGATGTTGAATCAAATTGCAGCCAAATTTTTGGATGCTACTAAAGACATATGTCCTAACTGGAAACTTGCTACTCCCGATCCTATGGTTACAGTAGGTGTTCTATGCAAAGGTTTTCCTGTTGAAATGATTGTACGTGGATATCTTTGTGGAAGTGCTTGGAGAGCATATAAAAGTGGAGTTCGCGAAATATGTGGAGTAAAGCTTCCAGAAGGAATGCGTGAAAACCAAAAATTTGAAACTCCTATTATCACTCCTACTACAAAAGCTGAAATGGGACTACATGATGAAGATATTTCTAAAGAGGAGATTCTAAAACAATGTCTTGCAACAAAAGAGGAGTATGAAATCTTAGAGAAATATACCCTTGCTCTTTTCCAACGTGGTACTGAAATTGCTGCAGAGAGAGGACTTATTCTTGTTGATACAAAATATGAGTTCGGCATGCACAATGGTGAGATTTACCTAATGGATGAAATTCACACTCCTGATTCAAGTAGATATTTCTACTCAGAAGGTTATCAAGAGAGATTTGAAAAAGGTGAACCTCAGAAACAACTTTCTAAAGAGTTTGTTCGTGAATGGTTAATGGAAAATGGGTTCCAAGGAAAAGAGGGCCAACAGGTTCCTGAAATGACCGACGAAATTGTGAACTCTATTAGCGAACGTTACATCGAACTTTATGAACATATTACCGGTGAAACGTTTGTAAAAGCTGATACTGACAATATATCTGAAAGAATAGAAGAAAACGTAAAGAACTATTTGAAATAAAATTTATCGGAAGCGGCTGATTACCGCTTCCGATAAGAATTTATAATTTGCATTAAATGAATTATCCTCAAGAAGATATTAAGCCATACAACAGTGATGAGAACAAAGGCAAACAGGTTGAAAAAATGTTTGACAATATCGCTTCTGCATACGATAAACTGAATCATACTCTCTCTCTTGGAATTGATAAGAGATGGAGAAAAAAAGCCATTAATTATTTAAAACCTTTCGCTCCCAAAAAGATGATGGATGTAGCAACTGGAACAGGTGATTTTGCGATTCAGGCTTATAAGATGTTGCAACCGGATGAATTACTTGGCACAGATATTTCAGAGGGAATGATGAATGTTGGTCGTGGTAAAGTTAATAAGCTAGGATTATCAGAGAAGATAAAGTTTAAAAAAGAAGATTGTACTTCACTCTCTTTCCCAAACAATAGTTTCGATGCCATAACAGTAGCTTTCGGCATACGAAATTTTGAAAATCTTGATAAAGGTCTTAAGGAAATGTACAGAGTTTTGAATAGTGATGGTCATCTTGTCATTCTTGAACTATCTGAACCGGAACAATTTCCTATGAAACAGCTTTACTCAATATATTCTAAAGTAGTGATTCCTACCTTAGGGAAATTACTTTCAAAAGATAATAGTGCTTACTCTTATCTTCCAAAATCTATTAAAGCTTTTCCACAAGGTGAAGTTATGAGGAGAATTATTGAAAAGGCAGGATTTAAAAAAGTAGAGTTCAAACGTTTGACTTTTGGTATATGTACTCTTTACTTGGCTTCTAAATAGAAACTTAAATGAAAAAATTTGGTTTAATAGGTTTTCCTTTGGAGCATTCATTCTCAAAAAACTTCTTCAATGATAAGTTTAAGTCTGAGAATATTGATGCTCAATACGTTAATTTTGAAATTCCAAATATCAATGAATTTCCAAAAGTTATTGCTGACAATACAACTGTTGCAGGACTTAACGTAACAATTCCATACAAGGAAGAGATTATTCAATATCTTGATGATGTCGATAATGATGCTTTATCTATTGGCGCTGTAAATGTAATTAAGATTATAGAATATAATGGAGAAAAAAAGCTGATAGGCTTTAATTCAGATATTATAGGGTTTACAAAATCCATTAAGCCTCTACTTAAAAAGCATCATAAAAAAGCTTTGATCTTAGGTACCGGTGGTGCTTCCAAAGCTGTTTACCATGGTCTTAAAAGATTAGGCATAGAATCAAAATTTGTTTCTAGAAATCATAAAGATGGGATGTTTACCTATCAAGAGTTGACACGTGAAGTGATGAAAGAGTTCACAGTAATTGTTAATTGTACTCCTGTAGGAATGTATCCCAAAATGGATGTATGCCCTAATATTCCTTACGAATTCATTACAAAGAACCATTTATTGTACGACTTGTTATATAATCCAGATGAAACTCTCTTTATGCAAAAAGGTGCTGAGCATGGAGCAGTTACTAAAAATGGTATGGAGATGCTTCTTCTTCAAGCTTTAGCTGCTTGGGAAATTTGGAATAGATAGTTTATGAAAAGAAAGAGGTTTTTATTAGCTTGCATAATTGCATTTTTTATTCTCTTAATAATCCTTATTTGTGGTAGCCAATATATGATTGACTACTCATTAAAACCTGTAAATCGAGGTAAAGACCTCAAAGGTTCATGGGAATACATGTTCGACAAATATCCTTATCTTAAACCTTGGAAAGATAGTCTGCAAAATTGCAATGCGTTAAAGGATACATTTATATACTCTAAGGATGGGGTTAAACTACACTCTTATTTTATTCCAGCCCGTGAAAAGACAAAAAGAACTGCTCTAATTGTCCATGGTTATACTGACAATGCCATAAGGATGATGATGATTGGATATATGTATAGTGAGAAATTAGGATTCAACATACTACTTCCTGACCTACGTTATAGTGGTCTTTCGGGTGGAGAGAACATTCAAATGGGATGGTTGGATAGAATTGATGTTCAACAGTGGATGGGTGTAACCAACAAAATTTTTGGAGATTCAACACAAATGGTCCTACATGGGATATCTATGGGAGCAGCTACAGTTATGATGGAGTCAGGAGATAATCCACAACCCTACTATGTAAAATGTTTTGTTGAAGATTGTGGATATACATCTGTGTGGGATGAGTTTACTGTTCAATTAAAAGACCAATTTGGATTGCCATCGTTTCCTATACTCGATTTGGCAAGCATAATGTGTCAAATGGAGTTAGGGTGGAATTTTAAAGAGGCCTCAGCTATCAACCAGGTAAAGAAATGTAAACTCCCTATGCTATTTATTCATGGGGCAGATGATAAATTTGTACCAACATGGATGGTATATAAACTTTATGAGGCTAAACCTGAGCCTAAAGAGTTATGGATAGTGCCAAATACAAAACATGCTATGTCATATTTTAATTATACTGAGGAATATACTGATAAAGTAAAAATCTTTGTAGATAAATATATCAAATGAAAATACTAAACACATTAATAATATTATTATTCACCATTACATGCTTCAATGTCGAGGCTAAAGAATATAAAGTAGATGAGATACCTTTAGTACACCTGCAAGATAAGAGAAGATATGTTAGTAATCCTGATAATATCATCTCTCAAGAAGCGGTTATGGCTATGGACACTACTCTTTATGCTCTTGAACAAAAAACCGGCATACAAACACTTGTTGTCGTCGTTTCAGGTATAGAGGGAGGAGATTGCTTTGATTTCGCTCAACAATTAGGTCAAAAAAATGGTGTCGGTGAAAAGAAACGCGATAATGGTCTTGTGATACTTTTATCTACTGATGAACGTTGTGTTCAGTTTGCTACAGGTTATGGCATAGAAGGAGATTTACCCGATGCTATATGTAAAAGAATTCAAACTAAATATATGCTTCCATACTTTCGTCAAGGTGACTGGAGTAATGGTATGCTAGCAGGTGTAATGGCTGTTAGAAGCTATCTTGATGGTTCTATGCAAAGAGAGAATAGTGGAGATGATGAAGATGTTACATTTATACTTATATTTGTTGTAACCCTGATATTAATAATTTTAGGGGCGCTATTTACTGTATGGTGGCATAAAAGATGTCCTGCATGTAAAAAGCATAATATACAACGTGTCTCATCAATACTGATTTCAAAAGAAAATGGAACAAGGACTGATGCTGTAACTTATAAATGTCTTAGTTGTGGTCACACATTTGTTAGGAATGAGAAATCAGCTGATCACGACTATAGAGGACCAAGAGGTGGGTCAGGTGGCCCAATAATTTTTGGTGGATTCGGTGGACGTAGAGGTGGCGGCGGTTTTGGCGGTGGCAGCTTTGGCGGCGGTAGTTTTGGTGGCGGTGGTGCTGGAAGTAGATTCTGACAACACAGATAAATTAATAAGAATATTACTATAATTAGAAAAACAGATAATATATGAAAATGGATAAGAAATTAATTACAATTGGAGCTATAGTAGCTTTTTTTGCGATACTGATAATATGGGGTGTTTCATCGTATAATTCACTCGTTAGTATGGATGAAGCAGTTGGTACATCGTGGGGGAATGTTGAGAACCAATATCAACGCCGTGCTGACCTGATTCCTAATTTATTGAATACAGTAAAAGGTTATGCAGCACACGAAAAATCTACTTTCCAAGCTGTTGTAGATGCTAGAAGTAAAGCTACACAAATGACAATAAGTGCTGATAATTTGACTCCTGAAAAAATTGCTGCATACCAAAAAGCACAAGGTGAAGTTGGTGCTGCACTGAGCAGACTTCTTGCAATAACTGAAGCATATCCTGATTTGAAAGCAAATCAGAATTTCCAAGAACTTCAAGCACAACTTGAAGGTACTGAAAACAGAATCAGTGTAGAGCGTAAAAGATTTAATGATACAGCTAAACTTTATAACACTAAAATTCGTAAGTTCCCTTCAAATATAATAGCTAACATGTTTGGATTTGAAAAACGTCCATACTTTGAGGCTGAAGAGGGTTCAAATAAAGCTCCTAAAGTTGAGTTTTAATCATATATAATATTGATCAAGAAAAACCTAATTTTATTATATTTACATAAAGAAATAGTAAGAATATGTTCAACTCATTCGGTAATATTTTTAAAGTTACAACATTTGGAGAATCTCACGGCATGGGAATCGGTGGTGTAATTGATGGCTTTCCTGCAGGTATAAACATTGACATGGATTTTATCCAAAATGAACTGGATAGACGTAAACCAGGTCAGTCATTGCTAACTACAGCTCGTAAAGAGGCCGATAAAGTTGAATTTTTATCTGGTATTTTCGAGGGTAAATCAACAGGATGTCCTATTGGGTTTGTGGTTTGGAATAAAAACCAACACTCGAATGATTATGAAAATATAAAAAACTTATACCGTCCTTCGCATGCCGACTTTACATATATGCAGAAATATGGTATACGTGATTATCGTGGAGGTGGTCGTTCATCGGCACGTGAAACAATATCACGCGTTGTTGCCGGTGCTCTTGCAAAGATTGCTCTTAAACAGATAGGGGTAAATATCTATGCATATACATCACAAGTGGGAGGTATTAAACTTGATAAAGATTATCGTCAATATGACTTAAATCTTATTGAAAGTAATGATGTTCGTTGTCCTGACTTAGAGAAATCGAAGGAGATGGAACAATTAATAATGAAGATTAAAGGTGAAGGTGATACCATTGGTGGTGTAATAAGTTGTGTAATCAAAGGTGTTCCGGTTGGAATTGGCCAACCTGTCTTTGGAAAACTTCATGCTGCTCTTGGTAGTGCTATGTTGAGTATTAATGCTGCAAAAGGATTTGAATATGGTCAAGGTTTTGACTCTATGGAGTTAAAAGGTAGCCAACAGAACGATCAGTTTTACAACAACAATGGTAAAATAGCAACAAGAACAAACTTATCGGGAGGTATTCAAGGAGGCATCAGTAATGGAGAGGATATCTATTTCCGTGTTGCATTTAAACCTGTTGCTACCATCCTTATGGAACAGAATACAGTTGATTATGATGGTAATGAGTGTACTATGAAAGCTAGAGGAAGACACGATGCTTGTGTATTACCTCGAGCTGTCCCTATTGTGGAAGCTATGGCTGCTATGACTATTCTTGATTATTATTTAATTAATAAAACAACTCAGTTGTAACATTATTATTGGATATGGAAGTAAAGAAATATATTGAAGAGAATGAATCCAGATTTATTGATGAATTATTTTCATTAATAAGGATTCCTAGTATAAGTGCTAAACCTGAGCATAAAGATGATATGTTAGCATGTGCTAACAGATGGAAAGAGTTACTTCTTCAGGCTGGAGTTGATAGAGCTGAAATAATGCCTACTGATGGTAATCCTATTGTTTTCGCTGAAAAACATATATCCGATAATGCACCAACTATACTTATATATGCCCATTATGATGTAATGCCGGCCGAGCCTCTTGAACTTTGGAAAAGTAAACCTTTTGAGCCGGAGGTGAGAGATGGTAGGATATGGGCTCGTGGTGCTGATGATGATAAAGGTCAATCAATGATTCAAGTTAAGGCCTTTGAATATTTAGTTAGAAATGGACTTTTGAAAAATAATATAAAGTTTATTTTTGAAGGTGAAGAGGAAATTGGTTCTCCAAGTCTGAATAGTTTTATCAAAAAACATAAAGATCTTCTCAAAGCTGATATCATACTTGTTTCCGATACTAGTATGCTTGGTGCTGAACTTCCATCACTAACCACAGGATTACGTGGCCTTGCTTATTGGGAAATAGAGGTTACCGGTCCAAATAGAGATCTTCATTCAGGACATTTTGGGGGTGCTGTTGCAAACCCAATCAATGTGCTCTGCTCTATAATTTCTAAAGTAGTTGATGAGGATGGTAAAATAACAATCCCTCATTTTTATGATGATGTTGAAGAGGTTCCTCACGAAGAGAGAGAGATGATTTCACATATTCCATTTGATGAAAAAAAATATATGGAAGCTATTGGTGTGAAAGCTCTTAAAGGAGAAAAAGGTTACTCAACACTAGAGCGTAACAGCTGTCGTCCATCTTTTGACGTTTGCGGTATTTGGGGTGGATACATTGGTGAAGGTTCTAAAACAGTTTTGCCATCAAAAGCTTATGCTAAAGTATCGTGTCGTCTTGTTCCTCATCAAAAACATGAAGTTATCTCTCAACTTTTTGTTGATTATATAAAGAGTATTGCGCCCGATTATGTAGATATCAAAGTGACCCCTATGCATGGAGGTGAAGGATATGTATGTCCTATTTCTCTACCCGCCTATAAAGCTGCAGAAAAGGGATTTGAAAAAGCATTTGGTAAAAAGCCTCTTGCTGTTCGTCGTGGTGGAAGTATACCAATAATTTCTGATTTCGAAAATATACTTGGTATTAAGACTATATTGATGGGTTTTGGTTTAGAAAGTAATGCTATCCACTCTCCTAATGAAAATTTCTCACTCGATATATTCAGAAAAGGAATTGAAGCTGTAGTCGAGTTTCATAAAAACTATTAATGACTAAGGTTATATTATTATAAAGAAAGAGATGATTTAAATCATCTTTTTCAAACAAATAATCCTTGCTCTCGCAAGGATTATTTGTTTGAAATATGACTTTTGTGTCACAATCATCTATACTTTATTATTAACTATCAGTAATTGTAATATTATCTTCTTCTTGCACTATCACCTCTCTCATTTGAACTGTTATTTTTAGAGCGTGTTGAGCTACTTACCTTACTCTTCTGACTTGTTGAAACAGTTTGTTTGTTTACGTTATTCACTGTATTTGAAGGCTTTTTATCTTCTGTTGATCTAACATTCACATTTCTTCTATTTTCAACGCGCGAAGGGCGAGATGAATTTGAAGGAGTTGCAGATGGTCGAGATACTTCAGGATTGCGATTGTTATCGGGACGTGAAGATACTTCAGGGCGACGATTGTTATCGGGACGAGGAGCTACTTCGGGACGACGATCGTTATTAGGACGAGGAGCTACGCTAGGACGACGATTGTTATCAGGGCGAGGAGCTACTTCAGGACGACGATCGTTATTAGGTCTGGCAGGAACACCAAAATCATGATTTACATAATTATCAAACCTTTTGTCGTTACGTATTACTATGTTATTATTATAACGTTCTCTGAAATTATATCTGCTATTCCAACGACTTTTATAGAAACTGTTATTATTGTAATGTGTTCTATAATGACTACCGTTATAAGTAGAATAGTGATAAGGTTTTTTAAAGTAGAAGAAGTTTATGTTAGTATAAACATCATATATTCTAAAATTCCATCTACTATTACTTATATAAATTGGACGATAAAAATATTCTTTATTAATAAAGCGTGAGTATTGTGATGAAGAAAGAATCCAACTCAAGTCATCATTACGAACATCAAGAAAATCATAATACCTATCAATGGCATAGTAATCACCTCTTGATACGTCATCCATTATATAACGTACATTATTAATAAAATCATAATTTACTTCGTATACATCATCGTATTGATTTTGAGTAAGATTTAATTCGTATGCCATACGGTCGGTGAGAAATCGTGTGTTTTGTCTCACTTTGGTAGTGCTCATTGCTCCCATTACAGGTATTGTAACTATTAGCATTACAAGTACCATTAAAATTCTATTAAGTTTTCTCATGACAGTATGTATTTATTGTTTATGGAATCAAATATAGGGAGAATAAATTCCCCCTACAATTTAATATTCCTATATCTAACTAGGAGAATTCCTATAGTTTTTAGGGAATCTCCTAAAGGATTTATTTTACAAGATGTATACCGTCATCAGTGATTTTTATAAGATGTTTTTTATAAAGATCTCCTACCCCTTTTTTGAATACTTTCTTACTAACTTGGAATGTTTCATAAATATCTTGAGGTTCTGATTTGTCATGTAAATTAGTATAGCCGTTATTTGCTTTTAGATATTCAAGCAATGTTGTTGAAAATTCAACTATACTCTCTACACCACCCTTTTGAAGAGAAGCATCAATCTTACCATCTTCACGTATATTCTTTATATATCCCTTAAGTTTCATCCCGTTTTCTAAAGGCTGAAATACCTCATTTGAATATATAAGTCCTGGGAATTTGTTATCGATGATAACTTTGAAGCCAAGGTCCGTTCTTTGCCATACCATCATATCGACCTCATCACCATTTTTATATGGTGGGAACTCTTTAGATAAATATTTTTCAACTTTAGCAGTTCCCATAATACGATAACTATCATCATCTATCATCACATAAACTACATACTTTCTTCCCTTTTCCATTTTCATTTTCTGTTCACGGAAAGGAACAAAAAGATCTTTCATCAATCCCCAATCAAGGAATGCACCAAATTCATTTACCCAAGCGACCTCTAAACATGCAAACTCTCCAACTTGTGCATATGGATGAAGTGTTGTGGCAATAATTCTCTCCTCTATATCAAGATAAATAAAAACATCTATCTCATCACCAACTTTTAAGCCTTCAGGGACATAACGGGATGGAAGAAGAATTTCTCCCTCTTCACCTCCATCAAGATAGACTCCAAAATCAACCTCTTTAACGACAGTAAGCCTATTATATTTTCCTAATTCTATATCCATTTCTATTATATGTATTAATTACAGTCCGAAATCTTACCATCAATGATATGAATCGTTCTGTCAGTAAGTTTAGCTAATGTCTCGTCGTGAGTTACAATAACAAACGAGTGGCCCAATTTGTCACGCAAATCGAAGAAAAGTTGATGTAACTCCTCTTTATTTTTTGAATCGAGACTGCCTGAAGGCTCATCGGCCAAAATTACTGATGGGTCATTTATTAAAGCACGACCAACAGCTACCCTCTGTTTCTCACCACCTGATAATTCAGCAGGTTTATGATCTGCTCTATCAGTAAGCCCAAGCAAAGCCAATATCTCTAAAGCTTTCTCTTTTGCTTTTTTAAATGAAGAACCATTTATCAAAGCCGGCATCATTATGTTCTCTACAGCAGTAAACTCAGGAAGTAGTTGATGAAACTGGAATACAAAGCCTATATTTCTATTTCTAAATTTAGACAACTCTTTATCCTTCATCTTTGCAATATTTTCCTTATCAAACAATACTTCACCAGTATCTGCTCTATCAAGAGTACCCATAATTTGAAGGAGAGTGGTCTTACCAGCTCCACTAGGCCCCACAATACTTACTATTTCACCATCACCAATAGTAAGGTCAATACCTTTGAGTACCTGTAAAGAGCCGAAACTCTTTGTTATTCCTTTAAGTTCTATCATAATTACAACTTCTTTATAACATATTCAGCTAAATAGCATCCAAACACAGCGGGCATATAGCTTACTGTACCGCAAGTCGATTTTTTATTTCTCTCATCAACAAGCAATACCGCTTTTTCATCGGCTTGCTCAGTACTGAAGACAACAGGCAATGATTTTTTCATACCCATTTTCTGCAATCTTTTTCTAACAGCTTTACTAAGTCCACAATGATAAGTATCCCAAATATCAGCAAAACAAACTTTAGTTATGTCCGACTTAGCTCCAGCACCCATACTACTTACTATTTTAATTTTTCTTCTCAAGCATTCAAAAATTAAGAAGCACTTAGGCGCTACTGTATCAATAGCATCAACAACAAAATCAAATTTCTCCCTCTCCAACAGTTCTGGAATAGCCTCATCTTTCAAATATTTTTCCATCACTGTAAGTTCAAGATTAGGATTTATATCCAATAGTCTTTTCCCTAAAGCATTAACTTTCGACATGCCTATATTTGAATGTAAAGCAATGATTTGCCTGTTTATATTACTTGGCTGAATAGTATCAGCATCAACAATCGTCATTTTACCAACTCCTGCCCTACATATCATCTCTGCAGCATAACCTCCTACTCCACCTGTTCCAACAACTAATACATTAGCATTACGTATTCTCTCAATTTTATTTTCACCAAAAAGAAGTTCCGTCCTCTCCTGCCAATTAAAATCAACCATTCCTTTCATCCTTTTTAAATAAATTATTTATCCATCGTCCTACATTATCATATACATCAGAGTTACTTGGTCGTCGAGGATCAGAGAAAGTCAATATATCCTGAGGTTCCCCAAGTTGATCTGGATATAACATCATAAAACTATTATTTGAGAAGTATTTTGTAACCTGCATAGGTAAATTTTCAAACGATGGCTGATATGATATAGAACCTTTACGTGAGGAAACAATAACAAAAAGATGATCATAATTTACATACGAAGTAAGCATAAGCAAATCATCCCAATCTTCTAACAAAGATATTTCGGTGAAGGTATCCCCTTGTTGTTTTTTGACAACAGCAGATATTTTTTCTCCACTCTCTTGGTTTGCAAAAAATTGTACTCTACATCCTAATTGTTTTCCTATTCGGCAAAGCTGATTTACCCACTTTACAAAACCTACCTCATATTCGGACTTAGGTGGTACAGCTACAACAATTCTCCTCAATGTATTTACAGGCATCAGCAGTTTTAATATCATAATTTGTCTATGGTTACTATTAAGCAGATTCTCCGCAATATTACCAAAGAAACTATCCATAATATTTACCTTCCTATGCAGACCAATCATCAAATCAGTAGCACTATTTTCACGCATGGCATGATTAATGCCTTGAGCAACATTGATGCTATATCTTAGCATTGTTTTTAACTCAACATCTGCTGCTGAAGCTATAATAGCTGCATTTTCGAGATTCTTCTTAGCTACTATCTCCTTTGATTCTGAACTATTATTCTCATTTATAACACTCAATGCAATAAATTCCTCTTTACTCTTAGGTTTTCGCATTACAAGAGCCATCTCTATGAGTCCCTTGATATTATCCGGATTAGATATAGAGATAATAAATTTTTCATTCTCATTTTTCTTACTATCACTATCATTAATATCCTCCAATATCATTCTCTTGGCTGCTCTATCTGTTGCTATAGAACTAATAATGCATGTAATTAAAATCATTATCACTGTTCCATTAAGAACATCATCATTGAGCAATCGTTCACCATTTTCTAAAATAATTTCATGCCCAATAAGCACTGCTGCCAGAGTAGCTGCTGCTTGTGCATTACTTAATCCAAACATCATTTTCCTCTCAACCTTAGAAAACCGAAATATCTTTTGAGTCATCCATGCTGACAACCATTTACTAAAGGTAGCAACAACCGACATAACTACAGCAACAATCAGTACATCACCTCCTTTTAGAAAACAGTTCAAGTCAATAATCATACCAACTCCAATAAGGAAATATGGAATAAATAGAGCATTACCAACAAACTCTATTCTGTTCATCAAAGGAGAAATATGAGGAATAAATCTATTTAAAACCAAACCGGCAAGAAAGGCACCTAATATACCCTCCATACCAACAAGTTCCATCAATCCGGCTCCAAGGAATACCATTGATAGAACAAATATAAAGTGCATTACAGGATCTTCGTATTTTCGAAAAAACCAACGTGCTATGCGTGGCATGAAAAAGATAATAAGAGCACAAAGTACTACTACTTTAACTAAAAGTAGTACCCAAAACAGCCCACCAATATCTTCACCTTTATACATTCCACTGATAACAGCTAATACAGCTAAAGCTAATGCCACAGTTACCGCCGTACCACCTATAGTTATACTT
>JAEZKJ010000120.1 GCA_023415545.1 Bacteroidota bacterium
TATGGACCTAAAGTGCTTCTTATAAATAAATATTCGGCTTCGGATGGTGATCTTTTCCCTTGGAGCTTTAAGGCTAATAAAATTGGTAAAGTTATTGGTACACGTTCATGGGGTGGTATCGTTGGTATAAGTGGTTCACTTCCATATATGGATGGAACAGATATACGAGTACCATTCTTCACAAATTATGATGCTAAAACAGGACAATGGATTGTTGAAAATCATGGAGTTGACCCAGATATAGTAATTGACAATGATCCAATAAAAGAGGAGATGGGTGAAGATGAACAGCTTAATAAAGCTATAGAGGTAATTCTTGAGGAGTTAAAAGATAGAAAACCTCTTCCTGGAGTTCCAGCACCAAGAACATATAAAGATCTTGGAGTAGAATAATTACTCATAAATAGATTATTTGAAAGATACCTTTTTATAAACTCAAAAATGCGCTCTAAAAGTTAGTTTGGACTTTTAGAGCGCACTGTTTTTTTAAGCTATTTTGTAATATAAAAAAGAATATAATTGACTATAAACTTATACAAATTAATATTTTTGTAGAGATAAACATTTATCAATTCAATATTATATGAAGATAGTACACACAAACGGAACAGACGAAAGATTTATTGATCTTTGTATGGAACTAGACCATTTTCTACTTGATAGAATGGGAGAGGAGAAGCAAAATAATTGTTCTTGCTCAAACATAATTTGTGAAAATACACATGTTGTACTACTCATAAATAATAATATTACTATAGCATGTGGAGCATTAAGAAGATATAGCAATAACTGTGCTGAAATTAAAAGAGTATATGTTAAATATGAATTTCGGAACAAAGGATATGGTGAGTTAATAATGTTAACTCTAGAAAAGCTAGCTAGAAAACTTAACTATCATTTTACTCTATTAGAAACAGGTAATAGACTATATGAAGCTATTTATCTTTATAATAAATTAGGTTATAAGGTTACACCTAACTATAGAGAATATAAATGCGCTGATGACTCAATATGCATGAAGAAGAAAATTGCTCCTAAAGCTATTGAGACTGAAAGATTGATATTGAGAAATATTAAAATAAGCGATACTGAAGACATATTTGAATATGCACAGAGTCCTGAAGTTGGACCAAATGCTGGATGGGAACCTCATAAAAGCATAGAAGAGAGTAAAGAGATAATGAAATCAATATTCTTGAGACAAAATAATGTATTTGGTATAGTACTTAAAGAAAACAATAAATTAATAGGTACAGTTGGTCTTATAAAAGACCCAAAAAGAGAAAATCCTACGGCTTTAATGCTTGGATATTCTCTATCTAAAGAGTATTGGAACAGAGGAATAATGAGTGAAGCAGCAAAAGCAACTGTTAACTATGGATTTAATGAATTGGGACTTGAAATGATAACTTGTTGCTGCTACTCATACAACATACAGTCAAAAAGAGTAATCGAAAAATGTGGTTTTAAACATGAAGGCATTATTCGTGGTGCATCTTTGAGATATGATGGCATAATATTCGATTACGAATCATTCTCTTTGACAAAAGAAGAATGGAAAAAATAAAATAATAATAAATTAAATATAGATTTAACATTAACTATTTATATGTTATATGAAAACATACACACCTCTTGATCGCAATAATTTACATATTAATAAAAAGGATAAAGTCCTTGAAATTGGACCAGGACATAATCCTTCATATCGATCTAATTTTATAGTAGAAAAATTTATAGATACTAATTATCATAGGTGTGGTGATGTTAAAATTTATAATCATCAAACATTTATACATGCTAGTGGAGAAAAACTACCATTTAAAGACAAAGAGTTTGATTATGTTATATGTAACCAAGTATTAGAACATGTAGAAAATCCTGAAAGTTTTGTATCTGAATTAAATCGAGTGGCAAAAAGAGGATATATAGAAACTCCAAGTTTGCTAGGAGAATTTCTTTTTCCTAAAAAATCACATAAATGGATTATTCTTGATATAGATGGAAAATTAGTTATGTTTGAAAAAGAAAAGATGCCTGGAAATTATTGCAATGATTATGGTGAACTATTCTTAAACTATCTCCCTTATCACTCATTACCTTATAAACTTTTGTGGTATACTAATGGAGATATCACTTTAAATCGTTATGAATGGAAAGACAAAGTAGAAATTATTGTAAACCCAACTGACGAATATTATTTGAATTTTTTTACAAAAAAATGGGATAGTGTTATGGTAAAAAAATTATTTCCTCAGCGAAGTGTTTTTAAAGAAGTAATGAAAACATTAAATGCGATATTCTATTTATTAAAAAACAAAGTAAAATATAAATTATACAAACATGAAAATCCTATCACATTAGCAGAATATGCAAAAAATCATGATATATTACATTATTTATAAATACTATTATAATGTTCTGACTCAAATATATATTTTTACTTTTTTAAATATCAATCAAAACCTACATGAAGAGAAATTTAATGTTACTATTCCTTATTTGTTTAGGAATAAATCAACTTTTTGCAGTTTCAATAGATTCACCAGATAAGAATCTAAGAGTAAATTTTAATGTAAATAAAGAAGGTACTCCGATCTACTCTTTAACTTACAAAAACAGAGAGGTAATTAAGGATAGTAAGTTAGGGTTAAGAATAAGAGTAGGTCTTAACTTAGATAGAAATTTCATTATTGCCGATACTATTTTTTCATCATCTAATAGTACTTGGACACCTGTTTGGGGAGAAAATTCATCTATCGTTGACAATCATAATGAGATGCTTGTTTCATTAGTTCAGAAAAATAGTAATAGGAAAATAAACATACGTTTTCGTCTTTTCAATGATGGTTTGGGATTCAGATATGAATTTCCTGTTCAAGAGAGATTAAGACATTTTACTATAGAGGATGAGTTGACAGAATTTGCTCTTGCCGGAGATAATAAAGCATTTTGGATTCCTGCTGATTATGACACTAATGAATTTCCTATAACAACATCTAAATTATCAAAAGTTCATGAGCTTATTGATGAAGTTAGAAAAGAGGCGCTTGCTGCTAAAGCTCCTTCACAAAATATTGCTGTACAAACACCACTAATGATGAAATCGGATGATGGACTTTACATAAATATACATGAAGCAGCTTTAATAAATTATCCGGCCATGCATCTTAACTTAGATGATAAAAACTTTGTTTTAAGTTCACATCTTACTCCCGATAGAAACGGAAACAAAGGTTTTATACAGACTGGTAGTGTAACTCCTTGGAGAACAATTGTGGTTAGTGATGATGCAAGAGATATTTTAGCATCAAATTTAATTCTAAATCTTAATGAACCATCTGTAATAGAGGATACATCGTGGATTAAACCTACAAAATATATTGGTATATGGTGGGAATATTTCACAGGTGGAGGTTCTACATGGGCTTATTCTGATAATCAAGATATAAGAATTGGGGAGACTGATTATACAAAACTTAATCCTAACGGACATCATGGTGCAAATACAGAGCATGTAAAAGAGTATTTAGACTTTGCTGCTGAACATGGATTTGATGCCGTGCTTGTTGAGGGATGGAACGAAGGTTGGGAAGATAACAGTGCTTATGTTAAGGAAAAAATATATAGTTTCACTAAAGCGTATCCTGATTTTGATGTTGATGAATTACATAAGTATGCTAAACAGAAAAATGTAAAACTAATAATGCATCATGAAACAACATCATCCGTTATTGATTACGAAAGAGCTCTTCCTGAAGCTTTCCAATTTATGAAAGATAATGGTTATGATGCTGTAAAAACAGGATATGTTGGAGGTATTATTCCTCGTTCAGAGTATCACGACGGTCAGTGGATGGTTAATCATTACAATTATGTAGCCGAACAAGCTGCTAAATATAAAATTATGGTTAACTCACATGAGGCAGTTCGACCTACCGGACTCTGTCGTACTTATCCTAACTGGATAGCTCAGGAGTCAGCACGTGGTACTGAGTTTGAATCATTCAATGGAAATAATCCTGATCATACAACTATACTTCCATTTACTCGTTTGATGGGAGGTCCAATGGATTACACTCCAGGAATTTTTGAAGGCGATCTTTCTGTTTATGGAAATAACAAAGCTAAACTTAGCACAACTCTTACAAAGCAACTAGCTCTATATGTAACAATGTACAGCCCTTTGCAAATGGCTGCTGATTTAATAGAAAACTACAAGAAATATCCTGATGCATTCCAATTTATTAAAGATGTAGCGGTTGATTGGGACAACACATATATACTTGAAGCTGAACCTGGAGATTATATTACTATTGCACGAAAAGCTAAAGGAAAAAATGAGTGGTATGTTGGAGCTATTACTGATGAGAATAAAAGGGTAGCAAACATTAATCTATCTTTCTTGCCAAAAGGTAAAAAATATATAGCTACTATCTATTCTGATGGTAAAGATGCTGATTATATAACCAACCCTAAAAGCTATAAAATAGAGGAAAAAACTGTGACAAATAGAACTATTTTGAAAGCCAATTTAGCAAGAAGTGGGGGAGTAGCTATAAGTATAAAGGAAATAAAGTGACACTATAGTCCAAATTCTATATTTTTTCTAACAATATTGGGCTATAAAAGTGGTAGTTTCATTATCTTTGCAATTCATTACAAATAAAGTATTTAATAATAAAAGATATAATAATCATGGAATACAATTTCAGGGAAATTGAAAAGAAATGGCAACAGAAATGGGTCGAAAACAAGACTTATCATGTTACTGAAGATGAATCGAAGAAAAAATTTTATGTGCTCAACATGTTCCCTTATCCATCGGGAGCCGGATTACATGTTGGTCATCCCCTGGGATATATAGCTAGTGATATTTATGCACGTTATAAACGTCTTCAAGGATTCAATGTACTTAATCCAATGGGATATGATGCATATGGACTTCCTGCTGAACAATATGCTATTCAAACAGGACAACATCCGGCTATCACTACTGTAAACAATATTAACAGATATCGTGAACAGCTAGATAAAATTGGATTTTGTTTTGATTGGGATCGTGAAATTAGAACATGTGAACCAGATTATTATCACTGGACACAATGGGCTTTCCAAAAAATGTTCAACAGTTATTACTGTAATGATGAAAAACAGGCTCGTCCTATAGATGAACTTATTGAATATTTCAATCAAAATGGTTCTAAAGATCTTAATGTTGCATGTAGTGAAGAGTTATCATTCACTGCTGACGAATGGAAAGCAATGAGCACAAACCAGCAACAAGAAACTCTTATGAACTATCGTATTGCTTATCTTGGCGAAACAATGGTAAACTGGTGTCCTGAATTGGGTACTGTACTTGCAAATGATGAGGTTGTTGATGGAGTTTCGGAAAGAGGTGGTTTCCCTGTTGTTCAGAAAAAGATGCGTCAATGGTGTCTTAGAGTTTCAGCTTATGCTCAAAGACTATTAGATGGTCTTGATACTGTTGATTGGACAGACTCATTAAAAGAGACTCAGCGTAACTGGATTGGTCGCTCGGAAGGTACTGAGGTACAATTCAAAGTTAAAGATAGCGATTTACAATTTACTATATTCACAACTCGTGCTGATACTATGTTTGGTGTTACATTCATGGTTCTTGCTCCTGAGAGTGAACTTGTAGCTCAACTTACTACTGCTGAACAGAAGGAAGAAGTTGATGCTTATCTTGAAAGAACTAAAAAACGTACAGAACGTGAACGTATAGCTGACAGAAAAGTATCGGGTGTATTCTCAGGTTCATATGCAATAAATCCGTTTACTGGTGATGCAGTACCAGTATGGATAAGCGATTATGTACTTGCAGGTTATGGTACTGGTGCTATTATGGCTGTTCCAGCTCATGATAGTCGTGACTACGCATTTGCTAAACATTTCAACTTACCTATCATTCCTCTTGTTGAAGGATGTGATGTTAGCGAAGAGAGTTTTGATGCTAAAGAGGGAATTGTTTGCAACTCTCCTAAAGAGGGTACTACTCCATACTGCGATTTGAATCTTAATGGTTTGACTATTAAAGAGGCTATTGCTGCTACTAAGGAGTATGTAAAATCACATAATCTTGGAAGAGTAAAAGTTAATTTCCGTCTTCGTGATGCTATTTTCAGCCGTCAAAGATATTGGGGAGAACCATTCCCTGTTTATTACAAGGATGGTATGCCATATATGATTGATGAAAGTAAACTTCCTCTTCAACTTCCAGAAGTTGAAAAATTCCTTCCTACAGAGAGTGGTGAACCTCCATTGGGACATGCTAAAAAGTGGGCTTGGGATGTAGAGAAAGGTGAAATAGTAGAAAACGAACTTATAGATAACAAAACTGTATTCCCACTTGAGTTGAATACTATGCCTGGTTTTGCTGGTTCAAGTGCATACTATCTAAGATATATGGACCCAAGTAATGATAAAGCTCTTGTTAGTGAAGAGGCTGATAATTACTGGCAAAATGTAGATCTTTATGTTGGTGGTACTGAACATGCTACCGGTCACCTTATATATTCACGTTTTTGGAACAAATTCCTTCATGATATCAATGTAAGTATCAAAGAAGAACCATTCCAAAAATTGGTTAACCAAGGTATGATTCAGGGAAGAAGTAACTTCGTTTATCGTATAAAAGATACCAATACATTCGTTTCTCTTAATTTGAAAGATCAATATGATGTTACTCCACTTCATGTAGATGTTAATATCGTATCAAATGATATTCTTGATATTGAGGCATTCCGTAACTGGAGACCAGACTATAATGATGCTGAATTCATTCTTGAAGATGGTAAATACATATGTGGATGGGCTGTTGAAAAGATGAGTAAATCAATGTTCAATGTTGTAAATCCAGATATGATTGTTGAAAAATATGGTGCCGATACACTTCGTATGTATGAAATGTTCCTTGGTCCTGTTGAACAATCAAAACCTTGGGATACTAATGGTATTGATGGTGTTCATCGCTTCTTGAAGAAATTATGGGCTCTATTCTTTGATAGAAATGGTGAATTTGTTGTTGAAGATAAAGAGGCATCAAAAGAAGAACTTAAATCTATTCACAAACTAATTAAAAAGATTAGTTCGGATATAGAGCAGTTCTCATACAATACATCTATCAGTGCATTCATGATCTGTGTTAATGAACTTACTCAGTTGAAATCACATAATAAGAGTGTTCTATCAGATCTTCTTATTCTAATTGCTCCATTTGCACCTCATCTTGCAGAGGAATTATGGGAAGCTATTGGAAACAACACAACAATTTGTGATGCACAATGGCCTATTTTCAATGAAGAATATTTGAAAGAAGATTCTATTAACTATACAATATCTTTCAATGGAAAAGCAAGATTCAATATGTCATTCCCTGCTGATGCAGATAATGCTACAATAGAATCTGCTGTATTGAGTTGTGAACAGGCTCAAAAATGGATTGATGGTAAAACTCCTAAAAAGGTTATTATTGTTCCTAAAAAAATAGTGAACATTGTACTATAATATCCTTTAACGGATAAATTATAACTAAACGGGCGGATACAATTTATTCATTACTTGTATAATGGATAAATTGTTTTCCGCCTTGTATGTATAAATTGGATTCTATAAATATATATGTAATGAAAAAATTAATAAACGTCATTTCTAATCGTGTATTTAGAGACTATATAGCTATAACATTCGGACTTGTATGTTATGCTTTAGGATGGGCTGCTTTTATGCTTCCTTATCAAATAACAACTGGTGGAGTAACCGGTATATCAGCAATTATCTACTACTCTACAGGTATTGAAATACAAATATCATACTTTTTCATTAACGCTGTTCTTTTGGCTTTTGCACTTAAAATATTAGGATTTAAGTTCTGTATTAAGACCATATACGCAACCTTTATGTTGACCTTTTTGTTATGGTTCTTTCAAGAAATATTGAAAGATAATAACGGAACAATTCCTCAATTTTTAGGACCTGGACAAGATTTCATGGCGTGTGTTATAGGTGCATGTTTATTAGGATTTGGTATTGGTATTATATTTACTAACAATGGAAGTACAGGAGGTACTGATATTATTGCACTTATTGTTAATAAGTATAAGGATGTAACTCTTGGCAGAATGATTATGTATTGTGATATTATTATTATATCATCATGCTATTTTATATTCTATGATTGGAAAAGAGTTGTTTTTGGATTTGTTACACTATTTATTATGAGTTATGTTATTGATTGGGTCATCAATAGTACACGACAATCTGTTCAATTCCTTATTTTTAGCCGTAAGCATGAAGAAATTGCAGAAGGTATAGCTAAAAGAGTGAATAGAGGAGTAACATTATTGGATGGAAAAGGATGGTATAGTAAAAATGATATTAAAGTAGTTGTTGTACTTGCTAAAAAAAGCCAATCACTTGATATTTTCCGAACAGTTAAAGATATAGATCAAAATGCTTTCATTTCTCAGAGTAATGTAGTTGGAGTATACGGAGAAGGTTTTGATAAATTAAAAATAAAGTAAAATGAGACTTGTTTTTGCAACTAATAATAAACATAAACTTAGTGAAATGTCATCTATATTAGGTGATAAAATAGAGTTATTAAGTTTGAAAGATATAAACTGTGATGTTGATATCCCTGAAACTGCTGATACTCTTGAAGGTAATGCTATTTTAAAATCGGAATTTATATATAATAACTATAATATTAACTGCTTTGCTGACGATACAGGTCTAGAAGTAGAAGCATTAAACGGAGAACCCGGAGTTTATTCTGCACGTTATGCTGAAGGGGAAAGTCATGACTCAATGGCTAACATGAAAAAATTACTCTCTAAGCTCGAAAACGTTGAAAATAGAAGTGCACAGTTCCGAACTGTTATATCTCTTATTTTAGATGGAAAAAAATATGTTTTCGAAGGCATAGTAAAAGGAAGAATAAGTAAGGAGCGAAAAGGAGATAAAGGATTTGGATATGATCCTATTTTCATACCTGAAGGATATGACAAAAGTTTTGCTGAACTAGGAGAAGATGTTAAAAACAAAATAAGTCATCGAGCTAAAGCTGTTGAAAAACTTATTGATTTCCTTAAAGAGCTTTAGATCATATTATTAATATAATCTACAAGTGTTATTCACAACTTCTTATAATAGTGACTTAAAATAAAGTTTAGTATAAAAAATATTCCCTAATAATATTTATATGACCATCGAAAGTTAGAAAATAACTCTCGATGGTCATATCTGTTTTTGTGGAAATATTTATTTATATAATTATTGCATCACACTCATAAGTAATAAAATAGGAAATATTTTATACTTTCTCAAATTTCCTTTATCTAATATAATCTTATCTGTTTAAGTATAGCTATTATATTTAAATTCCAATAGAAGCACTAATAGGTTCAAGTGAACATAAAAAAAAAGAAGCTGACTTTATATGTCAGCTTAATATATTTATAATATTAAATAAGTAGTCTATTGATTATAAACCTAATTTTTCCGATATCTCAAGCATTCGTTTAATAGGTTTCACAGCTTCTTTAGATATACTCTCATCAACAACTATTTCAGGCCATTCATATTTCAAACAATTATATAGTTTTTCTATTGAATTTAGACGCATAAAGTTACATTCATTGCAAGCACAAGTAGAATCTTCGGGTGGAGCAGGAATAAATACCTTATTAGGGCATTGTTTTTGCATCTCATGAAGAATACCACTTTCAGTGGCAACTATA
>JAEZKJ010000123.1 GCA_023415545.1 Bacteroidota bacterium
GTAACCGTACCGGGGGTTCGAATCCCCCAGCTTCCGCTCTTGGTGCTTTCATCTAACGGTTAGGATACATGCCTCTCACGCATGACATACGGGTTCGATTCCCGTAGGCACTACTAACGAGTGTTGATCAAAATGTTTTGGTCAACACTCTTTTTTTATTATAATTGATTTACAGAAACTACGTAGTTAATGCATAAAAAGTGAATTAATTCACAACTTCATGAAAAACATAAAGCTTCATATAACATAAATTGCAACTTTTTCTTTATTAATACTCAAAAAGTATAAGTTTTTTCGCCTTTTTAAAATCAAATTTATATCTTTAACAGCGAAAAACATTACAAAGAGTTAATTACATAAAAGAAAAACATCATGTCAATAGTAAAATTCTACAAAGAAGATCAGCAAGTACCTTTAGAAATGCATAAAGTACGTGTAGTACAAAAACTATTCTTACCTAGTGTGGAAGAACGAGTAAAAAATCTGAAAGAAGCAGGTAATAACACATTCTTATTGCAAAATAGAGACGTATTTATGGATATGTTGACTGATTCGGGAGTTAACGCTATGAGCGATAGACAAGTTGCCGCATCTATGATTGCTGACGACTCGTATGCAGGTTCAGAGACATGTAACCGACTTCTTAAAGCACTACAAGACGTGTTTGGTACAAAATATTTTCTCCCTGCTCATCAAGGTCGTGCTTGTGAAAACATATTAGCCGAAACTTTCGTAAAAAATGGTGATGTTGTTCCTATGAACTTCCACTTTACAACAACAAAAGCACATATTACTCGTTTAGGAGGTCGCGTAGAGGAACTTATAACTAAAGAGGGATTAGATCCGGATATTATGCTACCTTTTAAAGGAAACTTCGACACAGAGCGTCTTAAAGAATTAATAAAAGAGGTTGGTTCTGAACATATCCCATTTGTTCGTATTGAAGCTGGTACAAATCTTGTTGGAGGCCAACCACTTTCTATGGAGAATATGCTTGAGGTTGCCGATATATGCAGACAAAATGGTATAATGTCTGTTTTGGATGCTTCACTACTTCAAGACAATCTATACTTCATAAAAACTCGTGAAGAAGCTGCTAAAAACATGAGCATAGCGGAAATTACACGTAAAATTGCCGATGCCATGGATATTATATATTTCTCGGCAAGAAAGTTCGGATTCTCACGAGGTGGAGCTATTGTATCAAACAACGAGAAACTGATTTTGAAGATGAAATCTTTAATACCATTATATGAAGGATTCCTAACATATGGAGGTATGGAAGTTCGTGCTATGGAGGCTATGGCTGTTGGACTTTACGAAAGCATGGATGAAGAGATTATCAATCAAGGACCACTATTTATCGAAGCATTGGTTAAAGAGTTGGACGAATATGGTGTACCTATGGTGAAACCAGCAGGTGGATTGGGAGCACACATTAATGCTTCAGCATTCCTTCCAAATATTCCTCACGAACAGTATCCTGCAGGAGCCCTTGCTGCTGCTTTATACATTGCCGGAGGCATACGTGGTATGGAGAGAGGTTCTATTTCGGAACAAAGAAATCCTGATGGTAGTGAAAATTATGCTGAACTTGAATTGTTACGATTAGCTTGTCCAAGACGTGTATTCACTCTTTCTCAACTGAAATATTGTGCTGATAGAGTTAAATGGTTATACGATAATCGTGACTTAATTGGTGGTTTGAAGTGGGAAGAGGAGCCTGAAGTACTTCGCTTCTTCTTTGGACGTCTTCAAGCTATTGGAAATTGGCAAGAGAAACTAGCTGCTAAATTCCGTGAGGACTTTGGTGATAGCTTATAAAAAATCAACAAACAAAATAAGACACTTCGACAAACAAACTTATAAAGATTTATAAGTTAAGTGATTTAAACTTGAGCCCCGAAAGTTTTTTATTAAACTTTCGGGGCTCACATTATTATAATAAAAATTATTCAAATCGTATTGACTTAGCCGGATGAATACTTGATATGAGGTATGAAGGACCAACAAGCATTAAAACCGAAACTATTAGTGCTGCTATATTTAGCAATATATAATATATCCAGTTGAACTCAATAGGTACATACTCTATATAGTAGTTTATCGGATCTAGCTTGAATACTTTAAAATAGTATTGTACAGCACATAATGAGAGTCCAACTAAATTTCCCCAAAAAAGACCTTTACCAATAAGGAATATGGAAAAATTGAGAAAAATAGTTCTTATAGCTCCATCTGTTGCTCCAAGTGCTTTTAAAACACCTATCATATTGGTTCGTTCAAGAATTATGATGAGAAGTCCGGATATCATGGTAAACCCGGCAACACCCATCATTAGTATCAATATCACCCATACATTTGTATCAAGCAGAGAGAGCCATGCAAAAATTTGAGGAGTAATTTCTTCAATAGTTTGCGTAAAGTAAACTCCACCATAATAGTCCATATTGGTATCTATCTTCGAACGGATATTATTGGCTATAGCATCCAGCTTAGAATAATCTTTTACAGCTATCTCTAATCCTGATGATTGGCTATTTTCCCACCTACAAAGTCGGTTTACTGTGTGTATATCAGTAATAAGGAAAAGATTATCATATGAAGAGAAGTTCGTACGATAAATTGCCGATACATTTAATCTACGAGCTCTTACATTATTATCATCAATATAATATGTAAAAATCTTATCTCCAACATTAAGTTTTAACTTATCAGCTATATAAGCAGATACTATAACATTATTGGATGACTTTTTATCATCGAAATTTGGTATCTCTCCTGCTATAAGGTGATTCTTAAGATATTCGGTATCATACTCCTGCCCAACTCCTTTAAGCACCATTCCAAGGAAATTATCATCACTCATTATCATACCGGGTTTGGTAGAATAACGCTGAACATGCTTAACACCAGGAGTGTGTCGCACAAGTTGCATAATGCTATCAGAAGTTACTATGGGAGATGACTCATAAGTTCGTTGAGCATCGAAATTTGTAACATGAATATCCGAACCAAGAGAGATTACTTTTTTACGTACTTCATTTTTAAAACCAATAACAACAGCTATTGAAACTATCATTATTGCCATTCCAACAGCTATGCCTGAAATAGCAATTCGCACGGCAGGTTTAGATACTTCTTTCCTACCCTCATTGCTACTATAAATACGTTTAGCTACAAATAACCTCCAATTCATATTATTCCTCTGTCCTTCCAGGATAAGCTTCAAGAGCTTTTCTTAAAATGAACAATGCACGAATTAAGTCTTCTTTTTTCAATACATATGCTATACGAACTTCATTCTTTCCAGCCCCAGGAGTAGTATAGAAACCTGAAGCGGGAGCCATCATTACTGTTTCACCTTCATAATTGAAATCTTTAAGGCACCATGCACAGAACTTCTCACTATCATCAACAGGAAGTTTTGCAACAGTATAGAAAGCACCCATAGGAATTGGCGAATATACACCAGGTATTCTATTTAATCCATCTATCAAACATTTACGTCTCTCAACATACTCATCGTATGTCTCACGAGCATACTCCTCTGTTTCATCAAGAGAAGCTTCAGCTGCTATCTGTCCGATAAGTGGAGGACTAAGACGAGCTTGACAGAATTTCATTACAGCATTGCGAACATCTTTATTTTTAGTAATAAGTGCTCCTATACGAATACCACACTCAGAATAACGTTTAGAAACTGAGTCAATAAGAACGACATTATTCTCAATACCTTCAAGATGACATGCTGATATATAAGGAGAACCTGTATATATAAATTCGCGATAAACTTCATCGGAGAATAGATAGAGATCGTATTTTTTTACCAGGTCTCTTATCTGATTCATTTCACGACGTGTATATAGATATCCGGTAGGGTTATTTGGATTACAAATAAGTATGGCCTTAGTACGTTCATTTATCAACTCCTCAAACTTTTCAACTTTAGGAAGAGAGAATCCCTCCTCTATAGTCGTAGTAACTGTGCGTATAACTGCTCCTGCAGATATTGCGAATGCCATATAGTTAGCATAAGCTGGCTCAGGTACAATAATTTCATCACCAGGATTAAGGCAACTTAGAAAAGCGAAAAGTACAGCTTCCGAACCACCTGTGGTAATAATAATATCATCGGCTGTAAGATTAATATCATACTTATTATAATAGCCAACAAGCTTTTCACGATAACTTCTATATCCCTGACTTGGGCTATATTCCAAAACCGTACGATCAATATTTCGTATTGCTTCAATGGCCGCTCGTGGAGTAGGAAGGTCTGGTTGACCGATATTCAAATGATATACTTTGACTCCATTTTTTTTAGCCTCTTCAGCTAAGGGAGCCAATTTCCTAATAGGAGAAGCGGGCATTTCATTTCCCCGAATTGAGATTGTGGGCATAGATAATAAATTTGTTTAACCTAAAATGCAAAGATAGAGTTTAGCAGTTAACAAAACAATAAATTATGAGCAAAAAAGGATAGAAGTTTATCATTATGATTTTAAGTATTAAAAAAAATAATATTTTTGTAGTAATTATGCGCAAAAACTTTAAAAATGGGTAATTTTTCAGATAGTTTGCTAATTGGTAAAGATACTAATGGTAAAAGAATCTTACTACGACGCTGCAACAGCAACCTTTGTCATATCAATAAATATAGAAATTGCCTAAATAGCGAGATTAATCAAGGGAAAGAGCTTGATCATCCCAATTTACCACAATATTTGGACTTATGTAAGGATGAAGAGGGTGAATATGTAGCTTTTAAATATGTACCTGCAATTCCTCTTTTTAAAGCATTATTAGAAAACTCATATAATTTAAATAATAAAAAAGAGAGTACTTATGTTGTAAACCAAATAATAGATGCAGTTCAATATATGCATCAAAATGGTATTCTTCACCTGAATATTTCCCCTTGCTCTATATATATCACTAAAGGGAAAAATAAGGTCACCCTTTTCAACCCACTCTCCTATTATATAATTAATGATATCTCCTATGCAACATTCAATGGTTTGTATTCTGATCCAAACCTTTTCAATGATGAAAACCAACCTGATGAAAAAAATGATATCTACTCAATTGGTAAAATTATAGAGTACATTTACAGCTATTCTAACGAAACTCCTTGGACTAGATATATAGTTTATAAAGCAACAAATACAGATTCATCAAAGAGATATTCGAATATAGAAGAGTTGAAAAAAGATTTTAATAGAAAAGAATATGCAGATATTATTACATATTCTTTAAAAATAGTTGCTTTAATAATTCTACTCTTCTTTTTCTATCTTGGATTCAAGGGTGAAAGCATAAGCCAAGAGAGTATTAAATTCCGTGAAGAGACAAATCTCAGACACAAAACAAATGCAGATAATGGTGAGCTAATGAAAAATAGTTTGGCTAATGAAATTGACTCTATTATTAATTCTACTTCGAAAAATAGTACAGCAAATAATGATCAAGAAAGGATTTTTAAAAAAGAGTTTCGCAAGGAAGCCATTAAAATAATAAATAAGATCTATTCAAAAGATATGATGGGTACAACTGCAGAAAAATTTCAAGAAGCAAGTATAAAGCACTTCTCTGAACTCGATATATTGCAAAAAAAGATGGCTTTGAAATACAATATTAGCACAACATACTCCACAAGTTTAGCAAACCAAGTGATTGAAGAGTTAACCGAATCACGATTGAAAGATTTAAAGAAGAATTAGATTTTGCGGAAAATTGTATAAAACTTTTTTGTACCTTCGCATTAAACAAATCAAGATTAATAACAATGTGATTTTCATAAAATCGCACACAAAAATATTGAACAATTATGATGCATACATGGTTTGAATGCAAGATACGCTACGAGAAGGTGATGGAAAATGGGATGAACAAAAAAGTTACCGAACCATATCTTGTTGACGCACTGAGCTTTACAGAGGCAGAAGCTAGAATTATTGAGGAAATAACACCTTATATTAGCGGAGAATTTACTGTTTCAGATATCAAAAGAGCTAACTATAGTGAGATTTTTCAATCGGAAGAAGATGCTGCCGATAGATATTTTAAATGTAAGTTATTCTTTATTACACTTGATGAGAAGAGTGGAGCAGAGAAAAAAACATCAACAACAGTTCTTGTTCAAGCGGCCGATCTTCGTGATGCAGTAAAGAAACTTGATGAGGGAATGAAAGGTACAATGGCTGATTACGTCATTGCATCAGTGGCTGAGACTCAGATTATGGATATCTACCCATATGAAGCTGAACCAGATGTTAAACCTGAATTTTTAAATGCAGGTAAAACTGAATTTTAAACAATTAAACAATGAGCATTCAAGCTAACTTACAAAATCTCCTTTTGGATATACCTGAAAATGTGAAGCTGATAGCTGTTTCAAAATTTAATCCTAATGAATCAATCATGGATGCTTATGAAGCAGGACAGCGCATTTTTGGTGAAAGTAAAGTTCAGGAAATGACTCAAAAGTATGAAACTCTTCCTAAAGATATAGAGTGGCATTTTATTGGTCATCTTCAGAGCAATAAGATTAAATATATGGCATCGTATGTATCTATGATTCACGCTATTGACTCTTTTGCTCTGCTCAAAGAGATAGATAAACATGCTAAGAAAGTTAATCGAATAATTCCATGCCTACTGCAAATTCATATAGCAAAAGAGGAAAGTAAATTTGGTTTCTCTTTTGATGAATGCCGTGAGATGTTGAAAAAAGAAGAATGGAAAACTCTTGACAACATAAAGATATGCGGAGTGATGGGCATGGCTACAAACAGTGATGATCAGCAAGAGATAAGAGAAGAATTTAAATCACTTCACTCTTTTTTTAATGAAATAAAAAATTCTTACTTTTATGATGATGATTCCTTTAAAGAGATATCAATGGGTATGTCGGGTGACTATAAAATTGCTATCGAAGAAGGAAGCACAATGGTTCGAGTAGGAAGCAAAATATTTGGTGAAAGAATATATTAACACTTATAACAATGAGCATACTTAACACAACCTTTGCAGGCTTGAGCTTGCGTAACCCAATTATCATTAGTAGCTCTGGGCTGACAGATTCTGCTGATAAAGTAAAAAAACTTGAATTCCACGGAGCAGGTGCTGTTGTTCTAAAATCTATTTTTGAAGAACAGATATTAATGCAATCAGGTGATATGGCAACATACGATTATCCTGAGGCTGAAGATTATATAAAAACATATGTACGTTCACACGCTTTGAGCGAGTATGTTAAGTTGATAAACGAGTGTAAAAGTGTCTGTAAAATACCTATTATTGCAAGTATCAACTGCTATAACAGAGGTGAATGGGCTGAGTTTGCAAAAACTGTACAAGAAGCCGGAGCTGATGCTTTGGAGTTGAACATAATGTCAATTGAAACAAGTAAAGAGTATAAATATGGAGAGATGGAACAGAGATATATTGATATCCTTTCGGATGTAAAAAAACATATCTCAATTCCTATTATAGTGAAACTTTCTTCCAATTTATCCAATCCTATAGCATTAATAAATCAACTTTATGCGAATGGTGCTGAAGGTGTAGTAATGTTCAACAGATTCTATCAAACTGATATTAATATCAACACTTTAGAATTTACAACAGGAGATGTATTCAGTAATGGTTCAGAATTATCAAATAGTCTTCGATGGACTTCTATTGCATCAAGTGAAGTACCAAATCAAGATATAGCTATTTCGGGAGGAGTAAATTCGGCCAGTGGTGTCATTAAATCAATCCTTGTTGGAGCTTCGGCTGTTGAAGTTTGCAGTGTTATATATAAAAAAGGTGTTGATGAGATTGATAAAATGACCGAAGATTTGACATCATGGATGGAAAGTAAAGGGTATAACAGTATTTCTCAGTTTAAAGGATTGATGAACTTAAAAATGGAAGATAATGCTAATCCATTTGAAAGAACACAGTTCATGAAATATTTCAGTTCTAAATAATTTATTCTTTATACCATAAA
>JAEZKJ010000074.1 GCA_023415545.1 Bacteroidota bacterium
TACTTATAAAATGATTGATTTTAAGTCGTTTTACTTACGAATGATAATATATTTCAAAAATAAATGATTATTTGTTTGTTTTATTTAAAAAACGCTATAACTTTGTAACTGAAAACAACAAAAAAGGATATTATGACTGTTTCTATATATAAGAACCTCTCAATTGTTAGCATTATTATTCTCGTGGTGGTCTGCTGTGGGGTTGAGAAAGGTTTGTGATTATAGTTACATTTGTGAAAAAATATTAATTAAAAGCCTTTCTCAGTAATGAGTAAGGCTTTTTTTATTTAAACTGAATTTTGACATGAAAAACCAGTTACGTAGTTCAGCAAGTACATTAGGCAGAAGAATGGCAGGAGCAAGAGCCCTGTGGATGGCTAATGGGATGAAAAAGGAGATGTTAGGAAAACCTATCATAGCTATTGTCAATTCGTTCACTCAATTTGTACCCGGACATACTCATCTTCATGAAATAGGTCAAGAGGTAAAAAAAGAGATTGAGAAATTGGGATGTTTTGCTGCCGAGTTCAATACTATAGCTATTGATGATGGCATAGCAATGGGACACGATGGCATGTTATACTCTCTTCCAAGTAGAGATATCATTGCCGATAGTGTAGAATATATGGTTAATGCTCATAAGGCTGATGCAATGATATGTATTAGCAATTGTGATAAAATCACTCCAGGTATGCTTATGGCATCGATGAGGCTGAATATTCCAACTGTTTTTGTGTCGGGTGGTCCTATGGAGGCTGGTGAACTAAATAATCAACATCTTGACCTAATAGATGCGATGATAAAATCGGCCGACTCAACAGTATCGGATAGTGAAGTGGAACAGATAGAACAGAGAGCTTGTCCAGGATGTGGATGCTGTTCGGGTATGTTTACTGCAAATTCGATGAACTGTTTGAACGAGGCCTTAGGTTTAGCTTTGGCCGGTAATGGGACAATATTGGCTACTCATGCAAATAGAAAACAACTATTTAAAGATGCGGCCAAACTGATTGTTGAAAATGCTTATAAATATTATAGAGATGGTGATGAAAGTGTATTGCCAAGAAGCATAGCTACTCGTGAAGCTTTTCTTAATGCCATGACTTTAGATATAGCTATGGGAGGATCAACAAATACTGTTTTACATCTTCTTGCAATAGCTAATGAAGCTGAGGTAGATTTCACAATGGATGACATTGATATGTTATCAAAACGTGTACCATGTTTGTGTAAAGTTGCCCCAAATACTCAAAAATATCATATACAAGATGTTAATAGAGCAGGAGGAGTACTTAATATATTAGCACAATTAGATAAAGGTAATCTACTTAATAGCGATGTTTTCAGAGTAGATGGAATGAAGCTTAAAGAAGCATTAGAGAAATATGATATTTTAAAAGAATCTATAGATAGCGACGCTAAACGAGTATATTCATCAGCACCATGTGGACAATTTAATATCACCTTAGGCTCTCAAAATAATATGTATAAAGAGCTGGATGTTGATAGAACAGAGGGTTGTATACGTGATTTGGAACATGCTTATAGTAAAGATGGTGGTTTAGCTGTACTTAAAGGAAACATTGCTAAAGATGGATGTGTAGTGAAAACTGCAGGTGTTGACGAAAGTATTTGGAAGTTTTCGGGACCTGCAAAAGTGTTCGATTCACAAGAGGATGCGTGTGAAGGTATACTATCAGGAAAAGTTGTCAGCGGAGATGTCGTAGTTATCAGATACGAGGGACCTAAAGGAGGACCGGGTATGCAGGAGATGCTTTATCCAACATCATACATTAAATCAAAACACTTGGGTAAAGAGTGTGCTTTGATAACAGATGGACGTTTTAGTGGAGGTACATCAGGTTTAAGTATAGGTCATATCTCTCCCGAAGCTGCAGCCGGTGGTAATATAGGTAAACTTATTGATGGAGATATAATTGATATAGATATTCCTTCACGTTCTATTAATGTACGTCTTACTGATGAGGAATTGGCTCAAAGAGAGATAATTCCTATGAAACGTGATAGAGTTATTCCTAAAAGTCTAAGGGCTTATGCAAGTATGGTAAGCTCGGCTGATAAAGGTGGAGTTAGAATACTTTAATAATCAAGAAATATTTAATATTAAATATGAGTAAAGAGTCTATTTCAGGAGCAGAGGCATTAATGCGATCGTTGGAATATCATGGTGTGAATACCATTTTTGGATATCCAGGTGGTTCAATTATGCCTGTATTTGATGCTTTATATGATCATGATAAAACATTAAAACATATTCTTGTTAGACATGAACAAGGAGCTGCTCATGCAGCACAAGGATTTGCACGTGTTTCGGGTGGCGTAGGTGTATGCCTGGTAACAAGTGGTCCGGGTGCTACAAATACTATTACCGGTATTGCTGATGCTATGATAGATAGTACACCTATTATTGTAATAGCTGGTCAGGTAGGTTCGTCATTCCTTGGCACAGATGCTTTCCAGGAGGTGGATTTAGTTGGTATAACTCAACCTATAACTAAGTGGAGTTATCAAATCCGTCGTGCTGAAGATGTGGCTTGGGCAGTAGCAAGAGCTTTTTATTTAGCTAAGAGTGGAAGACCGGGTCCTGTTGTTCTCGACTTCACAAAAGATGCTCAGCTTGAGATGTGTGATTATGTTCCTACTACATTGGATTTCATTAGAAGTTATGATCCCGATCCCGATCCTGAAGAGGATGCTATTAAAGCAGCTGTAGCCTTAATTAATAAATCAAAAAAACCATTGGCCTTAGTAGGACAGGGTGTAGAATTAGGAAATGCACAAAAAGAGTTAATCTCTTTTCTTGAAAAAGGAGATATCCCTTGTGGATGTACTCTGCTTGGATTATCGGCTATTCCATCCGATCATCCTCTTAATAAAGGCATGCTCGGTATGCATGGTAATCTTGCTCCAAATGTCAAGACTAATGAATGTGATTTGATTATTGCTATAGGTATGCGTTTTGATGATAGAGTAACAGGAAAACTTGCTTCATATGCTAATCAAGCTAAAATTATTCATTTGGATATTGACTCTTCGGAAATAAATAAGAATGTTAAAGCTGATATTCCAATTATAGGTAATTGCAAACGTACTCTTTCACAGATTACTGAGAAAATGAATAAGAGCAATCATTCCGAGTGGATAAGCAGCTTTGAGAAGTATGAAGAACAGGAGTTTGTAAAAGTTATAAATAAAGAGATAAATCCGGAATCGGGTGCTCTTACTATGGGAGAAGTTGTTAGAACTATCTCTATTGCTACAGGAAACAGAGCTGTACTTGTAACCGATGTGGGACAAAACCAAATGATGGCTGCCAGATATTTCAAGTTTACCAAGAAGCGAAGTATCGTCACTTCGGGTGGTCTTGGTACAATGGGATTCGGACTTCCTGCTGCCATAGGAGCTACTTTTGGAGCACCTGATAGAAAAGTATGTGCATTTATGGGCGATGGTGGATTTCAGATGAATATTCAAGAGTTGGGAACAGTGATGGAACAGAATGCTCCTGTAAAAATAATTATTCTGAATAATAACTACCTGGGTAATGTGCGCCAGTGGCAAGCTATGTTCTTTAATCGTCGTTACTCATTCACACCTATGATAAATCCTGACTATATGAAGATAGCGCAAGCTTATGGGATTCCATCAAGAAAAGTGAGTGAAAGAGATGAACTGTTGAGTGCAGTTGAAGAGATGGTTAGCTGTAAAGGACCATTTATTTTGGAGGCCTGTGTTGTTGAAGAAGGAAATGTGCTGCCGATGACTCCTCCAGGGGGATCAGTAAACGAGATGTTGTTAGAATGCTAATGAATGATGATATGGATAAAAAACTATATACATTAATAGTACACTCGGAGAATATTGCCGGATTATTGAATCAGGTAACAGCAGTATTTACCAGAAGACAGATAAATATTGAGTCGCTTAATGTTTCGGCTTCATCAATAAAAGGAGTACATAAGTATACTATCACGACATGGGCTACACAAGATATTATTGAGAAAGTAGTTAAGCAGATAGAGAAGAAAATTGATGTTCTTCAAGCACACTATTTCACTGATGATGAGATATATTTCCATGAAATAGCACTTTATAAAGTTTCTACCCCGAATTTTGAAAACAATCCGGAGGCTTCGAAAGTTATAAGAAAATATTCAGCACGAATAGTTGAGGTAAATTCAGTTTTTTGTATCGTAGAAAAGAATGGATTAAGTGAAGAGATTACATCACTATATGATGAACTCAAAAGAACCGGATGTATTCTTCAATTTGTACGTTCGGGTAGGGTGGCAATAACTACAAGCTGTTTTGAGAGAGTAAATGAGTATCTTAGCTTACGAGAAGAGAAATATTCACGAACTAAAAATGTGATTAATGACTAATAATAAAGTTGGAAATTATCCCTTCGTTGCTGAGCCTTTTCATGTAGATTTTAAAGGTTCTTTGACAATGGGAGTACTTGGTAACCATCTTCTTAATTGCGCTGGTTTCCATGCCAAAGATAGAGGTTTTGGTATTGCTGATATCAATGAGAAATCGTATACATGGGTTCTATCACGTCTTGCTATAGAGATGTATGATATGCCACATCAGTATGAAAATTTTTCAATTAATACATGGGTTGAGGACGTTTATAGATTATTTACTGATCGTGATTTTGAAGTAATTAATAAAGATGGTAAAACAATAGGATATGCTCGCTCTGTTTGGGCTATGATTGATATGTCATCACGTAAACCTTTTGATTTGGTGGCTCTTCATGAAGGAAGGCTTGAGGAATATATTTGTGATAAGGAGTGCCCTATTGAAAAGCCTGTAAGGATAAAACTTGAAAATCCTGAGAAAGTATCCGATTATATTGCAAAATATAGTGATATAGATATAAACGGACATGTTAATTCAATAAAATATATAGAACATATACTCGATCTTTTCCCACTTGATGTCTTTGAAAATAAAAGAATTAAAAGATTTGAGATAGCATATATTGCTGAGAGTTATTTTGGTGATAAACTAACTTTCAACAGGGTGATGAGAAATGATAATGAGTATGATGTTGAGATTATAAAGAATGATAAAGAGTGTGTAGTAAGAAGTAAAATAATATTTGTTTAAACAATAAAATCTATTAGAAAATGGCAAAGATGAATTTTGGCGGTGTTACAGAGAATGTTGTAATACGTGATGAATTTCCTTTGGAAAAAGCGCGTGAAGTATTGAAAAATGAGACTATAGCTGTTATTGGTTATGGTGTACAAGGTCCTGGTCAAGCTTTAAACTTACGTGATAACGGTTTCAATGTAATCGTTGGACAACGTGAAGGTAAAACTTACGATAAAGCAGTATCTGATGGCTGGGTTCCTGGTGAAACTTTGTTCTCAATCGAGGAGGCTTGTAAGAGAGGTACAATTGTAATGTGTCTACTTTCAGACGCTGCAGTAATGTCTGTTTGGCCTACTATCAAACCAGAACTTACAGCAGGTAAGGCATTATATTTCTCACATGGTTTTGCTATTACATGGAACGATAGAACAGGTGTTGTTCCTCCAAGTGATATCGATGTTATTATGGTAGCTCCAAAAGGTTCAGGTACATCATTGCGTACAATGTTCTTGGAAGGACGTGGCTTGAATTCATCATACGCTATATATCAAGATGCTACAGGACGTGCTTTAGAAAGAACCCTTGCTTTAGGTATTGGTATTGGCTCAGGTTATATGTTCGAAACAACATTTATCCGTGAAGCTACTTCTGACCTTACAGGTGAACGTGGATCTTTGATGGGAGCTATTCAAGGCTTATTGTTAGCTCAATATGAAACATTACGTGAAAACGGACATACTCCTTCTGAAGCATTTAACGAAACAGTAGAGGAGCTTACTCAATCATTGATGCCTCTATTTGCTAAGAATGGTATGGATTGGATGTATGCTAACTGTTCTACTACTGCACAAAGAGGTGCTTTAGATTGGATGGGACCTTTCCATGATGCAATCAAGCCTGTAATGCAACAACTTTATGAGAGTGTAAAATCAGGTAAAGAAGCTCAAATTTCTATCGATAGCAACTCTAAGCCTGATTACCGCGAGAAACTTAATGCAGAACTTAAAGCTTTGCATGATAGTGAAATGTGGAGAACTGCAGAGACAGTAAGACAACTTCGTCCAGAAAATAATTAATAGTGGGTGACTCTTGTTAGTCACTTTTTAAACGAAGCATCCCTGCTAGAACTTTTTCCAGTAGGGATGCTTTTTTAGATTAGGTTTTTAAGCCTGCTCATTTTTTATGATTAGTTCTTTTAAGTCACCCTTATTGTTCATTTATGTTTCTCACGCAAACTTCCTCAGTAAAGCTTCAGTGTATGAAAAAATAAAAGAGGGAAACTCAGTTAAACTTGAGTTTCCCTCTTTAGGTATATCTTATTTTACTTCTTTAGAAGAATAGATAACGAGTATCTTTTACTCCAGCTTTTTTGTAAAGATCGTTTATAAAGTTGTTAGCAAAACGTTGAGACATTGCATTGATAGTTGTTTCTTCGTTTTTAGCATCAAACTTCTCTTCACTATTCTCTTTGTTATATACTTTCATAACATATACACCTGCATTACCTTTAATAGGAGCAGTAGTTTTATTAACTTCTGTTTTGCTTGCAAAAGCACCAAGAACAGGTTCGCTAGCTCTTGTCACTGCAACATAAGCAGGAGCAGAGAATGTAATATGTTTTACGCTATCACTAACTGCGTTAGGTAGAGATTTAACTTTATCAAAATCCATTCCCTTGATATCGTTCATAATCTTTTCAGCTTTTTTGTCTCTGATAATTTCAGACTTAAGTGAATTAGCTACAAGATTAATATCTCTATAACCTTCAGGATTGATTTTCTCAACAGCAACTACCATAAGATGATCGTTATCACCACATTCATAAAGAGGAGAAATTTCACCTTCTTTAGCTGCGAAGATCCATTTCATAGCTTCTTTAGTGTTCTTAACACCACCTACATAGTGCTCAGCACTACTAATGTCATTACGCTCAAGTAATTTATAACCATTTTCCTCAGCATTTTTATTCAACTGCTCAAGCGTTGTATTTTGAGCAACGAAATGACTGAAGTCGTTGTATGCTTTGTTGTAAGTCTCTTTGCTGAATTCAACAGGACGTTTAACAACAGCAACTTGATATTTAGGTTGGAAAGCTTTTTTGTTTAATACCTGAACAATAACATTAGCTTGACCAATCTTTATATTGTTGTATTCGTTAACCTTAGCATTAAGAATAGTCTTCAAGAATTTAGCGTTTTCAGCATCGATGTTAGCACCTTCATAGTTAGCAGCTGACAACCAAACTGATTCACCTGTTTGACCATATTTCTTAGCAATCTCCTCGAAGTTACCTTTACCCTTAAGAGCATTCATGATACTATCAGAAAGAGCTTGTGTTTTTTGGTCATTTTCAACATAAACCTGAATTTGACGGAACTGTACTGAATCAGGAAGTGACTCTTTTGATAATAATTTGAATACATTGTATGTATTATCAGCCTGATTGTAGTAAGGACCATAAACTTGATTCAAAGCTATAGAATCAACTCTTGCTGCAACATCTGAAGGAAGAGTAGACTTTTTAACAGCTATTGCTGAGAATGGAACAATTGAGTTAGTTGAACGAACGAAATTGTTTATATCAGATGTACTGTTTATTTGAGTAGCATACTCTGTAACCTCGTCAAGAAGATCTTTACGGTCTTTTTCAGAAGGAGTTACTTGGATATCTACATATTTAATGTTACGTGTTTCAATCATCTGTTTGAACATCTCTTTCTTCTTATTGTAAAGATCCTTTAATTCACTGTCGCTAACAGTAATAATAGAATCATTGATAGAAGAGTATGGAATTGCTGCTAAAAGAACATCAACTTGCTCATTTCTTGATTTGAAATTATCTTCAGCTTGAATAGGATTTGAAATTAGAGAGCTAGCTAAAAGAGCTTGATATTTTTGTGCAAGAAGTGACTCCTTAAGAGTTTTCTCAATGAAGTTCCAAAATGTACCAAGTTTTTGATAGTACTCTACATATTGAGGTTCCATAGTAGCTGCGTTAAGGTTAGCATAATCTACTAAGAATTTTTTTAGCATATCCTTATCAAAAGCACCTGTTTGTTGATTTCTAAATGGAGTTTGCATTAATAATGGATGAGTACCTTGATTGATAATGTACTGTATTTCTGCATCACTTACTTTTAGTCCAAGTTTCTTAGCCTCTTTTGCAATAAGTTCGTTATTTACATAGGTTTGCCATACTTGATCTTTGATTTGTGTTAGCTGATCATCATTTAATGTGTTAATACCTTGAGTCATTTTAATAACTTCAGAGTATTCATCCACCATTTTCTGATAATCTTGTGCTGAAATAGATTTACCATTAATTTCTCCAACTTCTTGTTTGCCTTGATGTGGTTGTAATACTTTCC
>JAEZKJ010000105.1 GCA_023415545.1 Bacteroidota bacterium
AGTTGTTCATTATACCTGTCTTAACATTGTATGAAAAGAATGTGTTTGTTGTTTTATTTATACTCCAATCAGTATCCGAGTTTACAAGATATACCATATCATTACCTGATGCCATTTTTGTAGCAACTCCAAGTTCAGTAACCTTATTATTCTGTTTAGGGTCTATCATTTGAAAAGAGTATCCTTTATCATAATAATTACCCCAAGAGATTACAAAAATTTTATCCTCTTCTTCAATCACCTGGTTTGGGTTTGTTGCAACTGTGATTCTCTCTTTTACAGTAAAACTATTCAAATCAATTACTATAACTTCATTGAGATATTCACAACTAGCTCCGGTCATCTTGAATGAGTTAGCCACATAAAGGTTATCATTAGCAATAGATACTCCCTCGAGGTTACTTCCAATATTTTGTAAAGTGTTTACAATTTCTAGAGTGTTAGCATTAATTTTAGCAACTACACCTCCATAAAATGAGGCATAAATAAATCCATCTTCAGCAGTAATATATCTTATTCCACCTCCAAGAATAGCATCACCGGCAAAAGATATACTTTTTTGAACAACACCTGCTGAGTTTAATTTAGTAAGATAGTTAGAACCATTTATAGTTACATATATATAACCATTATACTCTATCATATCCTGAGAAGTATCACCAAGATTAGCTCCGTTCTGAGCCTTAAATATATCTTTAATTATTTTATTGTCGTTGCTATTGTAGAATGTAATGTTAGCATTATTCTGCTGATATAGGCCCTCATTAAGTATGAATGCTCTTTTATTTGGTAATTCTATTTTCGAACCATCATCATTTATAAAATCATCATTATCACTATCACATGATGTGAATAGCATATTTGTTGTTAGCAAACAAATAGCAGCTAAGAAAAAGTGTTTAATCTTCATATTTGAATGTTTAAATTTAGTTTTTTATAAAGTTATAGAGCCGGTTATTCTCCAGGATCTTCCCGGCATAGGATAATATTTTATTATGTCATACTGTTTGTTAAACAGATTGATAATCTCTCCTTGTAAACGAAGTTTGTATTTTGATAATTTAAACTCTTTAGTCACACTTACACTATGTTCTGTGTATCCATCTATTTTATTATCATCAATATTCTGTGACAAGTAGTATCTATCGCCAACTCCAACAATCGAATAACCCACGTTCACTAGTGGATTGTTGATAATAAGTGATACATTTCCACTATTTCTAGGCGTGTATGGCAATTGATTTTTATAGTTTTTGGCATTTTTATCAGTAATATCAATAGCTTTTTGATAAGTATAAGCTCCCGATAAAACCATCTCCACCTTATCCGATAAAGATGTGGCTGTTGCCAATGTAAAGTCTACACCTGTGATATCTACTTTTCCATAGTTAACCATTTTCCAAGCATATGTGGTAGGGAAAGCAACAATTTTGTCCTTCACATTATTATAATATCCATCAACAGTCACAGATATATAGTTCAAAATATTGGGTAAAGCAGTGCTCCAAGTAACGCCTATATTAAATTCATTAGCTTTCTCTGTCTTTAAATCTTTGTTTCCAGATAAATAATAATACATATCATTGAATGTAGGAACACGCATAGTATGTTTATATAACATTCTTAAATAGAGAGTTTCATCATCAAAAGGTTTTATGTTTAATGATAAAGATGGAGCCAGTCGGTCGAAATCTTTAGGCTTTTCTCCTATTTTAACATCCTCTGTGATATATGTATTAACCAATGAAGCATTAGCTGTGAATTTATTACCAATGTATTTTGCATTCAAAGATGTAAGCAAAGTATATCTTGTAGGAAGTGGACATTCAGGCATGTCACTCCAAAGAGTATTAATAACACCATCCTGAGCAAGTGAAAATTGCACTTTATCACTTACATTATATAATCCTGTTGCTGACAAATAATATTCATTCTGTCGATGTCTCTGTTCATATATTCCACCCTCATATTTATTGTTTTTATCCTGATATCTGTTCCAAGCATAATTATATTTAGCTATAAATTGAGTTTTTAATCTTTCGGAAAAACTCTTTCTATATTTTGCTTGAATAAAGTAGTTTTGATCCCACAACTTCTCATTTGATATAGGATTGTATAGGGTAATAGCGCCAGGCAACTCTCTATCAGAATAGAAATAGTAGTTTTTTATATCAAGTGAAGAGCCATCATTGAAATTTTTATAAATATTCAATTCACCTTGATAGCTATATATAGCTGAGTTATATCTCTTCTCCTTTGTAACATACTTTCCATTTCGTAAAGTGAAAGGGTAATTTCCGTCAGCACGCATATAGTTTGCATCAAAGGCAATAGCGACAGATTTTCCTGCCTTTTGCCACCATCTTAGTGATGGAGACACATATCCAAATGATCCTCCCTTTGTTTGAAAACGCAAAAGAGAATTTTTATTATTTTCAAAATGAGGCTTTTCACTCTCTATATTTAAAACTGCAGCTGATGCATATTGACGAGCCGACTGAGTCATATCTTCACTATGTCCCATAGCTAAAGATAGCATGCCTACGTTATCAAGAGAAAAACGTCCTAAATCTATCTGCCCGGCTTGACAGTTGCTCACTGTCACTCCATCATAAGAAATAGCAGTATGTGCAGCTCCCATATTTCTAACCGATATACTCTTTACTCCACCGATACCACCATAATCTTTTACGTTAGCTCCGGCAAATTTACGGACAGCATCGGCCATATCCTGTACAGCCAATTTATCCATACTCTCACGTGAAAGAGTTTGCACAGGTGTAGCCGAGGTGATTTTGCTTGGAGCACGACGTGCTTTAACGATAACCTCCTCTATCTCATGTACTTTATTGGTTATGGTATCTTTTTTATTTTGCGCATTTATGGGTACATTTATTGATATGCAAGCAAAGATTAAAAGATACAATATCCTATAGCGATGGATATTCACTTTCATAAAAATGTTATTAGTAATTGTTTATGCATCTTTCCCGAATCTCTTTCCTCGAGAGGAACGGCGCTGACTTTAGTTTTGCAGGTCTTCTGACTTACTCCTGTTTACTTGCCTTCCCGTCTGTTATTATGACAGTGGCGTGAGAATAAGTAAACGTAAACGTTTGGAGCTTACAGCAGCGGGACTGTTCAGGACTTTCACCTGATTCCCTTTTCATCCTCTACTTCGCTTTCTCTGGAAGTAGTTAGGAACAAAACGTTGCAAATATAATAATTATGTATAAATAAAAAGGGAAGAAAGACTTTTTTTATCTCTCTTCCCTTTAATAAATAATTTATAGTTTTAATTCTCGTTTCTTTAATAAAGAACGATTCTTTAAAAGTAGTCAATATATTATGGATTAATATTTTAGATAGAAATCTTGTTATTGACCTTTTTCTTTAATATATCCTTTTCTGTAAGCTACAAGTAACTTCTTTAAATCTTCAATCTGTTCACTCAGTTCACGTCCCTTATCAGTATCTCGAACCATCAAACGATGTGAGTTAAGCTCAACAAGAAGGGTAGTACTTTTAATATCTTGTCCCTCTTCGATGGCTTTTTGAGTTGACGTGAATGGTTCATGTTGTACCAACTGCATGCCTCGTGAGTGATAAACAAGAGTGTATCCTGCTATACCTGTTTCAGGTTGATAAGCTCGAGAGAAACCTCCGTCGATAACCAAAAGTTTACCATTAGCCTTTATCGGAGTTTCCCCTTTAATTGTCTTCACTGGTACATGACCATTGATGATATGTTTATGTTTTCCTACAACATCAAACTCTTTAAGCAGCATATCAACTACCTTCTCATCATTTCTAAGTGAATAGTAGTATCCTTTAGTCTCCTTATGAGTCTCTTTATCGGCGATAAAGTATCTTTCAAAAGTTGCCATTTTGTCCTTATCGAAAGGAGGGGCATCTTTACCGCACCATAGATACCACATATAGTCAACAGCCATATTTTTCTCTTCAACATCCATGTCATCATTGAAAGCAGCTCGTACTATTTGTCCTACTTTCTCCATAAGAGCTTTTCCCTTATATTTTTCACCATTTATAAGGACCTCTTTTAAAGTTCCATCCTCATTAAGAGGAATTGAAGCATGGAAAAGAAGATTTGAGTTGCAAACATTATACATACATCCATGTTTCAACAGACAACGCATATGCTTTTTCAACTTCTCACTGCTAGCAAATGAGTGATGTATCTTATCCATAATTTCACGTTCCTCTTCCGAGAGTCGATATGGGTCATTTGGATCAATAGTAGGGAAGTTAGTATCTAAGAGCTCATACTCCTTATCGCCTATTTTCACTTTACCCTCCTTAAGGTTCATCTTATCGAGTAGCAATCTATCATTCATCTCATATTCCGGATGACGTTTAATTGTAGCACCTTCAAGTTTGAACTGAATCACACTGATAGCTTTATGCATCTGTGCGATAAGTCGAAGAGTCTTCTCACTATGAGCATCTTTATCATCAATTTTTGACTGGAATCGGCTACATGGGTCATTAGCATATGTCTCCATAGCAAATGTAGCAAGAGGAAGAAGGTTTATTCCATAACCATCTTCAAGAGTATTCAGATTAGCATATCTCATACTCATTCTTATAACATTTGCCATACTGCACTCATTACCACTTGCTGCTCCCATCCATAGAATATCGTGGTTGCCCCACTGAACATCGAAGTGGTGATAATTGCATAATGTATCCATTATTATGTGAGCACCCGGGCCACGGTCGTAAATGTCACCAACAATATGTAACTGATCGATTACAAGTCGTTGTATGGTATTAGCCATAGCGATAATGAAATCGTCGGCTCTTCTTGTCTCGATGATTGTACTAATAATAACATTTATATAGTCATGCTTATTAGGCTCAGCCGAGGATTCGTGTAAAAGCTGTTGAATAATATATGAGAACTCTCTTGGAAGAGATTTTCTAACCTTTGAACGTGTATATTTTGATGATACATTTTGACAAACTTTCACCAACTGATTAAGAGTTACAAAATACCAGTCATCAATATCTTTCTCTTTCTCCTTAACCAATTCTAGTTTTTGTTCAGGATAGTATATTAAAGTACACAATTCCTTTTTTTCTTTATCGCGAAGAGAGTTTCCGAATATCTCATTAACTTTTCTCTTTATAGCTCCAGATGCATTCTTGAGAACATGTTGAAAAGCCTCATACTCCCCATGTAGATCAGCCAAAAAGTGCTCTGTACCTTTTGGTAGGTTTAGAATAGCCTCTAGGTTTATTATCTCTGTACTAGCTGAGGCAATTGTAGGAAAGTTACCTGAAAGAAGTTGTAGGTAACGTAAGTCTTCTTTTACAAGCTTTGTATCAATATTGCTATATGCACTCATCTCTTTGAATATTTCTTTCATTATTATGTGCGAAATTACAAATTTAAAATATTAACTCTTCATCTATTTGATTAAATTATTCAAAGAGATGCTTATACACTATTAATTAAACAGTTATATTAATAAACCAAAAGAGGATATGTCTTTAAAGACATATCCTCTTTTATCTTAGGAATTTAAGAAATCTTTTAATTACAGGTTAACTCTCTTTTCCTGAATTCTAGCCTTCTTACCAGTAAGAGCACGTAAATAGTACAATTTAGCGCGACGAACTTTACCTATCTTGTTAACTGTAATGCTATCGATAGCAGGAGATTCGATAGGGAATATACGTTCTACACCTACTGTTCCAGACATTTTACGAACAGTGAAACGTTTTTTGTCACCATGTCCGGAGATTTTGATAACAACACCACGATACAACTGTATACGTTCTTTGTTACCCTCAACGATACGGTATGCTACTGTAACAGTATCACCAGCTTTAAATGAAGGATGTTGTTTACCTGTAGCAAATGCTTCTTCAGCAATTTTAATTAAATCCATTTTTGCAAAAATTAAATTGTTCATCGTTACAACGTAACATATCAAGTAACACTTCTTGACAGCGATTACGCGAAAGCGGTGCAAAGTAACTCATTTTTTAGCATATAGCCAAAAGTATTCATCTTTTTTTAATATTAAATTATTGCCTAAACTTTGTTTTTTAATTACTTTTGATGAGAAAAGAACCAAAAGAAATATGATATTAATTAAAAGATTTGTCTGGTTATCTTCTTTTACCGGACTATTACTATTTTCTTCTTGTAATTCATCATATTATACTATCTCTTCTATTGAGGGAGGTCGAATAGTAGTTGACAAAAAATATGATACAAAACCTAATAGTGAGTCACAACAGATAGTGCTAACCTACAAAAATAAAGTTGACAGCATTATGTCACCTGTTATAGGGCACTCACTTACAGATATGAGTGCTGAACGTCCCGAGAGTAAACTCTCAAATCTTGTTGCAGATATTCTTCGTGAGTCTACTACTGCATATTTAGGTAAAATGGCCGATGTAGCAGTAATAAATATGGGTGGTCTTCGCTCTTCTCTTCCAAAGGGAGATGTTACTTATGGCAATATTTTTGAGATAACTCCATTCGAAAATACATTGTGTATTTTAACCATGAGTGGTAAAGAGATAAGAGAAGTTTTCGAGAATATTGCATCTGTTTATGGAGAGGGATTAAGTGGAGCTCAACTTGAGATAACAAAAGAAGGTAAACTTCTTAGTGCAAAGATAGCAGGCGAGGAGATTGAAGATAACAAAATTTACAAAGTTGCTACTTTAGATTATTTAGCTGAAGGTAATGATAAAATGGTTGCTTTTAAAAAGATAAAAGATAGATTACAGCCAGATGGTGCGACTTTACGACAGATTTTCCTCGACTATGTTATAAGTAATAATGCAAAAGGAGGAAAACTGGACTCAAAAGTTGAGGGAAGAATTGTTGTTAAATAAGTTATTAATTAGAATATTATAATGAATAGAATATATATACTATCACTATTTTTTTGTCTCTCTCTTTCGCTTTCTGCACAAAAGACAAAAGAGTTACTTATAATTCATACAAATGATACCCATAGTCGAATTGAACCAGCATCGGATAGTGATTCGGATTCTCGTATAGCAGGACGAGGAGGTTTTGTTAGAAGAGCAACATTGATTGACTCTATTCGTAAAAGTAATAAAGATATGCTATTATTCGATTGTGGAGACTTTTCGCAAGGAACTCCTTTCTACAATTTGTTCAAAGGCGAAGTGGAAGTGAAGTTGATGAATGCAATGGGATATGATGCCATAACTATAGGTAACCATGAGTTTGATTTTGGTTTGGAGAATATGGCACGACTCTTTAAAATGGCTACTTTCGATATCCTAAATTGTAATTATGATGTTAAGGGTACAGAGTTAGAAGGGCTAGTAAAACCATATAAAATAATAAAAAGAGATGGTTTGAAAATCGGTGTTTTAGGTGTAGGTCCTCAACTAAAAGGGCTTGTTCAGGATAAGAATTTCAAAGGCATTCAGTTTAATGATCCTGTTACCTCAGCCCAGAAAGTTGCTACATATCTTAAGCAAACAGAGAAATGTGATTTGGTAATTGCTTTATCCCACTTAGGTTGGCAAGGTGGAGCATATTGTGATGAGGCTTTTATTGCAAATACAAAAGATATTGATATTGTTTTAGGAGGTCATTCACACTCATATTTTGAAAAGCCCCAATATTATAAGAATTTAGATGGTAAAATGATACCATTGCAACAGATGGGAAAAAATGCTGCTTTCGTTGGTGAGATGAGAGTAAAGTTTAATAAGAAATAATCACTTATTAAAAGCCCAAATCGAGAATTGAACCTTTAATTAATACCTAAATTGATATAAGTGAAAAGAACTATCTTAATGATAGTGGCATTTGTTGTATTTATATCAACCTATGCCACTATTATTCCAAATTTAATTGTCAAAAACAAAGAAAAGAGTGAGGCATGTGAGAAGTGGGTAGATGAGAAACTGTCGCAAATGAGCCTTAAAGAGAAAATAGGCCAACTTTTTATCTATACGGCATCACCTTATAATACAAAAAGCAATAAAAAAATTATTTCTCAAGCAGTAAAGGATTATAAAGTTGGAGGTTTGCTTTTCTCAGGCGGACAACTTACAAATCAATCTTTACTTACCAACTATGCTCAAGAAATAACAAAAACTCCTCTCTTTATCTCTTTCGATGGAGAGTGGGGATTAGCTATGCGTTTAAAAAATACTCCTACTTTCCCTAAGAATAGAGTATTAGGATCTATTACTGATGATAATCTTATATATGAGTATGGACGTGAGGTGGCACGTCAGTGTCGCCAAATAGGTGTACATATAAATTTTGCACCTGTTGCCGATGTAGATAATAACCCTCATAATCCGGTTATCAATACCCGTTCTTTTGGAAGCGATCCTAATAATGTAGCAAAAAAAGTTATTGCTTATTCTAAAGGGCTTGAGGATGGGGGAGTACTATCTGTATCTAAACATTTCCCAGGACATGGCGATACGAATGTTGATTCACACGAATCACTCCCAATTTTAAATTTTGATAGAGCTCGCCTCGATAGTATTGAGCTTGTTCCCTTTAAAAAAGCTGTAGAAGCAGGTGTAGGAGGAGTTATGGTTGGGCATCTTTTGTTACCTTCATTATGCACTTCAGCAGCTTCACTTTCAAAATCGGTCATCGAAATATTAAAGAAAGATTTGGATTTTAAAGGACTGGTCTTTTCGGATGCTCTTATAATGAAAGGGGTTTCAAACGAAACTAATATTTGCTCGAGAGCTTTAATAGCAGGTTGTGATATAATTTTAGTACCTAAAAATCTTAAGAAATCCCTTAACGATGTACTTTCAGCAGTGCAAAGTGGTGCACTTACTGAGGAAGAGATCGATGAGAAATGTCGTAAGGTGCTTACATATAAGTTTTATCTTGGATTAAATAAACCACAACATATCCAGATGTCAGGTTTGGAGAAGAGAATTAAAACAGCGCAAGCTGATTCTCTTATTACAAAACTTTATAAAGCCTCTGTTACCATACTTGGAAATAATAATGGTGAACTACCAATGGATATAAATGGGGTAGGCAATGCTATGATAGATATCGGCCATGATGATAAAAACTTTTTATTTAATGAACTGCAAAAAAATATGCAGATAAGCATATTCAAGGCAAATCTTGATTCACTCACTTCTTTATCAGAACAATTAAAATCCTATGCTAATTTGATTGTTGTAGTTAAATCTGTTTCTGAATTACAAAAATATGAAGAGTGGATTTCAACGTTTAGAAATGATAAAAAATTAATTTTTATCTATCTCTCACCAATAAAATCATTTGATTCACAAGCTTCATTATGGGGAGACTCTTCGACTGTAATACTTGCAAATAGTGAACGTGAAGAGATTCAGAAATATGTAGCTGATATTTTAATAGGTAAAGGTCGTGCTGAAGGACGCTTATCTGTATCGGCTGGAAATCTATATAAACCGGGTGATGGTGTGCAACTTAGTTATGGTGCTCATGCTTTGTATCGTCCTGAGAACTATGGTATGGATTCAAAATTTTTGGAGAAAATTGATTCCCTTGCACTATTTGGAATAGAACAAGGAGCATATCCCGGTTGTCAAATTGTTGTTTTAAAGGATGGCATGCCTATATACGACAAAGCTTTTGGAACTTATTCTTATAAGGATAGTACTAAAGTAAATATAAATAGTATTTACGATTTGGCTTCCTTGACTAAGAGCACAGCTACACTTCTTGCTGTTATGAAACTATATGATGAAGGGAAAATAGGATTAACTGATAAAATATCGAAATATGTTCCTCAATTAAAAGGTACAAATAAAGATCGAATAACTATTGAAGAGCTATTATTGCATCAGTCCGGTCTACTTTCATCACTTCCTTTTTATCAGCAATTTATCGATAAATCATCTTATAAAAGTAGTTTCATAAAGAGTAAGCGAGATAAAAATCATTCAGTGCAAATAGGGAATAATGCTTTTGCACCATCCCAATTCAGATATAATAGTGAGTATATTTCCAATTGTTTAAGCGAAGAATATTCGTTACAAATATCCGATTCTCTTTTTGCTTCGACCAAAGTAAAAGATATTGTTTTACGTCAGATAGCAAGTTCACCATTGAAGGATAGAAAATATATCTACAGCTGTCTTAATTTTATTTTGTTAAAAGAGATGGTCGAGAATATAACAAATCAATCCCTTGATGATTATTTGCAAAAAGAGTTCTATTCCCCAATGCGTTTAGATAGAATATTATATAATCCATTGAACAGGTTCAAAGTTGAAGATATTGTTCCAACTGTTGAGAATGATTATTTAAAACGAGGGAAAGTGTTACAAGGTTATGTTCATGATGAGGCTGCAGCATTTGTTGGAGGAGTATCAGGAAATGCCGGGCTCTTTGCTAATGCATATGATGTATCTAAAGTTTATCAGATGTTAATAAACGAAGGTGAATTCAATGGGAAAAGATATTTAAGTAAAGAGACATGTAATCTTTTTCTCAATTATAAATCTAAAATAAGTAGAAGAGGTTTAGGCTTTGATAAACCTGATATGAACAATTCGGCAAAATCTCCGTGTGCTCCTGAAGTTAATAGCAGTGTAATTGGCCATACAGGATTTACCGGAACTGCTGCTTGGGCCGATCCGAATAACAGGCTTGTTTTTGTGTTCTTGAGTAATAGAGTTTATCCTCAACCATTTACACAACAAAAATTTACTCAGTTGGATATACGTAGAAAGATTCAACAGCTTATATATCAATCAATAAAGTGAAGTTTAATTTAGATTCTTTAAAAATTAATCTATTTTAATCATAGAATTTTCGTATAAAAGAAGAAATAGTGTAATTTTGTTATATCAATTAGTACTAATATTTAATTTTTAAACAAAATGGCTTACGTAATAAATGACGATTGTATCGCTTGTGGTACATGTATTGACGAATGCCCAGTAGAGGCAATCTCTGAAGGTGATAAATATTCAATCAATCCAGATTTATGTACAGAGTGCGGAACTTGCGCTGATGTATGTCCTTCTGAAGCTATTCACTTAGGAGAATAATTAAAAAAGATATTTTATTAAAAAAATAGGTAATTCAAAAAAAATGAGTTACCTATTTTTTTATTCATTATAAATGACATCTTCTTTAGAAACTGTTTTAGATAAACAAAATAGGCTGTCTTTTTGAGACAGCCTATTTATATATTAAAACTTTAAAATCTTATTTTAATTCAGCCAACGCAGCTTTAATACGATTCATCGACTCAACGATATTCTCATCCGAAGTAGCATAGCTCATACGGATACATTCAGGAGCTCCGAAAGAAGAACCTCCAACACAAGCTACATGTGCTTTCTCAAGTAGATATAGAGCCAGGTCATCCGAATCCTTGATGACTCTTTCACCACAACTCTTACCATAGAAATAGTCACATTTAGGGAATAGGTAGAATGCACCTTCAGGTTTGTTAACCTCAAATCCAGGGATTTCTTTAGCCAACTCAACAATAAGGTCGCGACGACGTTCGAAAGCTTTTCTCATCTCCTCAACCGGTTCTTGAGTTCCTGTGTATGCAGCTTCAGCAGCTTTTTGAGAAACAGAGCAAGGACCTGATGTGTATTGACCTTGAAGTTTATTGAAAGCCTTAATAATCCATTCAGGACCGGCAGCAAAACCAATTCTCCATCCGGTCATGGCATATGCTTTAGAAACACCATTTATAATAATAACTTGGTCGCGTACATTGTCAAACTGAGCTATACTTTCATGTTTACCTATATAATTTATATGCTCGTATATCTCATCAGCAATTACATAAACATTAGGATATTTTGCTAATACGTCAGCCAGTCCTTTAAGTTCCTCTTTGCTATAAACGGAACCTGTAGGATTTGATGGTGAGCAAAGAATTAGCAATTTAGTTTTATCTGTAATAGCCTCTTCAAGTTGTTTAGGGGTAATCTTAAAATCTTGTTCTATACCTGCAGTAATGATAACCGGTGTACCATCAGCAAGTTTAACCATATCAGGGTAGCTAACCCAGTATGGAGCAGGAACAATAACTTCATCCCCTTCATTAACTAATGTCATAATGACATTACAAACCGCCTGTTTTGCTCCATTTGAGCATGAAATCTGATTTGCTGTATAAGCGAGGTTATTCTCTTTTCTAAGTTTCTCGCTAATAGCATTTCTAAGAGCAAGATATCCTGGAACAGGAGAATATCTAGAGAAGTTATCATCTATTGCTTTTTTAGCAGCCTCTTTAATGTGGTCAGGAGTGTTGAAATCAGGTTCACCTACACTAAGATTGATAACATCTACTCCTTGAGCCTTAAGTTCATTGCTTTTTTGCGACATAGCTAAAGTAGCCGAAGGTGCCAAGCGATTGATGCGGTCCGATAATTTGTTCATTGCAAATCGATTTATAAATTAATTATTGCTGCAAATTTAAAGAAAAAGTTTCTATTATGAAAGCAAATCTCTGTTATTGGTAATAAAATAATATCAAAATCACAAAATTATTTGTTAAAATGAAGAGTATGTCCCATTCTATCCTTTTTAGTCTTCAAATAACGCTCATTATAACGATTTGGCATAATCTCCATAGGCACATTTTCGGTAATTTCTAACCCGTATGCTTCAAGACCGATTCTTTTAACAGGATTATTTGTAATAAGCTTCATTTTATGAATTCCTAGTTCTCTAAGAATTTGAGCACCTACGCCATAATCTCTTTCGTCGGGATCGAAGCCAAGATGCACATTAGCATCAACAGTATCATAACCTTCTTCTTGAAGTTTGTATGCTTTAATTTTATTCATTAAACCAATACCTCTTCCTTCTTGGTTCATATATATGATTACACCTTTACCTGTTTTATCAATAAGTTGCATTGCTTTGTGAAGTTGTTCACCACAATCACATCTTTTTGAACCAAAGATGTCGCCAGTTACACACGATGAATGTACTCGGACAAGGATAGGTTCATCAATGTCCCATTTACCTTTTATTAAAGCCACATGCTCTAATCCGTTTGATATTTGTTTAAAAGGAATAAGTCGGAAATGCCCGTAGTCAGTAGGCATATCAACCTCAACTCCTTTTTCAATCATGGATTCTTGTTTTAAACGATAAGCTATAAGATCGCGAATAGATATAATTTTAAGATTAAACTCTTTAGCTTTATCCATCAATTCAGGAAGTCTAGCCATTGTACCATCCTCATTCATTATCTCAATAAGGGCAGCAGCAGGTTGTAGACCGGCAAGACGAGCCATATCAACAGCAGCTTCAGTATGTCCGGCACGTTTTAATACTCCTTTATCCTGAGCATAAAGAGGATTTATATGTCCGGGACGTCCAAAAGTATCGGCAGTAGAGTTTGGATCGGCTAGTGCTTGAATGGTAGCAGCTCTGTCATATGCAGAAACACCGGTGGTACACCCTTCGAGTTTATCAATAGTAACAGTAAAAGGAGTGCCAAGAATAGATGTATTGTCCGACACCTGTTTGTCAAGACCAAGTTCTGTACATCTTTGCATTGTTATTGGTGCGCATAACACTCCACGTCCCTCTTTTAACATAAAGTTCACCTTTTCAGGTGTAATCTTTTCTGCAGCTATAACGAAATCACCTTCGTTTTCACGATCTTCATCATCAACAACAATAATAAACTTTCCATCGCGAAAATCTTCAATTGCCTCTTCTATTGTATTTAATTTGATTTCTGACATAACTTAGCTATTATATATTAATTTTATTCTTTCCTCTATCTGTTTACTGCTATTTATTATAGTAAACATGTCTTTATCCAGACGTCGGCTGAATCGCCAAATTCTGAAATAGAAAACTATTCCAACCGGAACAACCAATCCCATAAGTAAATTCAGCCATAAATTATCGGAAGGACTTTTATGAGCTTTTGTTGAAAGAATAGGGAATGATTGCATATAGTTTAACAAAATATTATCATCACTGTTTGATAATTCTTCAATGATCTTCTCCATCTTACTGCTTATATTAGCAACCTCATTATCGTGTGAGTTATTGGTAAAAATCTTAAAGTAATTTGGAGCTTTACTCAAACGATGTCTATTTTGATAATCTTTACATTCGTTGCATATCTCATTCAACTCAATAGTAATTCTATTGTAATCAGGATCGTCAATGATAACCTCTTTCTTGAAAATATGTCGTGAAGGTCGTAAACCTAATAACATTCTAAAGAAGTTAATATAAGCTTCTGCATTGAAAACCACCGAGTCTTTATTGGATTTATAAGTAAAGAAAGCTCCCAATGGTGCTAATACAATAGTACTCATCCATACACCAAGAATAATATTCATTTCACCACTCTTCGCTATACGTGTTGCACCCGAGTCGATAATATAATAAAGTATGAAAATGATAACAGAAATAACCACAGGCATACCAAGTCCACCTTTTCGTATAATAGCTCCTAGTGGCGCTCCAATGAAGAAAAATATAAGACAACTTAAAGAAATAGTTATTTTTTTATGCCAATCAATCTCATGTTTTCTTATTGTACTATACATATCGCTAATCATGAAACTTTTCATCTCCCAATCACTTAAAAGAGATGACATTCTTCTAGAAGCGGTGTTAAGAATTCTTGCTTTATCACTAGTTGTTTGAGCATTAAAAAGACTATCAACATTAATATAAGTCAGTTTGCTTTGAGCAATTTTTACAGAGTCTTCTTTTGAAAGAACAGGTTTTCTATAAGTAGTATTACTAAATTCTTTATACATAACTCTACCAATACTATCAGTTCTTAAGGTTAAAGAGTCGATTGTTTGGCTAATTTGTTCCATGTTCTTACTATCGGATCGTTCATTAAGAAAACTTCCGTCAATCATATTGAAACCTCCGTTGAACTCTATTATAGCATGTTTCTGTTTGAAAGATTCACGACGATAAGGAACATTTTCAGAAGCGAGAGTTTGTGAACGTAAATTTTCGAACTGCTCTCCATTATACAAATGAAGGTATAGATGCTGCTTATCGGCAGTCATCTCAAGTTTACCCTCCTCAGCCCAAATAATTCTTGCATTATTAAAACCTTCGGAAAAGTTGTATATAAGAACATCCTTTAAGATTCCTGTTTCTTTATCTTTTTTCTTTACAAAAATGTTGTAACCCTCTATCTCATCATAAAATACACCTTCTGGAATATCAACTTCAGGAGATGTCTGTTTCATAGAAACTAAAAGAGTCCATAACTGTTTTTGAGCTTTTGGTGAGATAACATTCTGAAAATAGAATGATACAGCCGAAAGCATTGTACAGAAAACTATAAGAGGAGCAATTATTCGAATAAGTGAAATACCTGCGGCCTTCATGGCAAGGAGTTCATATCTTTCACCAAAGTTACCAAAAGTCATTAAGGCAGCTAGCAAAATAGCTAAAGGTAACGACACAGGAATAAGAGTTAGGGCAGAGTAGAAGAAAAACTGCCCTAATATATCAATACCTAATCCTTTTCCTACTAATTCGTCTACGTACCTCCATAGAAATTGCATCATAAAGATGAAGAGGCAAATAAAGAATGTGCCAATAAAGAGTTGAAGAAAACTCTTTATAATGAATATATCTAATTTTTTTATGCGTAGCATTATCTGGTTTTATGCGGCTTAACGATATGCAAAAGTAGCATAAAAAAAGGATAGCATAAATATGTTTTTACGATTTTTATTAATTACAGTCCGCTAACTCTTTTTAAATTATCAATTTGCGAAGACCACAAATCCTGTTGATCCTCAATTTCATCTTTATAAGCAAAGTCAACTACTTCTAGAGTATACTCTTTAGTCAGTTCGTTGTATATAAGTTTAAGTTCAAAATAAGCTTTAGGATCATCTTCATCTTCCCATTTCATCTTTATAAAATTATTGACTCGATAATTTAATATTGTTGCTTTTTTTATTTCTGATTTTCCCCATTGAAAAATAAAAGTTTTGTCTTTTAAAGTTACTTTGTCTGCAAACCAGGTCTCAAGGCCTGATGCTGTGCTGATAATGTTCCAAACAATATTTCCCGAGCCGCTTTTCAGCATAAACTCCATTTGAATTTTTTCTTTTCCCATAAATAAAATTTAAGATACTGTGACAAAATAAGACAAATAATTGATATATCCATAAAATATTTATTTTTTTATTTATAATTGTTATGTCAATATGCTTTTACAGGCCTTCAGTGGCATTTTTTTAGTAAAAAGTATTCTATAAGTTTGCTAATTAAAAAATTTGATTATATCTTTGCACCCGCAATCAAGAAATGAAGGCGGGATAGCTCAGCTGGTTAGAGCGCATGATTCATAATCATGAGGTCCCCGGTTCAATCCCGGGTCCCGCTACAAAGCAAAGAGGATGTATGATCAATACATCCTCTTTTTTTATATTCTTCTTTTTATTCTCCTATACTTGATAGGAGACATACCTGTCGCTTTCTTAAATAAACGAGTAAAGTAAGAGTAGTCTTCGTATGAAAGCATGTAAGCAATTTCTTTTATTGATTTGTTACTAGATACCAATAAAAGTTGTGCTCTCTCAATTCTCTTATTGATTATATATTGTACAGGAGTAAAACCTGTTTCTTTTTTAAAAAGACGAATCATATGGTCTTTTGATACACATGCTAATTCAACCAAGGTATCTATGTTAATGTTTTTATCTATGTTCTTTCTAATATAAGCTAAACATTTCCTCACTCCCATATTTTCAGTTTCTAGTCTAAGCTTTCCTTCTTTTAGAAAACGAGCAAGCAATATATATAGTATGCCTCTACTTTCTACACGATAGTAAAGCAATCTTTGTTTATTCTTTACTATATTTTGTTCTAAAATTGAATTATTATCATAAAATACAGGATTTGATTGAGGAAGTTTCATCATAGGATTGATTTCACATAATCGTTTAAAGAGATGTAAATCGACATCTTTTGCCGGTATTTCAAAAGGAAAAATAAAATCTTCCATAAAACTGGAAGTTGATTGGATATCCTCATAAATATGAATGTAATAATGTTCAAATATGTCGTTACATTCATAACTATGCTTTGCAAAAGCTGGAATCAAATACATATTATTAGGCGTCAATTCATACACCTTATCATATATTATAACTCGAGCATGACCTTTTGTTACATAGTAAAGACGATAAAACGGACTTTGCACATCTTTCCAATTCCAATCTGAATTATGACACGCATATCCTACATTAATTATTAATAATAATATTTGATCAATAGACTTTTTATTACTTCTCATATATTATTTTTTTGTAAATATATATAAAAGTTTCAAAGTGTATTGAATTTAATTATTATTCTTATCAATAATATATTTTTTTATATCGTAATCTATTCACAATGGTATATAATATCGATATAGTTCTTAAATTTGCTATCTCTTTGATAATAATAACTATGTAAGGTATATTGTTAGTATCCCTCATTGTAATAATAAATTAATAAAATAATATCGATATTATTAAATACATTATCGATATTGTCCATTTTCTCCTATTTCTTCTTTTACTAATTTTAACTTTTGAAAAGGTACACAATTAGTGTACATCATATTAATAATCAATTTAATATGAATTCAACATTTGTATTTATTAACTTTTAATTTTTTACAGAATGAAACACAAGAAATCAACATGGCTATTAGTGCCCATGAGAATCTGTGCGATTCTTTTATTATGCAGCTTCTGTGGATATTTGTCTGCACAAAGTTTGCAGAGAATAAGTGGTTTAGTAACCGATGTGTCGGGAGAACCATTAATTGGAGTTAGTGTATTAGTTAAAGAGACACAAGACGGAACAATAACAGACATTGACGGAAATTTTACAATTAATGCCAAGGTAGGGCAAACTTTAAAATTCAGTTATGTAGGCTATACTACAAAAGATTTAAAACTTACTTCAACAGGTAAACTTAATGTTGTTCTTGAAGAAGATACAAAACGCTTAGAAGAGGTTGTCGTAGTAGGTTATGGAACTCAAAAGAAAGTAAACTTAACAGGTGCTGTATCGACTATAACAGCTGAAGATTTAATTAATAAACCTGTTATGACCACTTCACAAGCTTTAGCAGGTTTAGCTCCAGGTCTTAGCGTTTTGACTAATTCGGGTAATCCTGGTGCAGGTGCAAGCATTAGAATCCGTGGTACAGGAACCTTCTCTAGTGCTGGAAATGCTCCATTAGTATTGATTGATGGTTTATCAGGTGATGTAGATGATGTTGATCCTTCCGATATTCAAAGTATTTCATTTTTGAAAGATGCAGCTTCTGCTTCCATTTATGGTAACCGTGCAGCTAATGGTGTTATTTTGATTGAAACCAAGAAGGGTTCCGAAGGCAAAACAAAGATTACTTATAACAACTCATTTGGTTGGCAAAAGGTAACTGAAATGCCTGATTTCCTTGATTCTTGGGAGTATGCTGAATACTACAACATGGCTATGAGAAACATGGGTAGAGCTGATGCTTATAGTGCAGAAGATATTAAAAAATTCAAGGATGGTAGTGACCCAGATAATTATGCAAATGTTAATCACTTGAAGTGGTTAATGGAAAGTGGTTCCGGTTTCCAGCATCAACATAATTTAAGCGTTCAAGGTGGTAACAACAAAACCAGCTACAACTTCTCTGTAGGTTATCGTAATCAAGAGGGTATGACAGCTAAAACCAACAACGAACGTATGACTGCTTTGTTGAGTTTGAAGAGCGAAATTGCTAAGGGGTTGACAATGAATATTAATCTGAATGCTTATAATAATAAGTATAATTCACCAAATGGTATAGGTACAATTATCGGTTATTCGGTACGTGAACCTTTCTATATCCCAGGTCAGAAATCAGATGGTAGTTTTGGTTATCAAGATAATTACAGTCCTGAAGCTAGATTGAATAGCGAATCATTTGTTCAGAATATAAGCCGTAATGTAAGAGGTACAGCTCAATTGACATGGAATACACCTGTTAAAGGCCTCTCATTAATTGGAAAGGCTGGAGCAAGCAACTATACTGCATTCAATAAATCATACAATGCTATAGTTTACTTCGATGATAGTAAGTCAGAGGGTCCACAAAATTTGTCAGTATATTCATACAACAATACTTATACTACTTTTGAAGCTATGGCTACTTATGAAAGACAAATCAAAGATCATGCTTTTAAAGTATTGGCCGGTACATCAGTTGAGCAATCTACTAACAAAAATTTGGAAGGCTATCGTAATACTTTCCCAAATAACTATTTGTATGAATTATCTTCTGGTGATGCTTCAACAGCAACTAATAGTAGTGGTTTGAGTGAGTATGCATTATTGTCATATTTCGGTCGTATTAACTATTCATTCAAAGATCGTTATTTGTTAGAAGGAAACGTTCGTTATGATGGTTCTTCACGTTTCGCTAAAAATAATCGTTGGGGCTTCTTCCCATCATTCTCAGCAGGCTGGCGTATTTCTGAAGAAGAATTTTGGAAAGAGAGCAAAATTGGTCAAGCATTCGATAACTTGAAGTTACGTGCATCATATGGTGTTTTAGGTAATCAAAATATTGGAACTTATCCTTACCAACAAACATATTCTCTAGGACATAACTATGTATTTGGAGGAACTTTGCAATCAGGTGCTTACTTACCATCATATAATAACCCAGATATTACTTGGGAAAAAACAGCAATAACAGACATAGGTCTTGATTTTACTTTGCTAAATGGTGCTTTAAGTGGATCAATTGACTACTTCTACAAATACACTTCTGATATTCTTTCATCAGTAGAAGTTACCGGTATTATGGGACGCAGTGTAGGTCAGTCGAATGTAGGTGCTGTATCTAATAAGGGTATTGAATTAATGTTAACATATAATGGAAAAATTGGAAAAGATTTCCGTTTCTCTGTAAGTCCTAATTTCACTTGGGTTAAGAATGCTGTAGAAGAGTTGGCAAATGGTGCTACTGAAGAAATAAATAACAACCGTATTGTAGGTCAACCTTTGGGTATCATTTATGGATATGAAACAGATGGTTTGTTTGTTGATCAAGCAGAAATTGACAATGCTCCAGAGCAATTAGTTAGCAAAAGTAGTTTGAAACCTGGTTACGTTAAATATAAAGATATTAGTGGTCCTAACGGAAAACCTGATGGTAAAGTTGATGCTACATACGATCGTAAAGTATTGGGAACTACAACTCCTAAATTCTATTATGGTTTGAATTTTAATGCTTCTTATAAAGGATTTGATTTCTCTGCTTTATTACAGGGTGTAGGTGGTCACGATCGTTTGATTGGTTCATACATGGCATATGCATTCTATAACGGTGGTAACATCCAACGTTGGCAAGCTGATAACTGTTGGACAACTGAAAATCCTAACAAGTGGGCTGAATATCCTCGTATAGAGACTTTGAATATGAATCATCCAAGCTTGCAAGTTTCTGATTACTGGTTGCGTAATGCTTCTTTCTTACGTATAAAGAACGTTCAAATTGGTTATACTTTGCCAAAATCACTTGTTAAGAAATTTGGTATGGAACAAGTACGCGTTTACTTAAGCGGTCAAAATCTTTATAATTTCACCAGCTTCTATCAAGGTTGGGATCCTGAAAATGAAATTGGCACAGGTGATGGTCCAAACTACTATCCACTTAATGCTGTATATTCATTTGGTTTTAATTTCAAATTCTAAAAACATCAGAGTCATGAATAAAATAAAAAATATAACTGTTTCTGCTAAGTTTCTTTTAGCAGCATCTCTGATAGCTTGCGTAAATACCAGCTGTTCAGATTTGTTAGACAAACAGCCACCTGCTGCAATCTCAGATTCAAATTTCTGGACAAGTGAAAATGATGCTAAAATGGCCCTTGTAGGTTGCTATAGATTTAGTGATGGTTGGGGTAATGATGTATTCGATGGAGCACAAGGTTTGCTTTATCTAGATTTCTGTGGTGGTCACGGTACTGAAAAGGAAAATTTTACTACCAATATGGCCAGCACAAATACTGTAGCGACAAATGGTAACTTAAATGGTTATTGGCGCAGTTCATATGAAAAAATAGCTAAGTACAATACATTTTTGGACAACATCGGCAAATGTCCAATGGATGAGACAAAGAAGAAAGAGTGGATTGCCGAGATAAAGACTTTGCGTGCTTACTTCTTCTTCAATTTAGCATTCTATTTCCAAAACGTACCGATGCCATTAACTACACTTTCTGTAGAAGAGGCTAATACTATTGCTCAAACTTCTCAAGCAAAAGTATATGAGCAGATTGAAAATGATCTTAAAGATGCTATTACTGTATTGCCTCTAGAACAGAAAGGCGATAATTTAGGTAGAGTATCAAAAGGAGCTGCTCGTACTTTATTGGCACGTGTATATATGGGTCAAAACAAATATAGTGAAGCTGCTAAAGTGTTAAAAGACATCATTGATTCAGATGTTTATGAATTGGATCGTAGAAATGGTGATGACAGTTACGAAAAGTTCTTCCATCTTGGTGGCGAAAGTAGTCCTGAAGCTATATTCTCTATACAAGGTTTAAAAGATAAATTTACCAATGTACGCTACATTTATCTACTTCCTGAATGTTATGGTGGATGGCATCAGTTTGCTGTTTACAATGAATTGGTGAAAGCATATTTCTGCAGTGACGGTAAAAGTATTGAAGAATCAAGCCTATATGATGAGGATGATCCATATATGAATCGTGATCTTCGTCTTTATGCTAATGTATTCCTTCCACCATTGGGAACATATCCTGGAACAGAGTATGCCGGTAAAATATATGATTGTTACAAAGGTACAGGTTCTTCCGATGCTTATAACAAATTTACTTTATTCAATGGATATTGTCCTAAAAAAGGTGCTGATCCTGTAGCAGCTTCAGATCCTTGGAATAACTACTCACACACTCCTTTGATGCGTTATGCCGAAGTATTGATATCTTACATTGAAGCAGTAAATGAATCTTCTCCTACTTCTGTAAATCAAGATTTGCTCGATTTGACTATTAATGATATTCGTGATCGTGTAAATTTACCTCCTTACGACATTGCTGAACTAAATACTCAAGAAGCTGTTCGTAAAGCTGTTCGTACAGAACGTCGTTTGGAATTGGCATTCGAAGGTTTCCGTTACTTTGATGTTTTGCGTTGGGGTATTGCTAAAGATATATTAAACCATACATTCACTGGTGTTAAGTTATCAGATGATCCTTCAGCTAGAAATTATCGTGGTAGTGGTTCAAGTGCTTCTCCAGTTGACGAAGACATGTATTATCAATTTGAAACACGTTCTTGGTCTGATCATAACCGTTATTTCCCAATTCCACAAGCAGAGAGAAATATCAACAAAAATTTGAATCAAAACGACGGTTATAATTAATGTTTAAAATAATAATGTCATCATAGAGTTATTCGTAATTTTTATCATTATTTAAACGTATATATTTAGATGACATTATTATAACCATCATATTTCATATTACAGAAATATGATAAAGAGAAGATAAAAAATAGATGAAAATCAATAACATGCATTTTTCATTTATATAATTATTTTTTAAATTAATAAAATGAAGGGTGCCAAATAAAAAATGGTGCCCTTTTTTATTCTAATAAATCAATATGAAAAGCAAGTTAATGTTATCCTTCCTGTTAGCAGGATTTTTATTCGCTACGTGTGGGAAAAAGGGGAATGATTTGAATTTACCTGAACTCGAACCCATGCCTTCAGTAGCAAAGGCTAAGCCTGTTAATAGTGTGCCTATGGGCAACAATGAAGAATTTCCTGAAGTTCAATTAGATATTCCAATTACTGATGGACCATTCGAAGCAAATTGGGAATCTATTGAAAAAAATTATCCTGGTACTCCTGAATGGTTACGCGAAGCTAAGTTCGGTATTTGGGTACATTTTGGCCCACAATCAGCCGGAGAGAGTGGTGACTGGTATGCACGTAATCTTTACAAACAGGGACATAAAGCATATAATAACCATCTTAAACGTTATGGACACCCATCAGAAGTTGGATATAAAGATGTTTTGAAAGATTGGAATCCATCTAAATTAGATCCGGACATGCTAACTGAATTATATCAAAAAGCAGGTGCACGTTTTTTATTAATTCAAGGAGTACATCATGACAACTTCGATTTGTGGAATTCTCGCTATCAACCATGGAATTCAGTAAATATTGGTCCAAAACGTGACTTATTAAAAGAGTGGGTAGAGGCATGTAAAAAACACCAAATGCGTTATGGTGTTGCTTTTCATCATGAATATACTTGGTGGTGGTGGCAAACAGCTTTTGGAAGTGACAAGGAAGGTGAATATGCAGGTATTCCTTATGATGGACATTTGACATTAGAAGATGGTAAAGGCAAATGGTGGGAAGGTTATGATCCACGTATGCTTTATGGTATAGACTTGCGTGAATATGAAAGTGTAGAGGAAAATATGTTCACAGGATGGTCACCTCCAAAACCAGGTATTTATTCTCAACATCTTGATTATGCTAAGTGGTACACTACTCAATGGGCACTGCGAATTATGGATGTAGTAGCTAACTATGACCCTGACTTTATTTATACAGATGGTACAGTTCAAGGTCCATTTACAGGCGATGGTACCGGTACAGGCTATAAATGCAATGCTATGCAGACAGTTATGGCAGATTATTACAATCGTTCATTAAAAAAACATGGTGAGGTGGATAAGATTTCCATAATCAAATTTAGAAATCCAACTAATGGTGCAATGACTACTGAGGAGCATCAATTCCCTGATGATATAAATACATCACAACCTTGGATGAGAGACATGCCATTAGGTGACTGGTTCTATTCACCTGGATTTATCTATGATACAGCTTCTATGCTTCGAGCAGTTATTGAATCTATTTCACGTGATGGAAACATAGCTATCAACATCTGTTTCCGTCCTGATGGTTCTATTGAAGAACCAGCTATTGCTATGCTCGAAGAGGTGGGAGAGTGGATGAAAGTGAATGGAGAAGCCGTTTATGGTAGTAAAGCATGGAAGATTCCTGGTGAAGGAGAGACAAGAAAAGATGGAAAGCTTAAAAAACTTCCTGGTGGTGGCTTAGGAAAATATCATGCTGAATTCCCATTCGATGCACAAGATATACGTTTCACAGAAGGAAAAAATGGATCTATTTATGCTTTCTGTATGGCTTCACCTAAGGCTGGACAACTACTAAAAATAAATTCTTTTGGTAAAGCATCCGGACTATTATCGGAAGTTGAAAAAGTTACTTTGTTAGGCTACGAAGGAAATTTAGAGTGGAAACAAACTGATAAAGCTCTTGAAATAGTTTGTCCTAATGAAATTCCATCCCCTTATTCTATTGTGTTCCGCATAAATTAAAACGTCATAAACATCAATATGATAGATATTGTATAATCGATATAAGTGTTATCCTGACTTTCAGGGTAACACTTTATTGAAAATATTGATTGTATAGTTTACTCTTTTACCGATAATATTGCCAATGAGTATTCAGCACATGACATTCGTATAATATTTAAAGAGATTTTTTCGCTATTGCATAAGCTTATGATTATGCTTATATTTTTTATATCTCTTTTGACAAAACAACAGGAGCAAATTCTTAATAGTAATCCATTAACGAAGTTACGAAGCATAAATAATTATAAAACTGAAATATCATGAAACAACTATTGACATTATTACTTTTCTGTATGTTAAGCTATTCTTGTCAAAAAGAGAACAATAGCATCCAGTCTCCTAATAGTAAATTGACTGCTACATATGACCAAAAGAGGGGATTTACTATCTATTATCAAGGAGAGCATGATTCCATCACTATTATGAACATTCCTCAAATAGGTTTGGTAACATCACTCAATAAAGATAGTCTGCAATTAGTATCAATTTCTCCTTCTGTTCTGATTGTTGACGATTATGAAATGTTGACCGGTAAACGTAAACATTGTCATAACGAAGCCAATGAATGTACTTATCGTTTCAAGAATAGTGATGGTTTACTGATAGACCTCATTCTCCGCATTTACAACGATGGTATAGCTTTACGTTATCATATTCCTGAAACAGACAAAGAAATTACGATATATGGTGAAAACACCTCATTTGCCTTCACTTCAAATATTAAACGTTGGACACAAGAATTTATCGTAGGAAATGAAGGATTTTATCATCTTAACACAGATGGTATAGGGAAAAATAAAAGCATGAACTGGAACTTTCCTGCCTTGTTTCAAACAACAGATAACACATATGTTCTGCTCACAGAAGCCAATATCCAATACAACAACACAGGAGCATATCTGAACAATAGCAACAACTCATCAGTTTATCAAATCAAGTTATCGGACGAACAACAATCTTGCAATGCCGGCTGGTACTCACCTTGGCGTGTAGCTATCATGGGTTCCTTGGCTGATATAGTTGAATCAACGTTGGTTACAGATGTTAGCGAACCTTGCAAGTTAGAAGATACATCATGGATTAAACCTGGCCTTGTATCATGGATTTATTGGGCATATAACCATGGTTCCAAGGATTATCAGATTGTAAAGAAATATATTGATTTTGCCGATGATTTCGACCTACCATATGTTTTAATTGATTGGGAATGGGATGTAATGTCAAACGGAGGAAATCTTTTAGACGCTTTAAACTATTGCAAAGAAAAAGGAATAAAGCCTTTATTGTGGTATAACTCCTCAACAGCTTGGGCTGTTCCAACACCCTTATACAAATTAAATACTCCGGAAACACGAGACAATGAGTTAAAGTGGTTGAAAGAAATAGGTATTCAAGGAATAAAGGTTGACTTCTTTGGTGGAGATTCCATAGCAACCATGAATTATTACATTGATATTTTGGAAGATGCTGCCAAGCACAAAATTCTGGTTAATTTCCATGGAGCAGCCATTCCTCGCGGTTGGCAACGCACATATCCAAATTTCATGAGTTCGGAAGCTGTATATGGAGCCGAATGGTACAATAATAATGCTACTTTGACTAATGAAGCAGCATGGCACAATTGTACTTTGCCATTTACACGTAATGTTATTGGGCCTATGGACTATACTCCTTGTACTTTTACCGATTCACAGCATCCTCACATCACAACCGATGCACACGAGTTAGCTTTGCTAATCGCTTTCGAATCGGGATTACAACATTTAGCCGATCGTCCTGAGGGCTACAAACAACAACCACAAGAAGTTCACTCACTCATAAAGAAATTGCCTTCTGCTTGGGAGGATACCAAACTATTATCGGGTCATCCTTCGGAAGATATAGTTATTGCACGTAAAAGTAAAGAGGGTTGGTATATTGCCGGTCTTAACGGAACAGAAGAAACTAAGCAGTTTTGTGTAGACTTAAGTTTCATAAAAGAGCATATTGAAACCATCAAGTTGTTTTCAGATTCAAAAGAAGGAAAACAGATGAAAATTGAAGAACCTTTGGTCGATAACAATAATATAAATATAGAATGTCAACCACGTGGAGGATTCGTTCTATCTATCAATTAAAAAAATCAAGTATCATGAAAAACAAAAAAACGACTATTTTTTTTACATTGGTTATTATCATAGCTATGACTGCTTGTGTTACCACTACAAAAAAAGAAGAACATTCAGCTTTCACACTAAACAATCCATTCGGGAATGCATTGGTGCCTGACATGATTGCCGATGCCAGTATAACTGAGTTTGATGGGACATTTTATTGTTATGCTACAACCGATGGTTATGGACGTGGTTTAGAGACTTCGGGACCTCCAACTCTATGGAAATCGAAAGATTTTGTCAACTGGAGTTTTGAAGGCAATTACTTCCCTGCTGCAGCCGATCAAAAGTATTGGGCACCTAGTAAAGCCATTAAAGCTAACGGTAAATATTACATCTATCCAACCATAAATGGATATATGTATCCGGCAGTATCCGATACACCTGATGGCCCATTTCAATTAGTTAAAGGAGAGGGATTTGTTACAGAAAACCGCTTGTGGGAAAAAGATAAAGTGCATGCTATTGATACTGAAATTTTTATTGATGACGATGGACAAGTTTATGCATTTTGGGGAAGTAGAAATGTAGCTAAGTTGAAAAATGATATGGCTACAATTGATACTATGTTCCGAATAGAAACTCGTAAAAAAGAGTATTCGGAAGGACCTATATTCTTTAAACGAAAAGGAATCTACTATTATTTGTACACCATCGGAGGTGACGAAAATTATGAATATTATTATCAAATTAGTAAAGATTCTCCACTTGGTCCATGGATTGTTCCACAAAATGATCTTGTTTCAACTACCAATATTCAAACAGGAGTGTTCGGTCCGGGACATGGCTCAGTATTTAATGTAGAAGGTACTGATGATTATTATTTAGCTTTTCTTGAATTTGGACGAAATAGTACAAATCGTCAAACTTATGTAAATAAGTTAGAATTCAATGAAGATGGAACTATACAACAAGTAAAAGTAGATATGGAGGGAGTAGGAGCTTTACGTCAAGTACAAAAAGAAAATCCATTGAAAGTTTCATCATATTATGCATCAAGCAGCAAAGCACCACATAAAATTCGATATTTCAATGATTCCAGATGTCAACGAACAGAATTTTTCGATCCTTCCTTTGCTTTTGATAACGCCAATGGATCACGTTGGATGGCAGCAGAAGGTGATACACTTCAAACTTGGTTGTTAGCTGATTTGGGTGAAGTTAAATCGTTGAAACGTAGTGAGTTGTATTTCGTTCGTCCAACAGCCGGACATGCATATACTTTGGAAGGTTCAACAGATGGCATTAATTGGGAAAAATGTGGTGGTCACGAAGAGATAGAAAAACGATCACCTCATACAGATATTATCGATAAGAAATTCCGTTATTTGCGCGTAACTATTCAAAATGGTATTTCCGGTATTTGGGAATGGAAAATGTATTAACGATAAAATTTATGTAATGATGAGATATAATTTTTTAATATTATTCCTATTCATAACAAATCTTTCTCTATACTCACAGGAAACGCGTAAGTGGGGTGAATGGGACAAATGGGGAGAACAAACTGATGGAACTTATTTAAATCCTATAATCCCATCAGACTACAGTGATTTGGACTGTATAAAGGTTGGTGACGACTATTATGCTATCTCATCAACTATGCAATTCTCTCCAGGAATGACTCTTCTTCATTCAAAAGATCTTGTAAACTGGGAAATATGCAGTAACATTATAACAGATTTAACTCAGATAGGTCCGGAATTGAGTTGGAGACGCATGAATCGTCCGGCAAGAGGAGTTTGGGCTGGAACATTACGTTATCACAACAATCGTTTTTATCTTTTCTTTGGTACTCCTGATGAAGGTTATTTTATGACCTCAGCTCAAAAAGCTGAAGGACCTTGGGAACCATTAACTTGCTTAATGAATGAACCAGGATGGGATGATTGTACAGTAGCATGGGATGAAAAAGGGAATGCCTGTTTTGTTGGAACTCATTTTGCAGATGGATACAAGACTTATCTTTTTAAAATGTCATCTGATGGGAAAAGTATTGATCGTAGTTCGGCTAAACTTATAAATCAAGGCAAACACCGAGAAGCAAATAAACTTATTAAAAAAGATAATTGGTGGTATTTAATATTCAGTGAGCACGTCGATGGTATCGGTAGATATGTACTGGCAAAGCGTTCAAAAAAAATGACCGGTCCCTATAAAGAAGAAAAACAATTGGCTTTAGCTAGTTGGGATGCACACGAACCTAACCAAGGTGGTATCATCCAAGGAAAAGACGGCAATTGGTATTTCATGACTCACCATGGTAACGGAGACTGGAGTGGACGTATTGTCAGTCTGCTTCCTGTTACATGGGTAGACGAATGGCCAATAATCGGAGAAGTACTTCCTGAAAAAGTGGGTACAATGAAATGGACCGGTGTTATGCCATCCATGGAAAAAGAAAAGTTACATATTCAAAGAAGTGATGACTTTGACAAATCACAACTTTCCGTACAATGGCAATGGAATTACCAACCTCGCAATGATATGTTTTCATTAGTAGAGCGTGAGGGATGGCTGCGTTTAAAAGCATTCAGCCCTATTGAAAAGAATAAACTTTTAAAAGCAGGAAACACTTTGACCCAACGTACTTTCCGTACTCCATCTAACTGTGTGACAATCAAAATGGATATCAGCAAAATGACAGATGGACAAAAAGCAGGTCTATGCCATTTATCTTCACAAAGTTCTGCAATAGGAATTGTACAAGAGAATGGAAAACGTTATTTAGAATATCGCCATAATGACAAAGAAACCATAGGAAGAGAGTTGAGTCAACCATATATTTGGTTACAATCCCGTTGGGGGCTTGATGGTAAATCCCAATATTATTATAGTCTAGATGGTGATACATTCCATCCTTTTGGAGAGTGTTATCAATTGCTTTGGGGAAATTATCGAGGTGATCGTATAGGTATATATACATTTAATGACATACAAGAAGCTGGATGGGTAGATATTGATTATTTACATTACTCGATTAATTAATATTATAATAGGTCGGAAAGGTTAGTATTCCGACCTATTTTTTATTTTTTTACTAGAAATATTTTTATAAGTTTTGTGAACTATTTATAAACCATAGTTTAGTTTATATAAACCAAAGATTAATCTATATAACCCATACTATAGTTTATATAGATTATAATTTGGTTTGAAGATTTGTATTAAGAAATTTCTCTTTTACTGATTCATGCAAACACTTTTTTGTTACATTGTTCGAGCGAACTGTTCAATACTGAAAGAGCCATCGAGGTCCTTAATCTTAATTTTCCCATGAAGTAAATCGAAGAAGAACGTACGAATTCTATCAGTGGTAAGAAGTATAGGCTTTCCATCTTTGTCTGTTCCGAGGTCATAAGTTTTTAACATTTGTGGACCTAGTGCTGCTGCAGTCAATAAGAAATGATTTTGGAACTTATCTGTATCTATTAAATCTGCGGCCAAAACTTTGCCTATAACGCTGTAGCTATGAAGAGAACGCTGCTGCTCGCCATCTGTCAGAGTAGTTCTTAAATCGTCAGAATCAGGATTGATTTCAATTCTTCCACTCTCCGAACTCTCTTCTTGTTCTCTGTATAGAGCGCCAAGATCAGCTAATGCCAGCGAGTAAAGGTGTGTTGTCTTTGTATAATTAACACGTTCAACACTGAATACAGATGGAAGTAATAGGTTCACATTTCCATCAAGTTCTACATATGGTGAAATGAAAGTTCCAACAATACAATCTTTTACGCATAAAGATTGTGTTGCGAAAACTCCGCCTATGACTACGCAATTCTCAAGAGTAATTTCATCTGCATAAAGACTTCCACAAACAAATGTATTAATGAGTGTTATACTTTTAGCGTTTACATCCGAACAAAATGTTGTATCACACTTCATAGCTCTAGTTACTACTGAGGAAGCTGAGCCAACAGCTTTTCGAAAAATTACTTCCCCGGAAACATCATTGTTAATGTATATTTCACGTTGAGTAAACACAGCTCCTTTTACTTCAAATGGTGCCGACTCAATCGTAAGCTTATTGGCATAAAGTGGACCTTCTACAACAGTTTCTCCTACAACAGTAACTGTTCGTGAAAGTTCTGATATTTTATTGGGGAGAATACCTCCCTTAACTATATTGTTGTCCAAACGAAGATTCGTGTCTGTAATATGGTATTCTTTTAAGTTACTCATATATAAATACTTTATTTGTTTAACATCTCATTAATTAAGGCTCTTACACGTGAAGAGTGTTCATCACTACCGGCAATATTATTAGCTATTTCAGATTGAACATATGATTTTATCTGTTCTTTACTATTATCTCCGGCAACCTCAAGATCGATATTTTCTAAAGATTCGCAAAGAGTCTGTTTTAATGATTTATTCTTTTTCGCATAATAATCAGGCACAAAGCACTCTTTTTGTATGTACTTATTGTCCGATTCAGTTTGTATATAGCAAACAGGTATCAAATAACAATCATTTCCGGCCCCATCAATGCATGTTTTTTGTAAAGTTCTTTCCAATTTAGCCTTTGAAACCAAGAAATTCTTTGCTTGTTTCATAGCCTCAAATGCATGATGCTTTACAGTAGCCGAACTAATTTGAGCTTGTAGAATACTGCTTTCTTTGCTCATCGTTACTGCCGTTTGAATCATATCGGTATGAAGCATTCGGTCGCTTTGAGCGTCAATATCCTTAACGAAGTCAAAAACAGGTTGATCAACTTCGTGTATTCTGATAGAAAGCTCATTGTTCAAATCGTTAAAAAGCTTTTGATATCTTGCTGTTGTACGAGCATAATCATCAGCCATAGTCTTTTGCTTTTCACGCAAGGTCTCTGCTTGTCGACGCAGAAGAATAAGACGGGCATCAATTATCTGTTCCAGTTCTGCCTTTTGAACTGACAAATCCGTTCTTATGGTATGAAAGAAACCATTAATAATTGAATCGGATACTTTGTCAGCATTCTTTTCTATAGAAGCGCACTGAGCGATATTCATTGCTCCTACACTTGCTGTAAGTCCATTAACATGATTATTACAATCATTAACACTATTATCAAATGAAACAGTATTGACATGTATATCAACACATACATCTTCGTATGCTGTACCACTATAACTAACTGTCATGGACCCTCCATGTTCCGATGCAGGGTAACTTACTGTTTTTGAGCCGCTATAATAACACGAAACCCTTCTTGTAAATTTTCTACTATAACTCATAGCTTTTTAATTATAGGGTTTCAAAATGAGAAGAAGAAAACATCTCTTTGATCTTCTCTTTTACTCTTGACGAAACATTAGATGATTCAAGTATATTGGTGAACTCTTCGGAAACAGATTCAGAAACCTCTTCTTCGTGCCATGGCAAATCATTTGTTTCTCGAATGGTATTTTTTATCAATGAGGCATTTGAAGAAGATAATAAATCCGTCATGGAAATCTCTCTTCTCGGTATACCTACAGAATCATTTATTGTTTCGCATATCATCACAGGAACTTGACAAGTTCTATCCTCATTTCCTATAGGATTATTTATTAGAACTTTGCCTGTTAGAACCCTTTGCTCACTAATTTGTGACAAGAAATCAGTAGATTGTTCTAAGGCTACCTGTGCGTCGTGCTTCATTTTTGACACTAAAATATGTTGACTCTTTGTAACACCTTCAATTTGAGATGTAGCAACCCAAGCAGACAATGCATTCATTCTGTTTGATGATGTCACCATATGCTTATTTACGAGTTCAAATACAGGTTGGTCAATTTGACGAATTCTTTGTTCGAGTTCCTTATTACAACTTGTGAAAATTTTCAGATAACGTGCAGATATACGACCATACTCGCGCTCCATGTTGGACTTTATGCTCAACAATTGGCGCTTTTGATGAGCCATTTGCATAATCAATGCCTCCACTCGGCTCTGTTTGTTAGCAATTTTCTGAGAAATTTGCGAACGCATCAATGTAAAAAAACCTCGGTTAACATTGCTGCATACTTTTTCTGCGCTGTGGTTTTCGGCAGCTATGACTGCACTCTGCATGGTTACAACCGCAGCAGTAGTTCTGTCCACATGATTGGAAACTCGCTGTATCTCGGCTGCCATCGGAGTGGTATCAACTTCGCATGGAATTAATGTTGCCATAGATTTTACTTATTAATGTTGTTAGTGCCTCCCTGTTCGGAATCTTTCAATTCTTTACTAGAAGTGTTTGGAGTTTCATTATCGTTTGAAATATCTGGAACTTCATTCTTAGATACATTTTGTGTATCATAGTCTGTTTTCTTACGCATATCATTATTTACAGCGATACGATTTACAGCATCTAAAGAATTTACAGCAATAGATGGAAGATTTAATGACAGATGTTCATATGTTACATTTTCCACGCTAGGCTGAGGAAGCAAAACAGATTCCTTTGCAAGCAATGGACTAGTTAAGGCAAGTGGCTTACGCCTTTCATCCAAATTTTGTACTTCACTTGCAGCTACTGCCATAGAGTTTGAATAGCCATCTTGTAATCTTGCATCGTAGAATTCAACATGTCCAAACTTCTCTGCTTTTAAAGCTATATCTTCTTGTAGGCGATCCATGTAATCACTAAAATCTTCTTGAACTTTTTTGAATTCTTGTGCTTGAAGTTCAAAAACTGTTAAAGTCTCTCCGCTGTTGTCTTGCTTTTCTACTACTGTATTGTCAAGAGTAGCACCCTCTTTACCCATGCTGTCAAGTGTCTTCTGAAGTTGTGCAAGTGTATTGTAAGCCTCTACATATTCGCTTAGCGTTTGCTGCATATTATTAATTATGTCAGCACTTTCGGCATGGTTGGAACGATAGAAAGCATCGACGTCTTGATGCCATTTGTTCAAGTAACTAATCTTTTGGTCATGAATTTGGCCATATATGCGAATTCTTTCCACTCGGTTTTCCACCATAAGATTTTGAACCATTGGAGCCACAATTTCTTCATATATCTGATGAACGCCAAATGGAACGCTAGCGGTGCTATTATCTTCAGCAGTCCATTCGTCTGCAAACAAATTGTAGCGCACTCGAGAACTTTCACGTAGTTGGAATGGTTCGTAACCTTGTACTGAATCGGCATAATCAAATCGCTCATTTCTTATTCGTCTGATTTCTTCAGCTTCAAGTAATGGCGAATAGTGATTGTACGGAGCTTTAAGAATACGGAAAAGTAAATCGTTAGAATTATTAACGACTTTGTCGGTCGATGCAAGTTTCATTGCAGAAATTGTTTGTACAGACATTGCCATTGTATGCATAAGATGTTTAAGTACATCTTCAAATTGCTCAGTATCATTAGATAATGAGTCTCTGAGCTTGTTTAGTTGACAGAAATTATCAATATCATTATCGTATTTCTTATCATCAAACACTTTTACTACAGGATGAGAATTCACGTTGCCTGTAGAATATTCATTCAAGAATTTCAGGTAATCACTATTATCTGCAACCAAAGGTAAATCTACAGATTTTACTACTGTATCATTCATACAGAAAGATATCGTACGAAGGGATCTGTCTAATTTTCCAATGTAATCACTTTGATTAACTTCTTGAATAGAAAGAGAATAGTCATTTGTGTCAATTATTTCTGTTTCGTTCGATGTCTCCACAATAGGAGCTTCTGCAGTTAGTTTCTCCATTTGAGACATAGTTTCAACGAGCAAATCATTTTGTCTAGACATTTGCAGACTAACTCTCGAGTTAGGTACATTGCCGGTATAGTCCACGACAAAGCATTTATCTTCGTATGCCATCTGCTGAGCTACCGGCACATATGCCACGCCCATCTTAGTAACTTTATAATCACGGAAAATACTAATATGTTCTTTTTTCTTCTCTGCAATCTTATCATCGATTGCCTTTAATTGCTTGTCGTATTCATTACGTCGTACCCAATACATGAAGAAACAAATGATTGTCAAGAACCATTTCCAGATGTCACTTTTCTTAAGTTCCACTTGTTTGCGATCCGCCTCTAACTCTTTAATTTGCTTCTCTATAGCTTCCTCTTGTCTAACAATGCGTTCGGCTGATTGTCTATAGAAATTAAACAATAGACGAGCTTGATCCTGATAAATATTGCTTGAATCGCTAAAAATCTTTCCTGTTGTTGCCATTGGATTAATAGGATTATAGATGAGTTATTAATATTTTTTTCTTCTCGCTAATATTCTTTCAAGATGTTCAACCTCATCGAATATTTTATCTCTATTAAGATCGGTATCTCTCAATAAAACCTTTAAATCATCGATAGATTGAACAAACTGACTATCAAACAATTTTGCATTCATATTTCCAGAAGGCGTTATATATCTGATAGATTCATGCATCGTATTTAATTTTGTAACTATTACAGGATCTAATTCTCGTATGGTTGCCATATAATCTGAGAAATCATCCATAATTAGTTGTAGAGAAACTTTACCTTCCTTTATATTTTGCTCTTGGGCGTGAATCTGTTGTACTTTTTCTCCGGAATGTAGAGTTGCTACTATGCCAATTAGGAGAATGAATAAAATAGCTAATTGCCCAAATAATTGAAATTTGAATGATATTTCAAATATAATACCACAAATAATCAATATCATGGATAATGCACTGCATGAAATCAGCACAGGAATATGTATTCCCAACATACCAACCTCTTTATGTGCAGGGTCACCAAGATTGATGAGGGGCAATATGGTAAACGGAACAAACGGTGTAAAAAATAGACATATTGCTATGATGTCAAGGATTTTTATTTTGGTTTCAAGATTCTCACCAAAAACAATAAATCCTCCAATAATCAGACCATAAAATAGAATAATGGCCAGTATGTTGTATATTCTTCTTGCACTCATAACTTCAAGTTTTTAGATTTTATATTTTTTGGCCACATTTCGTACAAAACTTAGATGTTGGTGAAATTGAAGCACCACATCTTGGACAAACGTTACCAGTTTGAACTATTGTTTGAGGTGTCCCACATTGTGGACAAAAGGCTGAGCCGGGAGAAAGGGGTGAGTTGCATGATTTGCATATTGACATCTTAGCTCCTTGTTCGAGTGAAGTGCCACAAGACACGCAACGGCGTGCGTTTTTGGGATTGTCGGAACCACATTTTGGACATGGATTATATTCGTTACCACAATGAGGGCAGAAACGTTCGGTTGTAAGATGCTTTTTGGAACAGTTTGCGCAATAAATTTCTTTTACATCAACACTAAAACTTTGTTGTGCCTGAGCATTTGGCATCATACCAGGATTTTGGTTACCTGAAAATGTAGGTTGACTGTTGTGGGTCTGCATCAAACCTGAAGAGATTCCACCTCCCATGCCTCCTCCACCTATCATATTCATAGCCATTAATCCTGCAATTAAGCTGTTTCCTCCGGAAGCGTTTCCAATTTGGTCGACAGCATTATTTGCCATTCCAAACATTTGTTCCTGTTGCCATGAATGACCGGTTATAGACATAGATGCTTGGCTAGCAAGTGCCTCAGAAATTTTCTTTCCTTCAGGTGTACTTGTGTCAATAGAAATGTCATTAACATAAAATTTAGTCATTGTTAATCCATAATCTTTCCAGAATGGTGACAAATTAGATTTTATGTATTCTGACAATGCCTCTAAATGGGCCGATACACTCTTAAATCCAACCCTTTGGCTAGTTATGAACTGAATTATTGCACTTTTCGATTTTGAAGAGAATTCTCCATATGCTTGTGACAACATATCCGATTCCGTAAAGATATCTTTTGTTCCTACCATTTTCAGCAAAAACTTTTCAGAATCTGACACAAATATACCGTACTGACCATTTGCCTGCAGCGGAAGCATGGTTTGATAATCTGGATCATGTACTGCCATACTATTGACAGCCCAAGTCAAGTTTGCCGGATAAAGTTTGTTAACAATCCAAATTTCAGCAGTAAATGGATTTTTACCTCCAAAAGGAATGCCGAAAAGAGAACGTAAAATTGGAAGATTCTCTGTATCCAATGTATGTTTGCCCGGACCAAATTTGCCCATCAACTGTCCTTTACTAAAGAGAAGTGCTTCCTGAGATTCATAAACAATGAGTTGTGTATAAGTACTAAGGTTTGTTTCAGGGAAACGGTATGCGAAAACAAACTCATTGCTGTTCGGTTTCCAACTAGCGCAATCAATAAGTGCCATAATAGTATCTTAGCCTATAGTACCCAGATTCGGCGGTTAGTGATTTTGTCTTTTTTACGATCACAAAAAAAGCGTGGGAACTTCCTTGTTGTTTGTCTCACCACTTAAGGCCCTAGCTCTGCCTATTGTAGTTAAACTGACAACGCTAAAGCCCACGCCGATATAAAATTTACTTTTATATATCACATCCGGGTTATATACCGTTGCTAAGATCTTTGACTACTATTAGGTAATTTGCTTGATGACAAGCGGTCAAGAACAAAGCGTCAAGTAAACGCCTTAATTTATGTCGTCGTCCTTTTACTTACTCTTCTTTCTCTTTTGAAAGGGTGCCTCACCATAGGCTCGGCGTGAACTAGGACGTTGGTAATGTGAAACAGAATGAAAAGATTTATTATCAAATCCTATATTCACCTTATACTATTTCAAATTTAATTCTTTTTTGTAAAAAAAAAGAAATAAATAAAAGAAAAAGTAAAAAATATTGAATTGAGAAAAACTTAAATAAATATATTATTTCTCCACTGCATTCAATCTATTATTTCTTTAACTGCAAGCAAATAGTACTATTTCTACTCTTAAAGTTTTCCCCTAAAGTAAAGAAATATTTACTCTAATTGTAGTATTTGTCATATACTTAGCTTGATTAATATTATTCTTTAGATACGTTTTTCAATTAATTTGTTATATCATTACAATAATGATATAAATTTTGTATAAGTATATAAATTAAATGTGACTGGAATGGAAAGAAAAGTTGTAAAGAAAGTACAGGGCTTTAGAACTACCGATGGTGCAGGTGTTAGTTTAGTAAGAGTATTAGGTCATGATACAGTTTATGACTTTGATCCATTCTTGATGCTTGATTCATTTGATAGCACCAACCCTAAAGATTATGAGGCTGGTTTTCCTACTCATCCTCATAGAGGCATTGAAACAGTAAGTTTTCTGGCAAAAGGTAAGATGACACATAAAGATCATTTAGGTACTGAGCAGGTTATCAGTGATGGTGAAGCTCAATGGCTGACTGCCGGTTCGGGAGTATTTCACTCCGAGCAGCCTGCCGGAGATAGATTGTTGGGTTTACAATTATGGTTAAATATGCCAGCTAAAGACAAAATGGCTGCTCCTCCTGCCTACCATGGAATATTACGTGATGAGATTAAAGAATTTACTTTTGAAGGAGGTTATTTACGTCTGCTAGCTGGTGAATATATGGGAAATAAAGGGTGGCAAGGTAAATATCTTCCATTGGATTACTATGACATTCATCTAAACTCAAATTCTAATATTACTCTTGATGTGAAAAAGGATAACACAGTTATGATATTTACTTTATTGGGAGATGTTTCTGTTGGAGAAGAAAAGATAGATGAGAAAAGTGCTGCTCTTTTGTCGGAAGGAAACAAAGTAACTATTATGGCCGGGAATAGTGGTGCTCAGGTGTTGTTAATGTCTGCACCACCTACTAAAGAGCCTATTGCTTGGTATGGTCCTATTGTTATGAATAGCCAGGAAGAGATACGCACCGCTGTACATGAGTTAAACAATGGAACATTTATTAAAAAGGGTACAGAATATTAATATAAAAATAATAAAGCCAAGTATTTTTTTCAAATACTTGGCTTTCCCCTTAGTGCGCTTGATAGGACTCGAACCTACACGTCTCACGACACTAGATCCTAAGTCTAGCGCGGCTACCAATTACGCCACAAGCGCGACATGTTTTGCTAATTATTTTTACTATTTTCAACTACTTGAAATTAGTTGTGCGCCTGATAGGACTCGAACCTACACGTCTCACGACACTAGATCCTAAGTCTAGCGCGGCTACCAATTACGCCACAGGCGCAGCGTTATTTTTTATTAGCGAGTGCAAAGTTAGTGGTTTTTTTAAAACTACCAAAGAATTAGATGAAAAAATGCGATAAAATGGCTAAAAATATGCTTAATGAACGCTCTGGCTCAAAAAATCTATTGCTTTTTCTATGATTGTATCTACTCCTTTACTGTAATCTTCCGAAGTAATATCCACTTTAATATCAGGGTCAATACCGAATTCTAACTCTTCCATATTAGGACCATATATAGGAGAGGCTGAGAAACGAATAAACCATCCGTTTGGTAATTCAGAAGAAAATGGTAGTCCGCTACCTCCTCCTGTTTTATCTCCTATAATAGTAACCTTTTTAAGTTGGTTCATCAAGTTCACAAAATCATTAGTAGCACTAAAGCAACGTCTGTTTGTTAATACAACAGCATTTTTCTGCCATCTAACTCTACTTGTTGGTTCATCAAGATATATAGGTTTTGGTGTAGAGAAACTGTTGTGTCCAGGCCCGGTTTTATAGCTTATATATCCTGTAAGTACTCTTTCATTTGTAAACCTCTGTGCGAGTTTTTCGGCAGTAGTTAAATTACCTCCTCCATTATTTCGAACATCAATTATCAGTCCATTACATATAGAGAGAGAATTTAAAATTTCATCAAGATTTCCACTACCTATACCACTTTCAAAACTACTGATATATATATATCCTATATTCTGTGGTAAAATAGTATACTTCATTCCTGAAGCAATATTATAGTCCCTACCTAAATATATGCTTTGGATTGAATCGCTGAAATTTCTAGGATAGGCATCATACCACTCCCTGTACTGTGAAATTCTATCTTTAGATATTAAGTTAACATGTCCATCTCTAAGCTCGTTTACCATATCCGAAAGCACATCGAATAACTGTTTACTAGTCATGTCGGGAGTAATTCTATTAGAATACTCATTATGTATTTTATTCCAATCGAGTCCATACTCCTTATTTTTATAATCAAGGAAACAGTATTGTTGGTCAATAATCTTCCATAAAGCTTCAAAATTCCCTTGTGGACTATTCGAGAACTCCTCCTCGGTTACACAAGAAGAAAAAAATAGAGATGATATAAGTAGTATGTTGATAATATACGATTTCATTTTAGTAAGGTGTTACATTGTTAGGCATACTGACTTTGTTCTTTCCTTTTAAGATATAGAAGTTTTTTACTAATCCTATCATAAAGGAGTGATTCCACATATGGCTTTTAAGTCCATTAACTTTTGCCTGTTCAATATCCATTAAATATCCAACTCGTATAGTATTGTTGCAAAGAGGAAAATCCAGAGTTAGCAACTGCATGCATGATGGTTGGTTATGTGGAGTTGTAAAGACAATATTTTTACCACTAAAATTATTAAGTGAGAACATTTGATAGTATGATTCCCCATAATCGGGCGAAAACATCAGTCCTATTAGTGGTACGTTAAGTTGATATCTGGCTGTAAATGGTTGGTTGAAAAGTCGAAACTTATAGATTAACATTGCTGATGCATCTATATTGACATATGCTTTTGCCTGGGCAGGATTATTTGAGTTGCCGGCATTGTATACAAATCCTCCATTCAAATCAGCCATAGGTCCAAAAAGTAATTTTAAATCCTTGATAAGTTCATGTTGATAGTGCCATGCGTAAGTCCATTTCACCATAGATGCTATTTCGCTACTAGTCTCGGCTCTATTTTCAGAGTAGGAGAGATTTACTTGAAGCATATTTTGAACTGAAACTTTACCATCCAAAATCTTAGTAAAACGCATGTTCTCACGGAGCATGCTTATATTGGTACCCTTATATTGTAATGGTGATAAATAGGTATCAAGGATATTTGTCGAACCTATACCAAAAACTCTTGAGTGCATTACATACCTATTGTAATGCACACTATCCTCCTGAGCTTTTATGCTGATAAAGATAGAAAGAAGAGTAAAGAGAACTATTATTTTATTTCTCATTATTAAAATAGTTTCATCTGTCCTGTTATCTCATCAATTATATCAATAGTGCTTTTCTCTTTATCAGGATCTTCGTTTATATCCTCATCATCGTTATCATCATTTTGATCCTCATCTCCCTCTTTTTCAGGGAAACGAATAGGCTCTAGCTCATTAATACAATCAACAGTGAAAGTGGTAATTCTTTTGCCTTTAGCTTTGAAACTTTTTACTCCTATAAATTCATCAACATCTATTTCCAAAGATTCACGGAAACTATCGTTACCACCAAAAATTACTTGAATTCTAGGATATACAACAGATGAAAGAAGAATAAGTTTATTTTCTTTGTTCTCTCCAAGATAGTTCTGTTTCTTAGATGATTGTTCGAATGTAAATCGTTTGATATAAGGATATCCTTGTTGATCCATATCATATAGTGCAGCTGACCAAACTTTATTTGGATCAAACTTCTCAATTAATCTTATATCTGCATCATAGTGATTATTCAGATCGAAGTTTGTAGTATAAAAATCTCCATTATCATGTACCACAAGGATTAAATCATTACTATGGAACTCACCAAGATATTGACCACGTTCATCATAATTCAGACGAAGAACGTCGTGATCAAACCACACCTTTCGTCCGCCAAGAGTAGAACCTCCTTTTTGTTTTAAGGCTAGCTTATGAACCTCATATTTTGTAAGGATATTACCCATTGACTGGCGTCCTTTAATAGCAATCTCACTAAAATCCTTATCGAATATGATCTTCTTTATTCTTGGATTAGGTTTAAGAGTGATCTTTATAACTTCTGCCTCGCCATTAGGGTTTGCAGTGAAGTATGCAATTTTTGAACCTGGAGTTCCTTGAGTGACATCATACTCTTTATCACGAGTCATCGAGGTTACGTTAAACCTCTTTATGTAATAGATTCCATCTTTCCCGTCTCGATAAACTACATTATATATGGTTCTCTTGTCATTTTTCTTGAATATGTTCACATACAGGATGTTTTTGCCAACAAACATCTTATCGGCAACTTTTACAACCTTATATTTACCATCTTTGTAGAAAATGATGACATCATCAATATCGGAACAGTTACATACAAACTCATCTTTCTTAAGAGAGGTACCGATAAATCCCTCTTCACGGTTTATGTATAACTTTTCATTAGCCTCTACAACTTTTGCAGCAACAATAGTATCGAAGTTTCTCAACTCAGTTTTCCTTGGATAATTTTTGCCATACTTATCCTTAAGCATCTGATACCATTGAATAGTGTAATCAACAAGATGGTCAAGTTTATAATCTATATCCTTTATTTCGCCTTTAATAGCCAATATATTGTTTTCGGCCTTATCCTTGTTAAACTTAAGAATACGTGCCATCTTAATATCAAGCAGTCGCAAAATATCCTCTTTGGTGACTTCTCGAATAAATTGGCTATAAAATGGAGTTAATTTTAAATCGATAAACTCGCAAGCAGCATCAACGTTTTCCGACTGCTCGAATTTTACCTCCTTATATATTCTCTCTTCAATAAATATTTTTTCCAATGAAGCGAAATGCAAAGATTCAAGTAACTCATTTTTCTTTATTTCTAGTTCTCTTTTTAGCAGTCCAAGAGTGTTATCAACCGACTTTTTAAGAACTGTACGAACATTTAAGAAGTGAGGTTTATTATCTTCAATAACACAACAGTTAGGTGATATACTTACCTCGCAATCAGTGAATGCATACAGAGCATCTAGAGTTTTATCAGATGATACACCGGGAGCAAGATGAACAAGTATCTCAACTTTAGCAGCGGTATTGTCATCAACCTTTCTAACTTTAATCTTTCCCTTCTCAATGGCTTTAAGTATTGAGTCGATTATCGAAGTGGTAGTTTTTCCGTAAGGGATATCTGTAATAACAAGAGTTTTATTATCAAGTTTGTTGATTTTAGCTCTTACTTTTACTACGCCACCTCTCTCGCCATCATTATATCTGGATACATCTATAGAACCTCCTGTTTGGAAATCGGGATATAGATTAAACTCTTCATTACGAAGATAAGATATTGAAGCATCACATAATTCATTGAAGTTATGTGGAAGTATTTTTGATGATAGACCAACGGCAATGCCTTCCACTCCTTGAGCAAGAAGAAGTGGGAATTTTACGGGTAGTGTAATTGGCTCTTGATTTCTTCCATCGTATGAGGCTTGCCATTGTGTTGTTTTTGGATTGAAAACAACATCGAGTGCAAATTTTGAAAGTCGAGCTTCTATGTAACGAGGAGCAGCGGCACCATCACCTGTAAGTATATTACCCCAGTTCCCCTGACAATCTATCAGTAGATCTTTTTGTCCCAGTTGCACCAATGCATCGCCTATTGAGGCATCACCATGAGGGTGAAATTGCATGGTATGGCCAACTATATTTGCGACTTTATTATATCTTCCATCGTCCAAACGCTTCATCGAGTGAAGTATTCTTCTTTGAACAGGCTTTAAACCATCGTTCAAATGTGGAACAGCACGTTCTAGGATTACATACGATGCATAGTCAAGGAACCAGTTTTGATACATGCCGCTAAGCTGATGTTTTACTGATTCATTCTTCGTGTCTGCAGGTTTGTAATCGGAGTGACCGGTTTCATCACTTTGCTGAATTTCTTTCTCTTTTTCTTCTCTATCAATAATATCGTCGCTCATGATATATTTAAATTCCTTAATGTTATGATGATATGAATACAAAAATAGTACATTTATTGAAAAAAATCATTTACTTTGCGCTTTATTTAGTGCATAATTTGCACAAGAATGCTTGATTGAATAGAAAATTGAAAGAATAAACATAAAGGAATATGGCACAAGAAGATGTTTTTAAAAAATTAGTTTCTCACTGTAAAGAGTATGGCTTCGTTTTTCCATCAAGCGATATCTATGATGGTCTTGGAGCTGTTTACGATTACGGACAGATGGGTGTTGAGTTAAAAAATAATATCAAACAGTACTGGTGGCAAAGTATGGTTCTTTTGCACGATAATATTGTGGGTATCGACTCTGCAATATTTATGCATCCTACTATTTGGAAAGCTTCAGGACATGTTGATGCCTTCAACGATCCATTGATTGACAACCGTGATTCTAAAAAACGTTATCGTGCCGATGTTCTTATTGAAGATCAGATAGCTAAATATGATGATAAGATAGACAAGGAGGTTGCTAAGGCTGCTAAGCGTTTTGGTGAGGCTTTTGATGAGGAGCAATTCCGCACAACAAACCCTCGCGTTCTTGAACAAGCAGCAAAAAGAGAAGCTTTACATGAACGTTTCAGCAAAGCAATGAATGCTTCTGATTTAGAAGAACTTCGTCAAATTATTATTGATGAAGAGATTGTTTGTCCTATCTCAGGAACAAAAAACTGGACTGAAGTTCGTCAGTTTAATTTGATGTTCTCAACCGAAATGGGTTCTACTGCTGATGGAGCAATGAAGGTTTATCTTCGTCCTGAAACAGCGCAAGGTATCTTTGTGAACTACTTGAATGTACAAAAGACAGGTCGTATGAAGATTCCTTTCGGTATAGCTCAAATAGGTAAAGCTTTCCGTAACGAGATCGTTGCTCGCCAGTTTATTTTCCGTATGCGTGAGTTTGAACAGATGGAGATGCAGTTCTTTGTAAAACCTGGAACAGAACTTGAATGGTTCAAACAGTGGAAAGAGACTCGCTTGAAATGGCATAAAGCTCTTGGCTTTGGTGATGATCACTATCGTTATCATGATCATGAAAAACTTGCTCACTATGCTAATGCTGCTACAGATATCGAGTTCCTTATGCCTTTCGGTTTTAAAGAAGTAGAGGGTATTCATAGTCGTACAAATTTCGACTTAAGTCAGCATGAAAAATTCAGTGGTAAGAGTATTAAATATTTCGATCCTGAATTGAATGAATCATATGTACCATACGTTATCGAGACTTCTATTGGTGTTGACCGTATGTTCCTAAGCATCATGAGTGCTTCATATTGCGAAGAGAAACTTGAAAATGGTGAAACTCGTGTTGTTTTGAAACTTCCTGCACAACTTGCTCCTGTGAAATTGGCTATTATGCCTCTTGTTAAGAAAGATGGTTTGCCAGAGAAAGCTCGTGAGATTATGAATGATTTGAAGTTCCATTTCAACTGTCAGTATGATGAAAAAGATAGTATCGGTAAACGTTACCGTCGTCAAGATGCTATCGGTACTCCATACTGTATAACTGTTGACCATCAAACATTGGAAGATAACTGTGTTACTCTTCGAAATCGTGATACTATGGAGCAAGAACGCGTTGCTATCTCTGATTTGAACGATATCATTGCTGATAAGGTAAGCATAACAAGTATTTTAAAAACACTACAATAATGAATAAAAATATTCTTTTACTTATAGGCTTATTTTTATTCACTGCTATATCTTTTACATCATGCAGTGAGTCTACCGGAGAGGTAGATCCTTATGAAAATTGGGATCAGAGAAACCAAAATTATGTGGATTCTATATCTAAGGTAGCTTATGCTAATAGTGGAGAAGATGTTGGTGAATGGAAAATATTCTATTCTTATAAATTGCCTCCATTAGCAATAGGGCAGAAAGGTGATGTAAACGACTACGTTTATTGTAAAGTTAAGAGTATAGGTGATGGTGCTACTCCATTATTCAACGATACTGTTTTTGTTAGCTACAAAGGTATGCTAATAAATAATGTTGTGTTCGATAAAAGTTATAGTGGTGAGTATAATGAAAACTCTCCTTATGTATCTTTTGTTACAGGAAAGCTAGTTACCGGTTTTACTACAGCTCTTGAGCATATGAAAGTAGGTGATATTTGGACAATGTATATCCCAAGTGATTTGGGATATGGAGTATCCGGCTATTCGGATATTCCTGCAAATAGTACTCTCATTTTTGACGTAGCTCTTAGAAAAGTGTCGCCACTAAAAGGTAAAGAGTAAGTTTAAGATACTTCAAATAAAACGATATAAAAAAACCTTACCAATTATGGTAAGGTTTTTTTGTTATTATATGAATAGAATATTATCCTACATTTTTAACTTTTATAAGATATTCAGCTATTTGTACAGCATTTAGTGCAGCACCTTTTTTAATTTGGTCACCTACAATCCAGAATGATAATCCATTTTCGTTAGTAAGGTCTTTACGTATTCGGCCTACATAAACTTCATCTTTACCAGCAAGGAATAGAGGCATAGGATACTCTTTATTTGCAGGATTGTCCATAAGAATAAGTCCATCACCATTAGCGAAAGCTTCTCTAGCTTCTTCCAAACTAATAGCTCTTTCAGTTTCAATCCATATACTTTCAGAGTGAGATCTTAATGCAGGGACACGAACGCATGTTGCACTAACTTCAATATCCGAATGCATAATTTTTTTTGTCTCATGATACATCTTCATCTCCTCTTTAGTGTAACCATTATCTGTAAACACATCAATTTGAGGGATAAGATTAAAGGCAAGCTGATAGGCAAATTTTTCTACTTTAACACTTTCTCCTGCTAAAACCTGACGATATTGCTCATAAAGCTCGTCCATTGCTGCTGCACCTGCACCACTGGCAGCCTGGTAAGTAGCAACATGCACACGTTTTATGTGTGAAAGGTTTTCGATGGCTTTAAGTGCAACAACCATTTGGATTGTTGTACAGTTAGGATTAGCGATGATACCACGTGGGCGATTCAAAGCATCCTCAGCGTTTACCTCAGGCACTACTAATGGAACATCTGAATCCATACGGAATGCACTAGAGTTGTCAATCATTACTGCACCATATTTTGTAATGGTTTGAGCAAACTCTTTAGAAGTGCCAGCTCCTGCAGAAGTGAAAGCAATGTCTACGCCTTTAAAGTCATCGTTGTGTTGTAGAAGTTTCACCTCAATCTGTTTACCGCGGAACATATATTTATGTCCTGCACTGCGAGAAGAACCAAATAATAACAGTTCATCAATAGGGAAATTTCTTTCTTCGAGTACGCGCAAAAATTCTTGTCCAACAGCACCACTCGCACCAACAATTGCTACTTTCATTTTTCTTGTTTAAATTTATGATTAATAATAGTATTATACCTGTTTATAAAGAGCTATAATACAGTTACAAAAATAAAACATTATATAATATATCCTTTAAAGAAGAAAGTTTTTTCTTAATTTTGTAGATAAAATGTGACCCAATATTAAATATAAATAATGAATTTATTCAGTTTTGACTTTAATCTCCCGGTAACTAACCCTACATGGATATTTTTCTTGGTGATGATAATTATATTATTTGCACCAATAATAATGGGACGTCTTCGTATTCCCCACATAATAGGTATGATACTTGCCGGCGTTATAGTGGGCAAATATGGCTTCAATATCCTTGAACGTGATAGCAGTTTTGAGCTATTTGGTAAAGTTGGTCTCTACTATATCATGTTTTTAGCTGGTTTAGAGATGGATATGGACGATTTTAAAAAGAACAGAATAAAAGGATTGGTCTTTGGGTTGATAACATTCTCTGTGCCTATGATCCTAGGTATATGGAGTAGTATGGAATTATTGGGATATTCTCTTGTAACTTCAGTGCTATTGGCAAGTATGTATGCCAGTCATACGCTTATAACATACCCTATTGTAAGTCGCTATGGTTTATCACGCCAAAGGATTGTAAGTATAACTATAGGTGGTACGGCGGTAACTGTGGCATTAGCTTTAGCTGTATTAGCTGTTATCAGTGGAATGTATAAAGGTGAAGATATTGGTGGGCTGTTTTGGGTACTACTTTTAGTTAAAGTA
>JAEZKJ010000119.1 GCA_023415545.1 Bacteroidota bacterium
TTATGGTAGTGTTAATCTATAATTCTTGATACTCCAATATTTGATGATACCATAAGCGACTGCGTGGTAGTAAGAACTCCATAGCCACCTTTATGCCAGTTGTGGTCCTTCATTGGACGACCATGCATATTGTATATACCGTTTCCGGTATCAATAGTTTGATCAGGTGTAGTTTTCCCATCTTCAAGAGCAACCATAATAGATGCTGTTTTAAATGTAGAACCAGGTTCCATCATATCAGATACAGCATTATTTTTAACCTCACGATATATGCCGTCGTTACCTTTAGTCATGTTGACAATAGCCTTGACTTCTCCTGTTTTAACCTCCATAAGAATAGCAACACCAACAGTAGCGTTTATTTCTTTTAACTCATCAATAAGCGCTTTCTCTGCAATGTCCTGCATACCAACATCAATAGTGGTAATGATATCATATCCATCGACTGGAGGAAGGTCCACAATATTAAGATATTTATTCATCACTTTTTGGCGATGAGTAATTCCCGGTACACCTTTCAATACAGAGTCGTACGATAACTCTAACCCATTTTTTGCACCAAGTTCAATTTCAGAGTACATATCTCCAAGAGTTCTCTTAGCTAAAGAACCGAACGGTTTTTTTCTTAAATTGAACACCTGCTCATGGAATCCCCCTTTATATTTACTCAAGTTGAATACAGGTAGTTGTTTCACCTCTTTGTACTCGATGTAAGATATACGTTTTGGATAGAGAAGATAATTACGGCTTCTCTTTTTCCTTCCCTTCATGATATGTGAACGAAACTCAGCTACGCTCTTATCAGGAAATATTTGATTTAAACCTATGCATATAGAGTCGATATTAGCGCGTAATAGACTATCTTTATATTCACCACCGGCAAGAAAGTCCATATAAATTTTATATTCAGGAAGGCTACTGGCCATTAGCTGTCCATCGGATGAAAGAATGTTTCCTCTGTTAGGTTTTACCTCTACATTTTCTTTCACAAAACGATCGGCTACTTCCATCCAATATTGCTTTTCAGCAAACATAATTACTCCCGCTTTACAAATAATAGCAAGACCAACCAACACCATGATCAACATGATGAAGGTGAATCTAATCATTATATTGTCTTTATCCGGAGTCATTATTCTTTTACAATAATTAAGTAAGGTCTATTTGTCGCTGTTTGTAATTCGCTTCCCTGTGTTGAAATATATTCTTCAATCTTTGATTGTCTACTTTTCTCCATTAGCTCGGAAGAACGGGTTAATGCATCATATTTCACATCATCCAACTCTTTCTTTAATCTATCAATCTCAATAAGCTCTTGTTGACTACTATATCGATTGTCAATATATAGTACTGTTAGAATCATAATGAGAATGAGTAATCGTGTTTGCCTTTTGAAAAAATCATTTGCAAGTATATCTCCACCTAAAATGCTTCGAAAAGACATTTTAGAGGATGTGTTCTCACTTTTATTATTTACTTTCTTTTCAATCTTTGGCTCTTCCATAGCTCAATGTTTACTTTTTTTCAGCAATTCTCAATTTAGCGCTTCTTGAACGTGGGTTCCTTTCAATTTCCTCTTGAGAAGGGACAATAACTTTATTGTTTATAAGTTTGAATGGTGTTTGTATATTTCCGAAGAAATCTTGTTCGATTTTTCCCTCAACATTTCCACACTTTATAAAGTTCTTTACTATTCTATCCTCTAAAGAGTGATAAGTTATAACCGAAAGTCTTCCTCCAGGTTTAAGATATTCAGCGGCTGAGTAAAGCATCTCTTTAAGAGCTGCCATCTCTTGGTTTACCTCAATACGTAAAGCTTGGAAAACTTTAGCCATCTCTTTTTTCTCTCTGTCTCTTCCAAATAGAGGCTGAATAATATTCAAGAAGTCGGATATGCTCTTTATCGCTGCATTAGATCTCGCTTTGACTATTACGGATGCTATTTTGCGACTATTTTTAAGCTCTCCATATAAGTAAAATATAGATGCCAGTCTCTCCTCATCGTACGTGTTTAATATATCAGCAGCCGTGATATCGGCCTTTTGGTTCATTCGCATATCAAGATTTCCATCAAATCTAAAAGAGAATCCTCTTTCCGAATCATCAAAATGATGAGAAGATACGCCAAGGTCAGCAAGAAGCCCATCGATTTTATCGATGCCATGATATCTTAAGAAATTGGAAAGATATCTGAAATTACTTCTAACGAATGTAAATCTATTATCATCAACAATATTTCTTTCGGCATCTTCGTCTTGGTCAAATCCTAATAAACGCCCATCTTGATTAAGGCGTCTTAAAATCTCTTTTGAGTGTCCTCCTCCGCCAAATGTAACATCAACGAACACTTTGCCATTTTCTAAGTTCAGTCCATCGATACTTTCATTCAATAGTACTGGAATATGATATGTAATGTTTTCGTCACTCATTGTTACTCATCAATTTTATTGTTTTTACTCATTATCTTCTCTAGCTCCATAGTGAACTCCTTTGGGTTCATAAATGGATTTTCGCACATCTCTTTTGCCCAAATCTCCATTGTGTTATCAACACCAATAATTTTTACCTCTTGGTTGATATGGGCTAGCTTGATGTATCTTTTGGGTAAGAGAAATCGTCCATTACTATCAAGTGAAATAATCTCTACATCGGATACAAATTGACGGAATATCATTTGGTCTTTGGGGTTCCACTTATTCAGATGTTCTCTTAATTCATTTAACTCTTCGTTCCAAGTGCTTTCAGGGCATAATACAAGACAATCCTGAAAAATATCCTTTCTGAGGATTAAACATTCCTCAGAAGCATTTTGTAATTGTTTTCTGAAAATTGATGGAAGAAAAAGCCTTCCTTTTGTATCAATTTTCATCTCAATATTTCCTAAGAATCGCATGTTTTACACCTTATTATATGAATAGTGATGTAAAAATACACAATTCCCCACAATTCCCCACAAATAATTGAAGAAAATAATAAAAAAGTTATTAACCGTTTTTTGTCTATTTGCTTCTATCTTTTTGAATTGGGTATACGAGTGTTTGTTTCTCATTTTGTGTAATGTAATAGTCTTTTAAAAAATCTTTTGTTTAAAACTTTTCAATTGATTATTAGGTTAAAAAATCAATAAATGTTGATTTTTTATAATGAAAAGCATCATTTTTCTTCCTTTGAATGTCAATTTCTAAAAAGATAAGTTATTTTTGCAAGGAAAAGTTTTTTTAAGATGAAAGAGGAATCTATCTTTTTGATTGATATTGACAGGATAATCAATGAAAAAGTTGGTAAAAAAGCAAAATATATACCAGGCTTTTTACGAAGTTATCTAAAACGTATAGTGCATCAAGATGAGTTAAATGAATTTCTAATTGAGTCGAAGGATAAGGTTGGTGTTGATTTTCTCGAAGCATGCATGCAATTTTTGGATGTTAAGGTAGAAATAATTGGGAAAGAGAATCTACCTAAAGGTGGTTGTTATACATTTGTTTGTAATCACCCCCTTGGTGGTGTTGATGGTGTTGCTTTGGGTTATATATTAGGCTCATATTATGAAGGCAATGTAAGATATCTTGTAAATGATCTGTTAATGGCCCTTCATGGACTTGCTCCTTTATGTATTCCTATCAACAAAACAGGAAAACAGTCAAGAGATTTTCCTAAGATGGTTGAGCAAGGTTTTAAATCCTCTAACAACATAATAATGTTTCCTGCGGGGCTTTGTTCTCGTAAAAGAGATGGTATTATAAAAGATCTTGATTGGAAAAAAACTTTCGTAACAAAAAGCGTTGAAACAAGGCGTGATGTTATTCCTATGCACTTTGAAGGTAAAAATTCAAATTGGTTCTACTCATTGGCTAATATATGTGAGCATTTTGGATTGAAAATTAATTTAGCAATGCTATATCTTGCTGATGAGATGCTAAAAAATAGGCATAAAACCTTTAAATTGACAATAGGTAAGCCTATTCAATGGGAAACATTCGATAATAGTAAAACACCACACGACTGGGCACAATATGTAAAGGATATTGTCTACAAATTATAAAAGGCAGAAGATATTAATGATACAAATGGAAGAAATAATAGCCCCCATTAGTAAGGAGGTACTAAAGTCAGAATTGTCGGAAGATAAAAGACTTAGGTTTACCAATAAGAGTCATAATGAGATATATGTTATAACGGCTCAAGATTCTCCAAATGTGATGAGGGAGATAGGACGATTAAGGGAAATAGCTTTTAGAGCCGCAGGAGGAGGTACCGGTAAATCTATGGATATTGATGAGTACGATACCATGGAGGATCCATACAAACAACTTATCGTTTGGAATCCGGAGGCTGAGGAGATACTTGGTGGATATAGATATTTGTTAGGCGATGAAGTGAAATTTGATGAGTTAGGGAAACCTATTCTTGCTACATCACACATGTTTAATTTCTCGGAAGATTTTATTAAAAATTATCTTCCATATACTGTTGAACTTGGAAGGTCGTTCGTTACTTTAGAATATCAATCTTCGCGTGCAGGTGCAAAAGGTCTTTTTGCTCTTGATAATCTTTGGGATGGCCTTGGAGCACTTACTGTTATTAAGCCAAATGTTAAGTACTATTTTGGTAAAATGACTATGTATCCAAGTTATCATCGTCAGGGAAGAGACATGATAATATATTTCCTAAATAAGCATTTTGGAGATAAAGATAAACTTATAACTCCAATGAAACCTTTGGAGATTGAGACGAGCACCGAGTTTCTTGAAAAACTATTCTGTTATGATTCCTTCAAGGAGAATTATAAAATTCTAAATTCAGAGGTTAGGAAACTTGGATATAATATTCCTCCTTTGGTTAATGCCTATATGGGATTATCGCCAACAATGAGAATGTTTGGTACTGCTATAAATTATGGCTTTGGAGATGTTGAAGAGACAGGTATATTGATTGCTGTAGATGAGATACTTGAGGAGAAGAGAGCACGTCATATCGAGTCATTTGTACAGGCTCATCCTGAAGCATTAAAAATTACATCAGGCGCAAATCCTGTTATCTCAAAATAGAGAATTTATTTAGACAAGTAAATAATAATATTATAAACAGAACGAGAAGAGTAAAATTTTATTTTGTACTCTTCTCGTTTTTTTATGTAGCAAACATTGTATTTTACCAATTCTAAAGAGCCGGTATACTGTTTCCGTTTATTTTGCGATATAAGTCAAGAGCATATACGTCTGTCATACCTGATATAAAATCGAGCACCCCTTGGATACGTGTATATAAGTCTTCATCTTTTATATTATACTGATTAGAGACTCTATTCATTAGAAGTTGTGAATATGCTTTTTCAGGAGAGTTAA
>JAEZKJ010000060.1 GCA_023415545.1 Bacteroidota bacterium
ACCTCGATGGGATATCTTAATGTTATTCATGGTAACCAATCACCAACTCCTGATGAGGATTTTGCTTACGGTTGCTTTGGCTCATATAGTGGTCTTGTTCAGGAATATTTTTGGAACATATTAGGAAGAAGCCGAGAAGAGACTAATCAACGTTTTATTGCAGGCGTTACTCCTAGTTGGGAAATTATTCCGGGATTGACATTAAGAGGTAGATTGGCTACCGACTTAACTTCCCGTAATATGGAAGATAATTATAGTACAGAAAAGCCTAATGCATATATTACTAATGGCGATTATACCGGTTATTATGGATTGGAGAATTATAAATATGAAATCTATTATGGAGATATCATGTTGTTGTTCGATAAAACATTTAATGAAAAGTATAACATTACTGCCAATGTAGGATGGTCGGGAAGACAAGAAGATGCATACTCAGCAAAAGTTAATACCAATGGAGGACTTACTGTTGAAAATTGGTTTAACCTCTCTGCTTCGAGCCGTAAAGCAGACGCAGGAATGTACAGATCATCATTTCTTAAAACAGCTGTTTTCGCAACTGCATCTTTTGGATATGATTCATGGGGATATTTGGAAGGAACTGTACGCCAAGAAAAGACCTCTACATTAGCTCCCGGACATAACTCATTCTTCTACCCTTCTATCAATGCCAGCATTATATTTTCGGAACTAATGAAAGAAAAACGTCCAATATGGTTCGATTATGGTAAGTTTAGAATTAGTTATGGTATAGTAGGTAATGCTCCCGGATTGTATGATGCTCCTCAAGGATATGAACAGTCTAATGTATCAGGTTACATATATAATGTAATATCTACAAATCTAGGTAATAACTTGATTGAGCCTGAAAAGAAATATGAGTTCGAACTTGGTCTTGAGACTAAATTCTTCAATAACAGACTTGGAGCAGAGATTTCATATTACTCTAACAATGTGAAAAACCAAATTATACGAACTACTACTGCAGCCTCCTCAGGTGGACAAAGTATACTTCTTAATGTTGGTGAATTGCAGAACAGGGGTCTTGAAATATCTTTTAATGGAACACCTGTAAGCAACAAAGATTGGAACTGGAGTCTTGGACTAAACATGGCTTTCAATACCAATAAAGTTAAATCGCTGAAATATGGTCTAGATAGAATAGAGCACATGACTCTTGATAATGGTGCAGCTGTACTTGAGTCACATGTTGGTGAAGCTATGGGTGACTGGTATGTATATGGAACAGTGAAGGATGATAATGGGAATAAGATTGTGGACCAAAACGGACTTTACATTGTAGATTATACCAAAAGAGTAAAAGTGGGTAATGCAATGCCTAAAGCTACAGGAGGTTTCAATTCATCACTTTCATATAAAGGTATCAATTTAGATATGACTATCGACTTCCGTATTGGAGGTTATGTATTGAGTCAACCCTATCAATATATGATGGAAATTGGTAATTTAACTCCTACTCTTAAAGGACGTGACCCATCACATGGTGGTCTTACATATTATGCTGACAACAATCAAATTACCATTCCTTCAAAAAGACATCTTATCAATCAAGAGCCGGGCACTACATATAACGGGAATAAAGTGTATGGTAATGGTGTAATTCAACCAGGTGTAAAAGAAGATGGTTCAACAAACGATATAATAGCAACAGCAGGTGAAACATTCTACAATCAATATGGTTGGGGATATTCAGGAAATATCACTTATGAAAATGCAGTTCAAAAAAATACATATTTCAAAATGCGTGAGTTATCGTTAGGTTATACATTCCCTGATAGTTTTACAAGGAAATTTGCTTGCAAGCGTTTATCTGTATCAATTTATGGCCGTAATCTGTTTTATTTCTACAAAAGTTTGAAACAGTTTGACTCAGAAGCAACAGATGGAACAAGTTGGATTTACCAATCAGTTATTGGTGGTTCAACAGCAACCACTCGTTCTTTTGGTTTCTCTTTACGTGCTAACTTCTAAATTCACAAAAACTATATTATATGAAAAAAATAAATATACTCCTTTTACTATTGGTCATTGCCGGTACTCTTTACTCTTGCAAAGACGAAGATTATAGTTCTAAATACAATGACCCTAGCCAAACGTCAAAAGTGTCATGCGATGCATTGATGACAGGAATATTCTATACAGGTAACACATGGTTAAACCCTGTATATTACAGATTCTATGTTCAATCGACTACCTCCGGACGTTTTTCACAGATTGTAGGATCACCAAACTCAAAAGGACGATACATGGGTGCCGGTGTAGGTTACTATAATACCAGGTGGAAAGATTTCTACAATATGTTTACTCAATATAAGTTACTCGAGACCACATACAATTCTCTTAGTCTTACTGATCAGGAAAACTATAAGCCTTTCTTAATAATTGGACGAAGTGTCATGCAGGAACAACTTGATGAGATGTGCACACTTTTCGGTGGTCTCCCCTACTCAAAAGCAGGTACTCTATTTTTAACTGGTGATGCCGAAATTTCCAAAGCACCTTATGATACAGCTGAATCAATATATCAAAGTATACTTGATGATTTGGACGAAGCAAATACATATTTTGCAACAGCATCAAATGTAAGTTCATATGCAAAATCACTATTAATTGCACAGGATTATGTTAATAAAGGTGATGTTACTTTGTGGAGAAAATATATCAACTCATTACGATTAAGGATTGCTATCAGATTATCGTCAAATGGTTCAATGACATCTATAGGACGAGCAGCTGTTGCCCAAATGCTTAATAACCCTACAAATTATCCTATGGTAGATGATAATGCGTATAATATTAAGGTAGCACAAGATACTGATGGTTTTAATTTCCAAAAAGATTTGCAAAATGCTATAGAGAATG
>JAEZKJ010000100.1 GCA_023415545.1 Bacteroidota bacterium
ACTCTACTACCGGTTGACAAAATAATTGGGAAAATTTATCCAATATTTGCTGCCGCACTTCTATTTATGGCATTTGGCATTCTTATAGCTTTATTTGTATACCATCCTGAATTACCTGAATATACAGATGGGATAAAGAATACCCATCCACAGTTACTTCCTATTTTCCCTATTATGTTTGTATCTATTGCTTGTGGAGCGATAAGTGGATTCCACGCCACTCAGTCACCTCTTATGGCTCGATGCATAAAGAACGAGAAATATGGTCGTGTAGTATTCTATGGCTCTATGGTTACAGAGGGTATTGTTGCACTTATTTGGGCTGCTGCCGCCACATATTTCTTTCACGAAAATGGTTATGGCGAAAGTAATGCTTCGGTAATTGTTGACAGCATAACTCGTAACTGGTTAGGTGCTATTGGTGGTCTGCTTGCTGTTCTTGGTGTTATAGCTGCTCCTATTACTAGTGGTGATACAGCACTTCGTAGTGCTCGTTTAATAGTAGCCGACTTTATTCATTTAGATCAAAAAAGTATTATAAAGAGATTATATATAAGCGTACCCATCTTTGCTGTTACAGTAGGTTTACTATTATATAGTTTACAAGATAGTGCAGGATTCGACAAGATATGGAGATATTTTGCTTGGTTTAATCAAACATTATCAGTCTTTACACTATGGGCTATAACAGTTTATCTTGTACGAGCAAAGAAGAATTATTTCATAACACTATTACCAGCGCTATTTATGACTGCTGTTTGTGTAACATATATATGCATTGCTCCTGAAGGTCTTTCTTTATCAAATAATATTTCGTATACTATTGGAGGGTTAACCACGCTAACTGCACTGTTTTATTTTATTTATTGGTTTAAAATACAAAAATCGTCCATTTATGAAAAGATTTAGAAAATCTGTTTGGTTACCTGTTATACTATTTATATATGCTACTGTTATGGCAATATATTTCGTACCTCGTAACCATCAGTCAAGCGACACTGAGAAAATTATTATTGTAGTTTCATCATACGTAATAATATTTTTGCTTTGGCTCTCACTTCGTGCCCAAGAGAAGAGACGTGAGAAGAAGAAAAATGATTCAGATAACAATAACAAAATTAATTAATGAAAAAGTTTTTTATATTAATAGCACTCTTTATAGTTAGTGCTACGACTACTTATGCACAATTTGAAAAAGGCAAATGGTATATAAATGGATCATTTATAGGTATAGGACCATCAGACGCTAAACATTTTGATGGGAACAATGGAATAGGCCTTGAAGTAGGAAATTTTCTTGAAGACAATTTTGCTCTTACAGTAAACTATAAATTGGCACATTACTATCATAGTATAGGAGCCCAAACTAAGTATTATCTATCTAATTGTGGCATATATGGTGGTATGGGAGTATCATACAAATCAATAACAAACTCAGAAGTTAGTAAGAAACATTTTGTATATTTTACTCCGGAGGTAGGTTATGCTTTCTTTCTAAATGGTTTTATGACAATAGAACCTTCCATTTATTATAATTTTTCTATTGATCGACCTGCTGATTATAGTATGTTTGGATTGAAATTGGGATTAGGATTTTACTTTTAATAATTATTAACTACAATAACAATCATTTAAATCATTTTATTAAGAACATAATATCATTACCTACGTTTTAAGTTTAATCATTTTTAGTATTAACTAAATAAATTAAATTTAAATGATAAAATTACATTCCAAAAAGAGTTTATTCATAGTGTTGAATAGCCTACTAATTTCAATGTTTTACTTCTTTTTTAATTGCACATCTAATGAAGATGAAGCAGAAGGCTCACTTTTAAACATGCCCAATATTAGAGTAGAAGCATCTATTTTAAATAATAATCAAACTGGTTCCAGATACTCAGGCAGTGATTATAAAAACTTATCCTTCTCTCAAAACGACAGCATTTGCATCTTCATGGATGGCAAAAACTTAGGAAAATGGCTACTAAATAATGATGTATGGTCACCAATAGAAAACTCAATTTGGTCAGATACTATAAACACACACGTTTTTAAATCTTTCTATCCTTATAATAAGTATTGTTGTTTGGATTCCGTATATTCTCCTTCTTTAATAGACCAAGATGGTACATTAGATAATCTGAAAAAATATGATCTCCTTGTTGCAAGTAAAACAACTAGTTACTCCGAGTCAAAAGGAGTAGTTTCATTTACCGGTGAGAATGCTTTCAAGCATCTGTTATCACTGATAAGAATAAATATTTTAGCAACAGGTGAATTTACTAATGCAACTATAGATACATTCAAGCTAAGTAGCCCAAGACTTTTCTCGAGAGTAATTTATTCATTAAATAATAATAATTTTAGAATTGATACAAGTAATGATATTAATGAGTTTATTGTTTCACCAAATCATAATATGGCTGGGAAGTCAAAAGAGTATTATATAATTTCTACACCTCGAGATACTAATTCAGGAATAAAACTATCAATAACTTACTCGAATAGCGTTGCAAACAAGGTTGAAAAATCATCATATCTAACAGAAAAGAAGTTAGAAAGTGGGAAAATATATCAATATAATGTATTTATACGAGAAGGTAAAATTGAAATTGAGGCTCCTCAAATAACTAGTTGGGAAGAGAGTTCTACTATTCAAGAGATAAATTTATAAAAGCCATGAGTACAATTTCATTTATTCGAAATAGTATATTGGCTTTAGTACCGATATTATGTTTATCTTTTTGCCAAAAAATCACTGAAGAAGATCTAAGTGAAGAAAATTCTAGTGAGAAGAATGAGTTTAAAGAGTTAAGCATTAAAACTAGAAGTGCAGCAAATAGCGATATAGAATTCCCACTTTATGCATATGTTTTCAAGGAGAATGGTGAATTTCTATCATTTTTAAAGGTAAAATCAGTGAATGATTCGATAAAATTCTTCTTAGGAAAAGGGACTTTTAAAATAGTTACCATTTCAAATGGTGGAGAAGATTATTCAATTAATGAAAAGCCATCAATTAATGATGTAATTAAATTTAAAAGTGAGACTTCTAAATACGCTAATAAATCATTAATGATGGGTACATCTAGTGTAACAGTAGATAACAAAAATATAAATGTTGATCTAAACATGGCATATTGTGTATCTTCCGTTCAAGTTGAATTGTATGGTATACCTTTAAGTACAAAAAAAGTGAAATTTACCATGTCACCTATTTATAACTCGATAAGCTACAACAATGAATATCAAAAAAGTAGCACTGGTGATGAACTCAGCTTAGACTGTTACCTTGGGATAGATGGTGTTTGGAAAGCTGGTCCGGTATATATTTTCCCAGGTTATGGGGAAAGCAGTTCATTTAAAATAGTGTTAGAGAAAGATTCATCGGTAAACACATACTCATATACATTCAAAGGAGCTGCGAAGGCTTCCCAACCATTTATTATAAAAGGTAGTTTTATTGGCGAAGTATCTATTAATGGAAATGTATTGGCAAAAGGATGGGATAATGCTGTTGTTGTTCAATTTGACTTTAGTTCATCATCGGGTAATGAACCTGGTAACAACAATAATAACAACAACAATAATAACAATAACAATAACAATCAAGGAGAAGAAAATTCAGGCACTCCACAACTTGGCGAGATATGGAATGGAAGCATTGTAGCTAATGCAGAGACAGAAACAGAAGGAATAAAACTTTTACTGTTGTCACTAAAAGAGTGGCAATGTAAAATCACAGAGACAAAAGATATTGTTTCTTCATATTCTGTAAATGGAATAACAGAGTGGGCTATTCCGACATGGGAACAAGCTACATACATGAAGAATTATTTTAATGAGAGTAAACTTGACGAGCTAAATACCAAAATAGAAAAAGCAGGAGGTGATCCTATATATGACGATACTGATACCCGATTTTTATGTTATAACAAGGATAGTTATATAAGTTCGTTCCGCTTTTCTGCTAGTTCCGACATTCGAAAAACCACTGATGAGTCTAGGCTATTTTATCTTAGGTTAGTTAAAACTTATCTTTATAAACCATGATATATATTTTAGTGTGTTTAAAATTATATTCCGAGAGTTTTAAACATGACTAAAGAAAAGCCATTCACTGCTTTAAATAAAGCAATTGAATGGCTTTTTATTATATCGTAATGATACTCTTAAAATGTTATTCGTATAAATAGAATATGCGCTCCATAAGTCTCCACTTTTCAGAAGATGTAGCACCAGGTTCACATTTTTGGAATTCAGCAACTACATTCTCCCACTCTTCTTGTCGAGGTAGAGTAGCTAATTTTGCCATTGCCTCTTCCCAGTTAAAATCTAAAGGAGTTTCAACAATCATAAAAAGCCTACTTCCTACAATATAAATCTCCATCTCAAGAATACCTACCTGACGAATACCCTCTCTGATTTCTCTCCATGAGCCTTCACTACTATGCAAATATTTATAACGCTCAATCAATTCCGGATTTTCTCTTAGATCCAAGGTCTGACAATATCTTTTTACCGGTTCACTGTAACTTTTAACTTTATATCCCTGCTCTTTCATAATATGTATTTTTTATTAGCTTCTACTTATTTGAAGTCCCGTTGATGATAATGACATATCAACAAATCTTGCCGAACCATTCAACTGCTCCTGCAACAGAATACTTTTTATTCGGGCAGCAGCTTCAGGATCTTTAGCCACCATATAAAGATAGCCACCTCCTCCTGCCCCAGGAAGTTTATAACCATAACAAAGGTCATTAATCTTCTCTGTTATTATATTTATAGATGGTGGATTAGTCCCAGAATCAAGAAGTTTATTCTGCTGCCAACTCTTTCCAATCAATTGTCCCATTTGAGTAAAATCACCACGAAGAATAGCATCATATAACTCAAGAGCATGTTGCTTCATTTCGGATAGTAGTGATAAATGATCATGCGAATTAAGGAACATACTTCGTACAATCTCTGCCAAAATTCCCTTTGCCGTTCTTGTTATACCTGTATAGAAAAGCAGATGACAACTTCTATACTCAGCATCTGTAAACAGAGACTCAGGTAGCCAATGAATCATAGGAGTTTGTATCAATCCAGGATTAGTTTGCAACAATTTTATGCCATGCAATACACCACCATATTGATCTTGCCACCCACCACCGGTGGTAAGTAGCTGCTCCAAAACAAGAGTCCTATTACATATCTCATTCTTATCCCAATTTAAACCACAAAAGTCTGATATAGCTCCAAGTACTGTAGAAGCAAGTATAGAACTTGTCCCAAGTCCCGAACCAGCAGGAATGGCAGATAATAGGGTTATTTCAATACCCGAACCAAATGCTTTTAATTGTTCTTCTAAAGAATGGTAATTTTCGGCCGAAAAATCATTGCTAAAACCTGCAAGAACTAAAGCTGCTTTAGGTATAGAAAATGGAGAACCAATTTTTTTAAAGTTTGATAACTCTTCATAATTGGAAACAACCTCCATTGCCCCCATATCTATAGAACGTAATTTTATATTATACTCTTTCGACGGTTTAATATATACCTGAAGAGGTGGTTGTCCGTTGAGCTCAATTGCTAAGTTAACCACATTCCCACCTTCATAAATAGAGTATGGAGGAGTATCTGTCCATCCGCCAGCTAAGTCAATTCTTACCGGGCTTCTACCCCACACTATTTGGTCAGTAAAAACTGACAATTGAGGTGATTGTTTCTTTGAAAGAGCAGATTGTAAAATACTATTTCTCAACACTCCAAAAGCTCTCTCTTCATAATGTTCAAATGGGTTTCCATTAATTCTTTCCACCTCAGCTCGGAACATGTTATCACCAATTTTCCTCATTAATGATGAATTTTCAGGAAGTGGCTCAGGTAATGAAATACCATTATTTGCAAATTGCCGTGCTGCATCTTTCAAATCCAACTGATAGAACACGCTATTATCATAATTATTCGAAAGTGCTTTCCAATTCTCTCTTCTAAAGGAAGATCTCTGTTCATACAACCTTTTAATATTTGCAATGGAGGATATTGTATCAGCCGATATCTTGTTCGACTGCAACCATATATCTCTGCCATCACTATCCTCGGGCTCATTTATCATCCATTTCAACACCTTCTCAATATTATCAACCGATTTAACTACCGGGAATATATGGGCAGATTGAATATCTTCTACTCCTTTTATACTATCACAGTAAATTTCTCTTTCAGTAAACCAATCTTTAACAGATTTCCCTAAGAAAAGAGTATTATCATCACTTAAAGCACCTCTAAACGGATCATTAAATCCATAAGGTCGTACAGCAAACTCATCATCACCAACTGGGACAATATCTATACATACACCTGTTGGGATATCGATATCCCAACAATTATTCGGAACACCGGTAATGATATTCTGTCTGTTTAATCTCCAATTATCACTTATAAAACTATTCTCTATCCATATTTCCGAATTGTCAACAGTCAATTTTCTGTTAACAATAGCATTCTGAACAAACATCGCAGGATGAGGTTTAATTTTATAATGCATAATCTCTCTTTGGTCCCTTACAATGTTTTGTATAGCCAAAGTAGATGATATTAGCTCTTTACTTGTACCGAAGTGATAGAACTCACCACCTTCTAAAGGTAAAATAGCTACAGAAAGAGAGTTTAACTCTTCATCTTCTATTTTGGGATTATTACCAAGAGCTAAGCCAAATTGTGAATAAAGATCATAATATGATATTTTACCATCCCTCTTTGAACGATTCATTAACAACTTCACCGCTCTGTCACTAAGTAACCAGATACCTATATCCATCAAGAAGAGATGAGTTTTCATAAGTTGTGCCAACACCTCAACAGATGGTTTTTGAAGCATATAGTCCAGTTCATTAGGATTTTCACGTGAAGACACAAAAACACCATGATTTTTTGCTAACAATGGATCAGCCCACAATCCATAACACACCACGTCGGCATTAGGAATATTCTGCAAAGGTTTATCAGTACGAATAAATACATCCCCACTTGCTATAAGTGTGTGTAAAGATTCAGGAGCCTTCTCCATAATCTTATAGTATAGAGGGAGTTGAAGTTTTAACAGATTTTGCTCTAATCGTTGTCCTTTAGCCCACCTAAAGACAGGTATTGGGGTAAGGATTTTTCCAGAAGGAGCATAGCCGGGAAGACGTCTACTCTGTCCACCTGCATGGAGTAAAATTCTCTTCTCTCTCTTCAACCACTCATCAATATCTACCACATTTTTTTCATGCTTAAAACACTCCTCAAGCAAGAATGTAGTGCCTCCTCCCGAACCAAGTTTTGCATTAATAGGGTCGGAAGTACAAAACCATTCCTGGGTATTAACCTGTTCTATTTCAGCAAAATATTTAACCAGATTAGGAGGTAAAGAGAGAAGCCTTTTCATAAATAAATTATTTATTACAAAATGTTTAATACATATTTACACAAATATAATCTCTTTTTGCAAAATTCAATGCAGAAATATCAATCAAAAATTATGTTATTATCCCCATAGAAGTTAATAGTACATAGAACATTATGTTTCAATTTAATAGTTCTTTTTTGCATTTCTCATAAGTATCATCTATTTTTGTTAGATATTTATTAACATAATCTATTATCAAGATGAAAGAATTTATAAAATATACCTTTGCAACAGTAACAGGTATTGTACTTTCAGTTGTTGTTTTTACTATTTTAGGCATTATTACAATTACCGGATTACTTGCATCATCTGGTACAGAGACTACTGTAAGCGACAACTCTATTTTTGTTCTTGAATTGAATGGTGAGTTACAAGAACGCTCAGATGAGAATCCACTTGAAGAACTCATATATGGAGTAGATTCTTCGATATATGGTCTAGATGACATTCTTTCATCAATAAAAAAGGCGAAAGATAACGCTAAAATAAAAGGTATTTATCTTAATACCGGAACACTATCCACATCTTTTGCATCTCTTGAAGAGATAAGAAATGCACTATTGGATTTTAAAGAAAGCAAGAAATTTATCGTTGCATATGCCGACCAATATACACAAGGTATGTATTATCTTGCAAGTGTGGCCGATAAGGTTATCGTTAACCCACAAGGAAGCTTAACTTGGCATGGTATTGCTTCTGAGCCAATTTTTTACAAAGACCTTTTAAGCAAACTTGGCATAGAGATGCAGGTATTCAAAGTCGGTACTTACAAATCGGCTGTAGAGCCATATACAAGCACATCTATGAGTGATGCAAATCGTGAACAAGTGTCAGCATACATTAACTCGATATGGGGAAAACTTTTGGCAGATGTATCTGATTCAAGAAATATTTCTGTAGACTCTTTAAACTCATATGCAGATAAGATTATGGAGTTTCAACCAGCTCAAGAGTATATGAAAACCGGACTTGTTGATACTTTAATGTACAAAGATGGAGTTCTATCTTATCTTAAACAATTAACTAATCGTGACGATGATGAAAAATTGAAAACTCTTTCATTATCAGAGATGATAAATGTTAACAAGAATGTTCCAAAAGATAAGAGTGGCAATATTATTGCAGTTTATTATGCTTACGGAGAGATTGTTGATGGAGTTTCGGCTACCTCTACAAACTATATAAACTCGAATAAAGTGATAGCTGATCTTCGAAAATTAAGAGATGATGATGATGTAAAAGCTGTTGTGTTAAGAGTTAACTCACCTGGAGGAAGTGCTTTTGGTTCGGAACAGATATGGCACGAAGTTGTAAGCTTAAAAGAGAAAAAACCTGTAGTTGTTTCAATGGGTGACTATGCTGCATCGGGTGGATATTATATCTCATGTGCTGCATCGCATATTATTGCAGAACCAACGACTCTTACCGGTTCAATTGGTATATTCGGTATGATCCCAAATATGGAAGGACTACTAACTGATAAATTAGGTCTTCATTTTGATGTTGTAAAAACCAATAAATTTTCGAATATAGGAACATTTACACGTCCTTTCAATAATGATGAGAGACAGGCTCTTCAAAATTATATTAACAATGGCTACAACCTCTTCGTAAAGAGATGTGCTGATGGAAGAAACAAATCTATCGAAGATATTGAGAAGATTGCTCAAGGAAGAGTATGGACAGGTGAAATGGCAAAAAACATAGGATTAGTTGACGAACTTGGTGGCATAGACAGAGCTATTGACGAAGCTGCTTCTCGTGCTAAAATCAAAAGTTATACTACTTTAAAATATCCAGAAAAATCGAATTGGATAACTTCTCTTCTTGAAGAGAACAAAGATTCATATATTGATGCAAAACTTAAATCAACATTTGCTGAATATTATAATGGATTGAAATTTATCCAGTCATTAAAAGATACAGACATAATACAAGCACGTTTACCTTTTGAATTGAACATTAAATAGATAGATGGAAAAAAATCCCAACAAGATAAATAAACTTCTATACCCGATTTCATTACTATATGGATTCGGTGTATGGTTGCGCAATAAATTCTTTGATTGGGAATTTTTGGAGGAGAGAACATTTAATGCTCCAATCATATCTATTGGTAATATTACTGTAGGCGGAACAGGTAAGACTCCACATACAGAATATTTAATTAGGTTATTACATAAAAGGTATAAAGTAGCTGTTTTAAGCCGTGGATATAGAAGAAAATCAAAAGGATTTGTTCTTGCCAATAAGGATACAGATGTATCTATGATTGGAGATGAACCTTTTCAAATGAAGAATAAATTCCCTGATATACATGTAGCAGTCGATAATGACAGATGCCATGGTATTGAGATGCTTTTCAGCACTTTTACCTCAGCCAATACTGAAGTTATTTTGCTTGATGATGCCTATCAACATAGATATGTAAAGCCGGGACTAAATATTTTGCTGGTCGATTATAATAGAATGTTGTGTGATGATATGCTTCTTCCTGCAGGGCGAATGCGTGAGCCGGAACATAATAAATCAAGGGCTAATATGGTAATCGTTACTAAATGTCCGGCAGATATAACTCCGTTTGAGATAAATGTGGTAAAAAAGAAGATGGATCTGTTTAATTATCAAGAGCTTTATCTTACTACACTAGTTTATGGCAAACTTTATAATATTAAGCAGACTGAAATTGAATATTCACTCTCGAATATAAAAAGTGAGGTACATATACTTGTTGTTACAGGTATAGCCTCTGCATATAAGCTTATTGACGACCTGAAAGAGTATAATGATAATATACATCATCTCTCTTTTGGTGACCATCATGATTTTAACAAAGAAAATATCAAATTAATTCGAGATAATTTTGAACAATTACCCTATCGAAAACGTATGATTATAACAACAGAGAAGGATGCAACGAAACTTTCATCACATCCTGATCTGGATGATAATCTTAAGCAATATATATATGTTTTGCCTATAGAGATTAAGTTTTTAGCAGATCAAGAAAAAAACTTTAACTTAAATATAAACGAATATGTTAGAAAAAATCCAAGAAACAGCAGCCTTTCTTCGTGAAAGAATGCATACAAGTCCAGAAACAGCTATTATACTAGGCACTGGATTGGGAAGTCTTGTTCATGAAATCACTGAAAAATATGAAATAGATTATAAAGATATACCTAATTTCCCTGTATCAACAGTAGAGGGTCACTCAGGTAAACTTATCTTTGGTAAGCTAGGTAATAAAGAGATCATGGCTATGCAGGGTAGATTCCACTACTATGAAGGTTATACCATGAAAGAGGTAACATTCCCTGTACGTGTAATGCGTGAAATAGGTATCAAAACTCTATTCGTATCTAATGCATCAGGAGGTACAAATCCTACATTCGATATTGGTGATTTAATGATCATAACTGATCATATAAACTTCTTCCCTGAGCACCCATTAAGAGGAAAGAATATTGATTACGGGCCACGTTTCCCTGATATGAGTCAAGCATACTCAAAAGAACTTATCCAAAAAGCAATGGATATAGCTAAAGAGAAAAATATTAAGGTTCAACATGGAGTTTATATTGGTACTCAAGGCCCTACTTTCGAAACTCCTGCCGAGTACAACATGTTTCGTATCCTAGGTGCTGATGCTGTGGGTATGTCAACTGTTCCTGAAGTTATTGTAGCAAATCACTGTGGAATAAAAGTATTTGGAATATCTGTCATCACTGACCTTGGAGTTATTGGCAAAATCGTTGAAGTTTCACATGAGGAGGTTCAACTCGCTGCCGATGCTGCACAACCTAAGATGACTGAAATTATGCGTGAATTAATAAATAGAGCATAATATATATGCAACAAACAAACAGAACTGAAATAGCAACTCTTGGTGAGTTTGGTCTGATAGACCACCTTACTAAAGATATCAAACCTCATAACCCGGAAACAATATATGGCATAGGAGATGATGCTGCTGTTTTAGAGTATAAAGATAAAGAGGTTCTAGTATCAACCGACCTCCTTATGGAAGGTGTACATTTTGATTTGGTATATACTCCACTTAAGCACTTGGGCTACAAGGCTGCAATAGTGAACTTCTCGGATATATATGCCATGAATGGTACACCAAAACAGATCACTGTTTCGCTTGCAATATCCAAACGCTTTAGTGTAGAGGATATAGAGCAATTCTTTGATGGTGTTAAAATGGCTTGTCAAGTTTATAATGTAGATATTGTTGGTGGTGACACCACATCGTCTATGACAGGACTTGCTATAAGCATTACATGCATAGGAAGTGGTGATAAGGATAAAATTATTTACAGGAACCAAGCTAAGCCTACTGACCTAATATGTGTAAGTGGTGATTTAGGTGGTGCATACATGGGATTACAACTTTTAGAAAGAGAAAAAGCCGTTTTTGAAGGAGTAGAAGAAATAAATCCTGATTTCTCGGGAAAAGAGTATATCCTTGAGCGTCAGCTAAAACCAGAGGCAAGAAAAGATATCATCGAAGAGCTTGATAAAGCAGGCATTAAGCCAACCGCTATGATAGATATCTCGGATGGTCTATCTTCTGAACTAATGCATATATGCAAACAGAGCAATACCGGATGTAGAATTTATGAGGATAGAATCCCTATAGATTATCAAACAGCGGTAATGGCTGAGGAGCTAAATATGAATCTTACTACTTGTGCCCTAAATGGAGGTGAAGATTATGAACTTTTGTTCACAGCACCACTTACCGATCATGAAAAATTGGAGAACATAAAGGGCATTAAGGTGATAGGACATATCACAAAGCCTGAGTTAGGACTTGCACTTGTTACACGCGATGGTAATGAGATGGAGCTTAAAGCTCAAGGCTGGAATCCTTCGCAAAAGCAATAACAAGCAATATAAAAGCATTGATTTTGTAAAAACTGAAGCAAAATCAATGCTTTTTTCCTTACAACTATTTGGAAATATCAAAACATTTACTACCTTTGCAAGCGCAAAACAGATGGTGCCATAGCTCAGTTGGTAGAGCAAAGGACTGAAAATCCTTGTGTCCCCGGTTCGATTCCTGGTGGCACCACTTTTAAAAAAAGCAGTTACTTTTCAGTAACTGCTTTTTCGTTTTTTATAATGAAATAAATTTTATTTCTTCTTTGCTGCTATAGCTAAAAGTATACCAAGTGCTACTCCTAGAAGGGCTGCAAAAAGCACACGATAATTTTCAGGAAGAAGGAAAGTAATAGTGTGAGCAGGGTACCAAAATAGAGGAATAGTACACTTGAATACAAAACTCCAATGCACTTTCCAATTAATTTTTGTAATCAAATCGCTCATAGGTATAGGAGTAATAAGTGTTCGGATAGAACCATTATTATTGGCTATATGCATATCGGTTAACTTATGAAAACTCATAAATACAGGAGCGAAAATTGAATTCATAGCTACAGATATAGCTAAAGCAACAAAAAACTTTTTAGTTGTAAAAGCTGCTCCCATTGATGCCACTGCGCCTTCAACCCCGGTATATTCCAAAAATATAGGTACACCTTTTGAGAAGATTATCATTGCCATATTTATGGCTAAACCAAACATCCCCCATATAACCATACGTGGTATTGGTCCAAAAGTAGGACAAATATACGAGCCTGTGCTTATGCGCAATCCTATCAGTTCACCAATTGTTGATAAAATGGCAAACTTTATAAAGGCCATCAACATACCATGGTTAGCATTAAAACTAAAATACCAATCACGTGCTAAAGGAGATATAAAAAATGGTGAGAATATAGCACAAATAATTACTGCAAATAATAAATCTTCTTTCTTCATAACTAAGTTGAAAAATTTGTTAAAAGTAGTAATTATTATCATCAGTTCAAAAAAACTTACATTTTTCCAATATTTGAAAATAGAATAAATATGAGTTTGAAAGAGCGTTACTTATTCACTATAATCAATAATACTAAGCAAGTATAGGATTATATTATGGGATTAGATAAGAATAGTTAAAGGTAATCATAGTTCTAAGTAATGAAACAAAAAAATCTATCTGAATCACATAAAGATATAGATTCAGAACTTTTTTGAGTAAAATTGGTTTATATTGAAGAAAAAAACAGTAAACTCTTTCCAGTACACATCAAATCTACTTGAATAATTGTTCAAAATGCGTTGGTATTTATCCGTTTCACGGTGTGAAACAGTCGGCTCACATTGTGAAACAGATATATCACACTGATAATATAAAAAATGTGTGCGTTTTGATAGAGAAATTATCATGTAATGTAAAATAATATATGGAAAGGTAAACTATTAATTCCTAGTGATTAATATAGTAGGCTCTCGAAAGTGAAATCAATAGGGATATAGTTTACCTTTTCATATATAAAGAGTTATTTACCAATTATCTGTACGGAAACAAGGAACAGGTTGACCTGCTTTAGTTTTTAGATTTCCAGGAGGATTCTTATAATTTCTAAATGCATATCTAACTGCCCTTGGAGAAGGTACATTAGGACTAGATACAGTTATAGT
>JAEZKJ010000106.1 GCA_023415545.1 Bacteroidota bacterium
CTATAGCACTCTATTCCGATGGTATCGACCACTATACCAAGACTAACTGGCATAAATATGATGTAGGTTATGGTGCAAAAATAGGTCTCTTATATGATATAAACCGATCCTCTGCAACAAATAAAAATAGTGATGCTTATCAAGGAGATAGTTTCGTAAGCGTTGCTGGTGGTATTCAATATCAATATTCGGATATAGTCAAGGAGTTGGGAATATTTAACTCGTTAGGCCCACATCTAGCCCTTTCATTAGGAAAATGGTTACATCCATGCTATGCTGTACGAGGTTCACTATTCTATGGTTCCAACATATGGAACAGCCACAATATCTATAATGACGATCATGAGGTGATAGATAGCGAAAATCTTAAGTCAACCTATATAGGTACACGAATCGAGGGTATGGTAAATATACTTGAGTTCACCAATGCTGAAATAAAGAAAGATCTTTCTCTCTCTGCCTTAGCAGGATTAGAAGTAGGAGCAATGAACAAACGTGACATTACCCAAAATGTCAAGTTTGCCTATTTCGGTTTCACTGCCGCACTTCAGGCAAAATATAAGATCAACAGCAAGTGGGGAGTTTTCATCGAGCCACGTTTATCGATTGTTCCCTATTCACATGTTTTAAAAAATGAAGAATGAACAGCCCTTATGGATAGACAAAAGTATAGTGATAACATCTATAATTTTAACGTGGGAGTGGAGTACTCATTCTAATCGCTTTAAATTCCATTATCAATGAACAATATTATTTAATAGTTGTTATATATAAGTTTTTAAGGCGTTATTATAATCTAATACTTTACTAAAGTGGTGGGATAGTGATATCACACCATTTTTTTATTAAAAAATGTATTCAATGTTTGTAGGTTTAAAAAAAAGAGATATCTTTGCACTCGCTTTCCGAAAGGGAAGGACAATCAAAGACTAAATAAAACATTCGGGGTGTAGCGCAGTCCGGTTAGCGCACCTGCTTTGGGAGCAGGGGGTCCCAGGTTCGAATCCTGGTACCCCGACTGAAAATAGGAGATTCATTGCAAAATGAATCTCCTATTTTCTTTATCTATTGTTAGCTTTTTCATTATATTCTATTTACTTTGCAATAGATTAATTATTTAATATTATGAAAAAACTAGCAATTCTACTATTTGTATCTCTTTTCACAACTACATTTCTTAAAGCCGTTGAGCTAAAGTTATGGTATGACAAACCTGCCAAGGTGTGGACTGAAGCTCTTCCTATAGGCAACTCGCAGATGGGTGCCATGATTTTCGGTGGACCACAGTGTGAGGAGATACAGTTGAATGAGGAGACAATTTGGGGTGGAGGACCTCATCGTAATGATAATCCTAAAGCTCTCGAGGCATTGCCAAAGGTGAGAGAGTTGATCTTTGCCGGCAAAGAGAAGGAGGCTGAGAATCTTATGGGCTCCACTTTTATGACAGGTAGAAATGGGATGCCTTATCAAACTATTGGTTCTTTGAAGATTGACTTCCCTTCGCATGCCTCATTTAGCGACTATCGCCGTGACCTCGATCTTAACAATGCTGTTGCAACTGTTAAATATAAGGTCGGCGATGTTACCTACACCCGTACCATGTTTGCCTCATTTATCGATAAAGCTGTCATTATACGCATAGAGGCCGATAAACCTAAATCGGTCTCCTTCACTGCTCACTACACCACTCCCTATAAGGAGTATAGTGTATCGAAAAATAAAAAATCTCTATCACTAAGGGCAATGGCCTCTTCACATGAGGGTGTTCCTGCTGCAATACGTTTTAATACATCTTCACAAGTGAAGAATGAGGGTGGCACAGTTAACCTTACTGATAGTACAATTACTGTTACCGATGCCGATGCAGCAACAATATATATCACTGCAGCAACAAATTTTGTGAACTATAATGATGTCAGTGGTGATGAGAATAAACGTGTATCTTCACAAATGAAGAAGGCACTTAAAAGTCCATACAATAAAGCTCTGAAAGAACATATCCATGCCTATTCAAAGATATTCTCACGCGCCTCACTTAATTTAGGTGAACAGGTTAATGTGCCTACCGATCAACGTATACGCAACTTCAACAGTGTGAAAGATAATGCGCTTGTGGCACTTATGTTTCAATATGGACGTTATCTTCTTATCTGCTCCTCACGTCCCGGAGGCCAACCTGCCGGTCTGCAAGGAGTATGGAACCGTGATCTTATTGCCCCTTGGGATGGTAAATATACAGTAAACATAAATACAGAGATGAACTATTGGCCTGCCGATGTCACCAACCTCTCGGAGATGCAGGAACCACTTTTCAAGATGATAAAAGAGCTCTCGCAAACAGGTCGTGCCACTGCTCGTGATATGTATGGAGCAAAGGGATGGGTGCTTCATCATAACACTGATATTTGGCGCTGCACAGGTCCTGTGGACTTCTCGGCTTATGTTTGGCCTATGGGTGGTGCCTGGCTAACACAACATATATGGCAACACTATCTCTACACAGGCGATAAGGCATTCTTGAAGGAGTACTACCCATCGATGAAGGGAGCAGCCGACTTCTTCCTCTCTTTTATGGTCGAGCATCCCAAAAATGGATGGATGGTATGTGCACCATCACAATCTCCTGAACAAGGCCCTCCCGGAACAGGTGCTATGATTACAGCAGGTTGTACCATGGATACTCAGTTGGTATTCGATGCTCTAAACAACACGCTTACTGCTACCCGTATTCTACATCCTGAAAATAGTGCATATTGTGACTCTTTGCAGAGCATGTTGCAACGTATTCCACCTATGCAGATAGGAAAATATAACCAGTTGCAGGAGTGGGTTGACGACCTCGACGACCCTCGTAACGATCATCGTCATGTGTCGCATCTATATGGTCTCTATCCAAGTAACCAGATCTCTCCATTTAAAAATCCACAGCTCTTCCAAGCTGCCAAACAATCTCTTCTTTATCGTGGTGATATGGCTACAGGATGGTCTATAGGTTGGAAAATTAATCTTTGGGCCCGTCTTCTTGATGGTAATCATGCTTATAAGATAATAAACAATATGCTCACTCTTGTTGAGCCCAACTCACGCGATGGCCGCACATATCCAAATATGTTTGATGCCCATCCACCATTCCAGATAGACGGTAATTTTGGATTCACTGCCGGTGTAGCCGAGATGCTTATGCAGAGTCATGATGGAGCACTTCATCTTCTTCCTGCACTGCCCGACAAGTGGCAGAGTGGTGAGGTGAAAGGACTGCTTTCACGTGGAGGATTCAAGGTCGATATGCAGTGGAATGATGGAAAGATAGCTTCTGCCACTATCTATTCAAAATTGGGAGGTAATCTTCGTATCCGCTCCAATACTCCACTAAAAGGTGAAGGATTGATCATTGCTAATGGTGAAAATAGGAATGCACTTATGCAAAGTGCTGATATTAAAGAGCCTCTATTATCTCCTGATATCAAATATCAACGCCATTTGATGTTGAAGATTTATGAGTATGATATTCCGACTGTTGCCGGTGGCGTATATACTATATCTCGAGCTGAATAAAAAGTGTAATATATAGAGAAAATCTCTTATCCTTAAAAAAAATGGATAAGAGATTTTTTTTTATAAAATAATGATATATTTGCATTATTAAGCAAACAAGACTAAACTAAAACAATTACTAAGCAAGGCTATGAAAACCACTCAAATCATAAAAAAATGGTCACCATTTGTATATTGGTGTGCCTATATGTTGACCAACTCGAAAGAGATTTCACGATTGATAACAATTGATACCTTTGTCCACTTTAAAAAAGAGGGCATAACTTTATCCGATGGAGAAGATATCGAAAAAGTAATAAAAAAGATTTTCTTAAACATCATCACATCCGATTTTTGTACACTCTATTTAGATAGCCCGAATAGTTATTTGGAGAAGCAGATAGATGAACTTTGGTCTATGTATAAAAACAGGTTAATCTCTCACGTTATCCTCGAAAATACCTCTTTGAATATAGCTGATGATGTATATAAGGCTTTATTTTTAAAAAAGAGAAAAGTAACCGATTACACTTTCTCTTTTGTAAATTGTAGGCTGGATAGATTTGTCTCCACGCTTTTTGTTCTCTTTATTCCATTTCTTTTCACAGCTTTTGCATACTATATATTCGATCATGATAAAGTTATCCGAAAGAATCTATATATTACAAACGAAGATATTCAGCCCGGTATTATATCTGTTCCCAACTCATCTAAGAGTGCCAATATAAAGAATAACCATAATATATCCGACAGCTGCTCGAAGTGTATCCGCTATAAAAAATATGCCAAAGAAAATATCTCTAAAGAGGAATATTTCTTTATAATCCATATGCCCAAATAGATGTTAAATATTTTGGTAATAAGTTTATTAAGAGTTGTGTTTTTAGCAAAATGATATATATTTGTGTTGCTTTGTTTGCCTAGGTTTAATATTATCTAACAAATATTTAAATAACTAACTAAACCTATTACAAAATGACTAAAAATTTAAAATTGCTGAAATTTGTAGCTGCATTTATGTTTGCTATAGTTTCAACAACTTTTACAAGTTGTGTCAATGACAACTTCGACACAGAGGCGCCTTTCTTGGAGGTCACGCCCACACAATTAACATTCGGCAACAACGGTTTGCCAACCGAAAACAATCAAAACTCATTTATTATCAAAACCAACCGCCCATGGAAAGCTATCGTTCAGGATGGCAAAGATTGGGTAACACTCTCACAAACAGAAGGGGAAGGAGAGACAACAGTATATGTAAGTATACCTCAAGGTATCAATGATGAAGCTTCGGTATTGGTGCAGGTATCCAATAAGGTTGGTATCCTTCTTTCACAGACAGTAGTTATCAAGAGTGGAAAAATAGAACAGGCCTCTGTGATATTCAATGAGACAACAGGTAGCGAGTCAGTCTCATCTCCATATCCATTGGTTGGTGCATACAGCAATTGGGGCATTTCGGGTGAGGGCTCTTCACAAGTTACATTCTCGGGTGTAAATGCCTCTGTGCGTGCTTCAGGAAACTCTAACCAAGGTGCTTATGACAATGCATCGGGTCCAAACGTTATCTTCTTTGGTAATGCTCCTGCACAGCTTACAGTGAACAAAATCGCTCTTAATAGCTCACAGACAAAACTTAAACTTACATTCGGTGCCAACTACTCATACAAAAATGATAGTGGTGTTTATGAGAACGAATTTATCATCTCTGCACTTACTCTTGAGGTTAGTGGTGATGGAAACAGTTGGACTCCTGTGACCTATACTAAAAACAGTGGCGATGCCGAGCATCCATACTGGATATTGGCAACAGCTGACTTCACACTGACTGAGCCAAGCGAATATCTATATCTTCGCTTCACAGCAAATGAATCTTCACGTATCCGTATCGATGATATAACCCTTACAACAGGTAATGGCGGACAGTTGGTAGAACTTCCTGTCGGTACTCCTGACAACGGTGGTAACAACCCTGGTGATGACAATATCGGTGGTGATGATAACACCGGTGGTGACAATAACCCGGGAGGTGACTCGGATGTTGTGACAAATCCATTCCTTATGACATACGATATTATTGCTGCTAATGGTACCGGCGATGCTTTGCCATACAATGCTTATGGAGCACAGAATGTCGCATCACGTGATACATGGTACAAATGGAGAGCAAACAAGATAGATTTTACCGGTGTTAAAATCTGTACAGCAACACCGGCCAATGGTGGTACACTTCAGGTACAGGGTAATGCCTCGGATGCAGCAAAACAGGGTATCATCACAAACAGCTCTGCCATAGCTAACCTCGAGAAGATTGTTATCACATTCCGTACAGTGTCAACATCAAAATATGCTCCCGATTACTCATTCTATGTAGGTGCATCAGCCGATCCAAAAGATAATCTTCTAACTCCATCGGTTGTTGAAGGGGTAGATGGTGATTTCAAGACTTATGTACATACATACGATTTATCATTGGGAGAGTATAGCTATTTCAACCTTTTAAATAATAAGGCAGGTGCTTTATATATTGACTCAATAGAGATAACAACAAAATGAAATTATTAAACAAAAACATCTTCGCTATTCTGACGCTTACCATACTCATGAGTATGGTAAGCTCGTGTAGCAGCAACAGTGATTCACCAACCCCATCGGGTAGTAGTGCCAAGGCAGAGTGGAAAAGTTCATCTGTAGGATCGGATGCAGTAAGCGCTGCCATCATCCTTACCGGTGAAGCAGGAACAGGATGGAGTGCCCGAATAACCGAAGGCAGCTCGTTCAGCTCATTCGACTTCTATAATAACGTTGTCGCAACACAAGGTACACTGACATCAGGTCAGAATGTGATATATCTATATTGTAAATCAAACAGTGCAGCAGCCTCTCGTCAGGCAGTTGTCGAGATTACTTTCGGCGAGTCAGCCCCCCAAATTCTTACCCTTACACAGAGTGGTCAGTCAACTGGAGGCACAAAACCGGCATTCAGCCAGTGGCCTGAATTGCCTGCCGACAAATCGAACAGCAACTGGGAGTATGCCACACACTTTATCACTCTTAATGGAATGAAGTTGCGCAACTACTCACTCTGCTTCGACAAGAGCAAAAAAGCAGCTCTTTGGGTAGCTTATCCTCTGCATATAGTTTACGATGGCTCGATAAGCCGTACCGATGCTTGGGCATTCGACCCACTCATCCCTGAAAGTGCACAGCCTGACTGCATCAAACGCTCATACGGAGGCAACTATGACCGTGGTCACCAGCTCCCTTCAGCCGACCGTGATGCTAGCTATGAGATGAATGCACAGACATTCTATATGAGTAACATGACACCACAGCTCGACCGCCTTAATCAGGATATGTGGGCTAAGTTGGAGACAAAGGTGCGCAACAGCCGCTGCTCGGATACTCTATATGTTGTGACAGGAGCCTACTTCGGTCCCGGTGCCACAACCACAACCGATGGAGCAGGCAACGTGGTACCTATCCCGACCCACTACTACAAGGTGCTTCTTCGCACAAAGAGTGGCAACAGTGGAAAGAGTATTGCACAGTGCAGCGACTCCGAGCTTATCTCAATAGGATTCTGGGTAGAACAGCGTTCGTATGGAAATATTGAGCCACCAACGACTATTTGTACTACAGTGGCAGATATTGAGTCGAAGACCGGTTTCACATTCTTCCCGGGTGTCTCTTCGACAGTGAAGAGCCAAAATGTACCATCCCTGTGGGGAATTAATTAAAGAGAAAAAAGAAAGAACCTAAACCATTTATGAAACGATTATTTATTTTAGTAGTAGGACTTTTTGTTCTATGCTCTCTGCATGCCCAGAAGCCAACAAAAGTGCTCTTCTATAATCTTGAGAATTTTTTCGATACCAAGGATGATCCTCAGGTGCGTGACGAGGAGTTCACCCCTGAAGGCGTCAAGCAGTGGAATGATGCCAAATATGCCAAGAAGCTCTCGAATATCGAGAAGGTATTCTTCGACATAGCAGCCATGGATCGAAACTACCCGGCAGTCATCGGAGTTTGTGAGGTGGAGAACCGTTCGGTGCTCGAGGATATTGTATCTACCCGCAAACTGGCACCTGCCTCATACAAAATAGTACACTATGACTCACCCGAGGCTCGTGGCGTTGATGTAGCATTTATGTATCGTCCCGACATCTTCAAGATAAAAGGTGAGAAGGCTATCCGTACCATCATACCCGGTAGGCCGGACTTCCGTACACGTGATATCCTTACCATGTGGGGAGATATCCAGGATGAACCATTCTTCTTTATGGTAGCACACTGGCCCTCACGTCTTGGTGGTAAAGAGGCCTCTGATCATCTAAGAATGGCAGTGGCCAAACAGATGAAACATATAGCCGACTCGGTACGCAACGATAACCCCTCTATAAAGATTGTCGCTATGGGTGACTTCAACGACGACCCCACGGACGATAGTATAGAAGATGGTTTCGAGGCAAAAGGAAAAGTTAAGGATGTTGAGAAGGATGACTATTTCGCACCCTTTGCAGCACCTTTTAAAGCAGGATTAGGGACGCTCGCCTATGGTGATGCATGGAATCTTTTCGATAATATCATTGTATCGGAAAATCTCCTCAATGCAGGCCTAGGTGAGCTTCGTCTGTTAAAAGAGCCGGGTTCAAAATATTATGGAAATATCTTCCGTGCACCCTATCTTTTCCAGAAAGAGGGACGTTATAAAGGCTATCCTTTACGCACCTATAGTGGTAACAATTTCCAGGGAGGTTTCTCCGATCACCTTCCGGTATATATCTATATTGGAAAATAAACTAAACCTATTTTATGAATAAAAAAACTCTATTGACACTGCTTATCTCTCAAGTGGCGCTCTACACTATTGCCCAGAGCAACGACTCTATCCCCTCGGTAATCGATGATGCCATCTTTGCCGAGTTCGATACCGAGAGTTTCAGCAATGCACAAAACATGCCTACTTCGCTATCAGCCTCGAAGGATGTTTTCAACAATATCGCCTCTCATAAATTCAGCGAGATGCGCTTCAACCTGCGTGGATATGACTCACAACACTCGGGTGTGTGGTTGAATGGTATCTATTTCAACGATGCCATGAGCGGCTACTCACCATGGTCACTATGGAGTGGTTTGAATGATGCCACACGTAACCAGCAGACCTCCTCGGGTATCGTAGCGGGCGACTATGGCGTTGGCACTATCGGTGGAACAACAAATATCATCACCTCACCATCGCAGATGCGCTCGGGCTTAAAAGCCTCTTTCGTTACAGCCAACTCGATGTACCGTCATCGTGGTATGGTGAGCTATGCATCCGGTCCACTTGACAATGGATGGTCGTATGCCTTCTCACTCTCTACTCGTCAGGGAGGTAACGACTATGTACATGGCGTTTTCTATAATGCCTTCGGATATTTCGGCGCTGTGGAGAAGAAGTTCAATGACCAACACCGAATAGGCCTTACTCTGCTTGGTGCACCAACCCAGCGTGGTACACAGCAGGCAGCAACACAGGAGGCATACGACCTGGTGGGCAACAATTGGTATAACCCAAACTGGGGATGGCAGTCGGGCAAACGTCGTAACTCACGTGTTCGTAACTATCATGAACCTATAGCCATGTTGAACTGGCGTTACGATATAAGCGACAATACCCAGATCGATGCAGCATCCTCTCTACGCTTCGGTAAGAATGGTTACTCATCACTCACCTGGTATGCAGGTAGCGACCCTCGTCCTGACTACTATCGCGGCATGCCAAGTTTCTATCAAGGCACCGAGACAGGAGCATGGCTGTACGAGGCGTGGAGAAGCAACCAGGATAATATTCGCCATATAAACTGGGACAGATTGTACGATATAAACCGTACACAACCTGTCGATGCCGCTCTTGGTGGCCGTCGTGCTGTTAATATGGTTGAGGAGCGTCATGCCGACCAGCTTGACTGGAACTTCTCATCACGCATATCACATCTATTTGCCAATAATTCACAACTTACAGCAGGAGTAGGAGTGCGCCGTAACCGTACCTCTTACTATAGTGAGATAAAGGACCTATTGGGTGGTGACTACTGGTTGGATGTAGATAAGTTTGCCGAACGTGACAATGCCGGGATGAATGAGATACTTTATCAAAACGATATGGATTACTATAGAAAATATGGTCATGCCCGCCCTGCAAAAGTTGGTGACAAGTATAACTATAACTACTATGGTAACCTCTTCAACACAAACCTTTGGGCGCATTACAATTTCCATATCGGAGCTGTAGATGTGAACCTTGCCGGTGAAGCAGGCTACAACTCTATCTGGCGTCATGGTCTATGGCAGAAGGGACTCTTCATGGATGACTCACAAGGTGACTCCGAGAAGGTGAACCACTTCACATATAAGGCAAAGGCCAATTTGAACTGGCGCATCTCATCTGCTCACTCACTGTCGATGAATGTGGCATATATCAATCAGGCCCCATATTTCCAGGATGCCTTTGTTTCTGCACGTACACGCAACCAGCTCACTCCAAACCTCACTACCGAGAAGGTGTTGAGCATCGATGGTTCATACAACTTCCGTATGGGCGATATACGTGCTCGTGTGACAGGTTACTATAGCAAGTTCAGCGATGGCACGAAGGTTTTGTCATATTATGATGATATCGAGTCGACCTTTACCAACTTTGCCATGAGCAACATCGGCCGTCAACATTTCGGTCTCGAGGCAGCAGCATCTGTGCCATTATATAAAAACCTTACTCTGAACAGCGCCTTGAGCATAGGCCAGTACACCTACTCGAACAACCCTGACTATATACAGATTCAGGACAACAGTGGTGACATCATCAGCAAGGGAAAAGTATATTGGAAAGACAAACGTATAGAGAGCACTCCACAAACTGCCTTCAATGTCGGTCTGTCGTATCGTACACGTAATAATGTATATCTATCTGTCGATGCCAACTATTATAACAATATGTATATCTCGATGTCGCCAATCTATCGTACCGACGAAGTGCTTTCATCGAATATGACAGAGCAGGAGATCGAGAATATACGTTCACAGGAGAAGTTCAATGCTGCCTGGGTGACAAATGCCTCAGTAGGCAAGAGCTGGAATATAGACAAGAAATATACTCTCGGCATGAATCTTGATGTGCGCAATCTGTTGAACAACCGTAACATCAAGACAGGAGGTTACGAGCAGATCCGTCTTCTTAAGAACAAAGAGGAGAGTATCGTCAAGTACCAGCCATTCGACTCAAAATATTTCTATATGTTTGGTACCACATATTACCTAAACCTATATCTACGTTTCTAACCTGATATCAATAGACAATGATATGATAAAGAAGATAACAATATCACTAATTGCAGCCCTTTGCTTTACGCTTACAAGCTGCTACAATGATTTCGATGAGCCCTCTCCTGCAAAGGTGTGGAATGAGAGCGATTTCCAAGGCTCGCAGATTGTCTCCATCAAGTTCCTCAAGAACCTCTTCACCGAGAAGTATGGAACAGGAACTAACTCGCTTGCCCAGACCCTTGTCATCGAGGATGATTATGTGATAAGCGGTAAGGTCATCTCGAGTGACCAGGCGGGTAATGTATATAAATCGCTTTATATATACGATGAGAAGAGTGAGACAGCTATCGAGCTTAAACTTAATGTAAACAACTATGTGGAGTATCAGTTGGGTCAAACCATCTTTGTAAAGTGCAAAGGCTTGGCTCTTGGCAACCACCGTTATATGATCTCCCTGGGAGCAAAGCCAACAGCTAAAGATGTTGCCAATGGCTATGCCAACTCTAACATCGAGGATATCATACAGCTCAATGCACATATCTTCGAGGGAGCAGAGGGAAAGCTAACAGCAGCCGATACACTTGTTGTAACACCATCGACATACCACACACTTACCGACAATGATCTTGGTCGCCTGGTTCGTTTCGAGGGAATACGTTACAACATAGGAAACCTCGATGGTGACACCTATCCCTACTATCTCGAGGTACTTTACCCAAATAACAGCACTACCGGAGTATATACCAACAAATATTTCGAGCAGGAGGGGTTGACACCAACCTATGCATATAGCTATAACAACCAGCGTTATTATGGCTCCTCATGGTTTGGTTACCCTGATGCAGGTCAGAATAAGGTAGGCAACTATATTGTACGTGTAAGCGGTTACTCCAACTTCTCACTACAGCCATTACCGAGGGCCGGAGCAGAGGGAGATATAACAGCCATCTATACCAAATATTCAGCCAAAAGTGGTAACCATATCAGTTACCAACTTCTGTTGAACAGTTACGCTGATATTCAGGGCTTTTAATGCAAAAAAATGGCTCTGCAGATATCCGGGGAGGTTTTCTCCCCGGATTTTTTTTGAAAAAAATGAGCATATCGCTTGTCAGTTTAAAAAAAATGTCTACCTTTGCAACCGTTAAAGCCGACGGGGTGTAGCGCAGTCCGGTTAGCGCACCTGCTTTGGGAGCAGGGGGTCCCAGGTTCGAATCCTGGTACCCCGACGAACAGCCCTTAACGATTAAAAGATAGATACTCTTCGGGGTGTAGCGCAGTCCGGTTAGCGCACCTGCTTTGGGAGCAGGGGGTCCCAGGTTCGAATCCTGGTACCCCGACAGAAGAGAGGAAGACGGGGTGTAGCGCAGTCCGGTTAGCGCACCTGCTTTGGGAGCAGGGGGTCCCAGGTTCGAATCCTGGTACCCCGACTACAATAAAGTATAGAGGATATGATTCCTCACCCCAATCACCCCAATTCCCGTTTCACTATTTTCCCTGAACTCCACCAACTCCAATTGAGCTTTAGTTTTCGATAGTTTCGTCATATCCATATAATCACTTATCTTCATAACCTTATGTTGTGCATCGCTTAAATAGTCGATAGCCAACTTCAGTCTCTGCTCTTTAGTATATGGAGATATACAAAGACGATTCACATTTCCCCTTGTCAGTGAGCATAAGCTCTCTGTTTTGTTTATAATAGCACGGTCGGCATGATATTTTATATTGTCCACCCCTATGCTGGCACTGTTTCGCTTGACGCCGCTTTCATCTATCGAGTCCATCATCTTATCCTTGTGCAGAGCAATCGCTGCATGAAACCTTCCCAGTCCCTCAATATTTACCGCATAACCTTTAGCCATCTGTGCCGATAGTTGGAAAATCATCCTATCCAACACCTGCATTACTGTACCCTTGCTCACTCCCGATCCCGGGTGAGCTACCATCTCGACAAATTCATTTGTAGAAATTGTTCCCACTCTCTCCATTCTGTAGAAACAATCTTCCTCATTTCGCACATTCTTGTTGCGACATTGCTGTTTAATATACTTCGCCATAATAATAAAAATTAAATGATTAATCAAATAAAAAAGTGTAAACCAAACATTGGTTTATATAGATTATATTTTGGTTTATATAGATTAAAGTACAGTTTATATAAACCAAACATTAATTTAAATATATGTAAAAGAAAAGGTAATATTTTTAATAAATATAATTATAAATTATCAGATAATCAAACAATTAAAATATAAATATCATCAATTAAAAAAATATTCAATAATTAAAAACAATTTTAATACCTATATTGTTATACTATTGATAACGTGCTTGAAACTAATCAATCACTCTATCAAACAATTTAAAAAAAACTATCTTATGAAAAACAAAGGAAATTTGTTTTTAGATAGCAAGGGTATTTATCATAATACCAAGAGAGTTAATCAATGCAGAGTTTCAAAAATGTACACTGTTATTCCGATAGCAGCAAGTATAGTTGATCAACTTTGCCAGTATACAATGGAGAGTATAATCAAAGGTGTAGGTGATCGGAATCGCACGCGTCTATTCGACATTTTCAGGAGGGGTGTCAACGATAGCTATGACAAGGTTTTAAGCAGGTGCATGAGTAAGATTGATGAATATGCTGCAGTATGCAGATATTTACCTTTTATTCACGACTATGAAAGTTGGTCACCACGTTACCTTACATGTTTATACACTAATTCAATAATATTGGATAGTGGAGATAATGTAGATGATGAACCCTCATCGATAGTCAATACAGCCAATGAGATGTTGAATATCTATCATGGAATCCGGCCATTATCCATCAAGGCGTTGATTATCAACAATACCGATTCTGTATTGAATCATGTAGTTCACGATGATGGTTCATTCGATGCCCGTAAATGCCTCTACTCGGATGAACGTAGAGTAAACTTTATCATTGAGGGTGATCCAAGAGATGGTTACAATAAAAATTACACCATTAATTTGCCACATTATGTACGCCGAGTATTGATATCGGCCACGGTTGTGAATTATACCCCTACCACACAGTTTGGCATAAGTGACAGGAGAAACTGCAGAGATATTCGACTCTTTTTCCCCGATATCATTTCATGCAAAGAAGATGTTGTAGTGAGTGATGAAGCCCATGGAAATCTTCATCGTATAATTCTTGATATAGATTTCAC
>JAEZKJ010000109.1 GCA_023415545.1 Bacteroidota bacterium
ACTTCTAATCCTTTTTGTTGAGGTTCCTGGCGGATTCGAACCGCCGTACACGGTTTTGCAGACCGCTGACTAAGCCACTCATCCAAGGAACCCTTTCCTTTTTGCTATCGTTGTTTCTCGATTGCGGTGCAAATATAGTACGTTTTTTTTAATATTCAAATTTAAAATTCCTTTTCAGGATAATAACTATTAATTTATTTTCTCTCTTTTATCTCAATTTTAGTTATTACATGAATCATAAAACCTTTATTATCAGCACATCGTAATTATAGTTTAATCATTAATCAAGTCGTAGTTTAAACATATAACATTTATAGGTTTTTAGCCGTTTTAAACAGCTTTTTATACCCTTCCGACCACTCTTTCTTTATTAGAATATCCATGAAATTAAGATCGTGATCATGATCTTCAAAAATATGTATAGTCAAATTACTTTTATTACATAGGTCAAAACGTTTTTGAATATCATAAACACCTTCTACAGGTACGTTTGCATCATTTGTTCCATGAAATATATTTATAGGTATATCCAGTCTTAATAGTCTGGACTTATTCGCTTCAAGTTCATAATGGGTAGTGAACCATTGAGGAGTGACATTAAAATATTTTGTTCTTATCCACATCCAATCATTCGCTTTTACCCTCTTCAATAGTTCGGTATGAAAAGGAGCACGAAGCATTTTAATATCTTTTGCATCAATCACACTATCTTTATTTACATCAAAAGTGTCAAACACGACATCATTGAAATAAACTTTTCGATATTTAGAAATCTTTTCATCTTTATCCTCATACTCTGCTCTACTAATTGCCAAATCACCATTCTTATCAAATTTTTGATTTAGACTCATCATTGTGCTACTTCCCTCATTTTGCCATTGAATTATGTCATACATATTTTCATTGGCATAACCATGTAAAAGGAGTGCATCGACTCTTACTTTATTTCTTTCGGCTATCAAAGGTGCAATGATTGTTCCCTCGCTTATACCATATAATATAACTTTACAGTTTTTAAAACGTTTATCTTTTAATACAGATTTAATCATACACTCTACATCTTTAGCCTCCTGTAAAGGTGTATATTTTGAGTATTTTAAAGAATCTACATCTGTATAAAATGGTGGAGTATTTCCATCGGTACATCCTCTACGGTTGTAAGTAAATAGTGCTAAACCTTCATCAATGAAGCCTTTAGCAACTTCATCATAATAGTTGAAATTTGCTCTTTTTGTAAGATAAGTATTCGGCCCGGTGCCATGTATACAGAATATTATCCTATCTATCTTGACATTTGAAGTATCAGGAAGAGCAAGTCGTGCAGAGATTTTAACTCCATCATTTAATTTTATTGTTTTAATCTCCGACTTAAATGAGTAAACATTTAGAACAGATATTATTGCAATAAGAGATAGCGCAATACGTTTCATAGATTTATTTATTAATATGTAATACAATTATACATATATAGACGAATAAAAACATCTCTTTATTACATTTTTATAAAAAATATTTCTGACTATTTATAACAGGGGAAATGAGGTTATACAAAAAAATAACTGTTTCCCGTAAAATCATTGACCTAAGTTTAGCCTTTTAAAAAATTACATTGAACATATCCTTTTAATTATATGAATATCATAAACCATTAACAACGTAATCGTGTTCGTACACAAAAGTCATATTTAATATATGAAAACAAAAAAGAAGTATTATATTTGTTGTGAAACAGAGAGAATTACATTACTATGGAAACAAAATATATCAAAATCAATAAAGATGATAATGTGGCTGTAGCCATATCCCCTCTTAAAGCAGGAGATGAAATTATTATCGATAACCAGACTATTACGTTAGTTGACGACATTCCGGCTGGTCATAAGGTGACACTTAAAGATATGTCCGAAGGTGAAAATGTGGTAAAATATGGATATCCTATCGGCCATACTTTATGTGAAGTTAAAAAAGGATCGTGGATAAGTGAAAAAGAGATAAAGACAAATCTTGCAGGACTTCTTGATTACACATATTCCCCTACAAAAGTTGAACTTGATATTCCAAAAGAGAATCTCTGTTTTAAAGGATACAGAAGAAAAAATGGTGATGTAGGAATTCGTAACGAGGTATGGATCGTACCTACTGTGGGTTGCGTAAATGGTGTTGTCAATCAACTTGCCGATGCGCTTAAACAGGAGACAAATTGTGAAGGTGTTGATGCCATAGTAGCTTATCCTCACAACTACGGATGCTCACAACTTGGCGAGGACCACGAAAATACAAAGAAGATACTTCGTGACATGGTTCTTCATCCAAATGCCGGAGCAGTTTTAGTTGTTGGACTTGGATGTGAGAACAATCAACCGGATATATTCAAAGAGTTTATTGGTGATTACGACCCGGACAGAATCAAGTTCATGGTAACACAGAAAGTTGGAGATGAATTTGAAGAGGGTATGAAATTACTACGTGAACTTTATAATAAAGCTAAAGAGGATGTTCGAGTAGATGTTCCTCTTTCGGAGTTACGTGTAGGATTAAAATGTGGTGGCTCCGATGGTTTTTCAGGAATTACAGCCAACCCACTATTAGGACTATTCTCTGATTTTTTAGTTGCCCAAGGTGGTACATCTGTACTTACAGAAGTTCCTGAAATGTTTGGAGCAGAGACAATATTAATGAACAGATGCGAGAATAGTGAACTTTTCAATCAAACAGTAAAATTAATAAACGACTTCAAATCATATTTCATTTCACATGGAGAGCCTGTTGGTGAAAATCCGTCTCCAGGGAACAAAGCCGGTGGCATCTCTACACTTGAAGAAAAAGCTTTAGGGTGCACTCAAAAATGTGGTAAAAGTTATGTAAAAGGAGTTATGGATTATGGAGATAGACTACAGGTGAAAGGTCTCAACCTCCTCTCCGCTCCCGGTAATGACCTTGTTGCATCAACTGCTCTTGCATCTTGTGGATGCCATATAGTACTCTTTACTACAGGTAGAGGAACACCATTTGGAACTTTCGTTCCTACTATGAAAATATCTACCAACTCTGCTCTTGCAGCCAACAAACCAGGATGGATTGATTTCAATGCAGGTGTGATAGTTGAAAACGAAACAATGGAAGATTGTTGCAAACGCTTTGTTGATTATATCATAAAGGTGGCGAGTGGAGAGAGAGTAAACAATGAAAAGAAGGGATACCGTGAAATAGCAATATTCAAGAACGGAGTAACACTTTAATCGATTAAGATAATAACATAAATATAATAAATATGAAACCACTAAACAAAGAGACAGCAAATAAAACAGCACGTCCTGAAAGAATTATCCAATTTGGAGAAGGAAACTTTTTAAGAGCATTCATCGACTGGATTATCTACAACATGAATGATAAAACAGACTTCAACAGCAGTGTTGTTGTAGTTCAGCCTATCGAGAAAGGTATGATCGATATGCTTAATGAACAGGATGATTTGTATCATGTTAACCTTCAAGGTTTGGATAAAGGAGAAGTGGTTAACAGCCTTACAATGATCGATGTAATTAGTCGTGCTCTTAATCCATACTCTCAAAACGATGAGTTTATGAAACTTGCCGAACAGCCTGAGATGAGATTCGTAATTTCAAATACTACTGAGGCAGGTATAAATTTCGATCCTACATGCAAACTTGAAGATAAACCTGCATCGTCATATCCCGGAAAACTTACTCAGCTACTTTATCACCGTTTCAAGACATTTAATGGTGATATGAGCAAAGGTCTTATAATTTTCCCATGCGAGCTTATCTTCCTAAATGGTCATAAATTAAAAGAGACAATTTATCAATATATCGAACTTTGGAATCTTGGTGAAGATTTTAAGAAATGGTTTGAAGAGGCTTGTGGAGTTTACGCAACACTTGTTGACCGTATCGTTCCAGGTTTCCCAAGAAAAGATATCGACTCTATCAAAGAGAAGATTCAATATAATGATAACATGGTTGTTCAGGCCGAGATATTCCACTTATGGGTTATTGAAGCTCCTGAATCGGTAGCAGCTGAATTCCCTGCTGACAAAGCCGGTTTGAATGTACTTTTCGTTCCATCTGAGGAACCTTATCATGAAAGAAAAGTTACACTACTTAATGGCCCTCATACAGTTTTATCACCTGTTGCATTCCTTAGTGGCGTAAATATTGTACGCGATGCATGCCAACATCCTGTTATTGGTAAATATATTGATAAGGTAATGTTTGGCGAACTTATGGAGACATTGAACCTTCCTAAAGATGAGCTTCAACAATTTGCAAAAGATGTTCTTGAAAGATTCAACAATCCATTCGTTGATCATCAGGTAACATCAATTATGCTTAACTCATTCCCTAAATATCAAACTCGTGATTTACCGGGATTGAAAACATATTTAGAGCGCAAAGGCGAACTTCCTAAAGGACTTGTTCTTGGACTTGCAGCAATCATAACATATTATAAAGGAGGAAAACGTGCTGATGGTGTTGAGATTGTTCCTAATGATGCTCCAGAAATTATGAATTTACTTACAGAGCTTTGGGCAACAGGAGATACATCGAAAGTTGCAGAAGGAGTACTTGCAGCAGAATCAATTTGGGGAGAGAATCTTAACAATATCCCAGGATTGACAGCTGCTATAAAAGCTAATCTTGATTCAATCGAAAAGATTGGTATGCTCGAAACAGTGAAATCCGTTTTATAATATAAAATATATTGGACTATTGCGTGAGCAATATTATATTTAGGTTAAGAGAAGGCTGGATCAAAACAAATTTTGACCCAGCCTTATTATATTAAATTACGATAATAAACTATTTAGAATTCATCTCTTCTTCTAACTCTTCATAAAGAGCTACAGGTCCCAAGTGCCACATTTTAGTACTTTCAATCTGAAGTCTTTTATATAATTTTGAAGAATATACTCTTTGAATAGCCTCTACAACACTGATTCCTTTATCTTCAGCAAGCATACCTGCCAACCAACTTATTTTAGATGGCAAAATAAGATATAAATTATCTTGTGTTATCTCTGTCATCATAATCTTATCTCCTCAGCTTTTATGAACTTAATATATTGCAATGACTTATTAATATGAAAATAGAGTATCATATAATTACTGATTTTCTTTTTTCAATAAATTCATCAATATCCTCAATAATCCATTGTTTGCTTTGAGTATGAAGTATCTCAAAATTTTCATTTAAATAATCAAGTATACCATATTGAGCAAAAACTTGTGTAACTTCTGCTCCATCTAAC
>JAEZKJ010000127.1 GCA_023415545.1 Bacteroidota bacterium
GGTTGATAGATTCTAAACTGTACACTTTTGCCGAAACATGGCAAGTAGCTTTAGTAGTATATCTGTGGAATATTGTGCTGGCATATATCTGTTTGAAATATTATGATGAACCTGTTCGAAAATGGCTTTCTTCTAAGTTGTTAAGGAGAAACAAATAATAAAAAATAGGGACTAAGAATCAGATTATTAAACGATTAATCTTTGCTAAAACATTAAGATACCCACAAAAGTTGGACTGATTGATAATGATTAAAAAAGAAAGAGTTCGGAATTTCACCGAACTCTTTCCTTTTTGTATCATTTTTATTCTGTCATAATTGTGATAATAGATGTACTCTATTTAGTTACTACTCTTTATATTCTCCTTCGCTTTTTTCAAGTATTCGGAAGGAGTTGTTCCAAACTCCTCTTTAAAACATTGACGGAAATAGAAAATATTATTGAAACCTATACGTAAAGATATCTCTGAAATATTGTATTTACCCTCCAAGAGAAGTTTTTTTGCATGCTTCATCTTCATCTTACGAATATATTCGTTTGTTGAAAGACCGGTAAGTGCTTTCATCTTACGATAGAGAGTGGAATTACTCATACACATTTTATCTGCAAGAAAGGCTATATCCATCTTCTCGGATTCAAAGTTCTCATTAATTATTCTATTTATTTTTTCTATGAACTCATTGTCTAAAACATTATAAGTAGTCTCTTGTTGAACTACTTCTACATTCCCTTCATCTTCAATATTATTATTGTTGTTAATACTGTTTTTGTAATATGATGCCAATTTTTTACGTGAACTCAATAAGTTATCAATTCTACTTTTAAGCAGATTTGAAGAGAAAGGTTTAGTAAGATATGAATCGGCACCAACATTATATCCCTCCTCCTTGTCCTTTAATGAATCTTTGGCAGTAAGAAGAATTATTGGTATATGACTTGTGCGCATATCATTTTTCAGATATGAACACATGCTATTACCATCCATGATAGGCATCATTATATCACTTATTATAATATCAGGAATGATATTAAGAGCCATCTCTTTTCCCTGCTGACCATTCATGGCAATATGAATATCGAACTTTTCTTTAAATGTTTCAGCAATATATTCAGCTATTTCTTTATTGTCCTCAACAATTAGAAGTATGTTTTTATCCGAATTGCTTGGCTCTATTGTTATATTTTTAAACTGATAATCCCCTTTTTTCTCACTCTCTTTATGTAAAGCACTACCATAGATGTTCTCTGTGGATAATGTGATACAAAAAGTAGTTCCCACATTTTCTTTGCTTTGAACAGAAATTTTACCTTCATGCAACTCAACAACTCTTTTTACAAGTGATAGTCCTATACCGGTACCCGCTGCCATACTGTTCCTTTTCTCTTGATAATATCTATCGAAAATATGAGGTAAAGCCTCTTCGCCTATTCCACAACCTGTATCGCAAACAGATATTTCAACTACTTTATCATCTTTCTCCTCTTTCAATTCAAGTCCGATAGTCACCGAACCTTTGTCTGTATATTTTAAAGCGTTTGATATCAGGTTGTCGAGAATAGTCTGTATAACCTCTTTATCATAGTACAATGTGATATCATTTTCCGGTATATTACAATTTATTTCAACGTTAGGGTTAACATTTAAAGATTTATACTTTTGGCAAATATCCTTTATTTGTGGTACGATATTACTTTTTTCAACGCATAGTTTTTTGTTGTGCGTCTCAACTTTTCTAAACTCTAACAATTTATTTATTAGGTCGAGTAGTTTTAATGCACTTTTATGTATCACTTTAACCTTGCTTAAATCAGAAGAGCTAAGTGATCTATTTTGTGTTAAATCTTCCAATGGAGCAGTAATAAGTGTTAGTGGAGTTCGTAGCTCATGAGTAATATTAGTGTAGAAACGTAATCTTTCATCATTAAGTTCCTGCTCCTGTTCACGCATCTTTTTCTCCAACTTATAAAGTGCTTCTACATCTAATCTCTTTTTATATAGTTTTATAAAGAAAAGTACAAATAATAGTATAGCTATAATGTAAATAAGTTTAGCCCACCATGTTAGCCAAATAGGTGGAGCTATATGAATATCTAAAGACGAAATTTCATCCGACCACTCTTGGTTATTTAATCTACTTTTTACATTAAACTTATAGTTCCCATGAGCCAAATCTCTTATAGAGACACTATTGCCCTCTTTAATTGTAAACCAACTATCTGAAAGTCCTTTAAGTTGGTATGCATAATCTACACGAGATGATAGAGCATAATTAGGAATATTGAAAGTTATTTTAAAACTATTTTGCTTATGGTTTAAGTGTACCTCTTTTTCTCCAATTACATTTATTTTATTTGTATTATGAAGATCATCATACATTATTCCTTCAATTTCTAAAGTGTTAATATGTACTTTAGGCGATATACGTTTTTTCAGTACATTATTAGGGTTAAAGAAACATACACCATTTATAGAGCCAAAATATATATTATTATCTCTATCTTTTGCAACACTACTGCTGCAAAAACTACCTAATGGAATATTATCTCTTAGTCCATAATTATAAATTATATTCCCATTTTCATTAAGGCATGATATACCATGGTTTGTACTTAACCATATATTCTTTTCGTTATCTTCAGTAATTGCAAATATATGACTGTTCTCCAATCCGTTATCTCTGTTGAAAATAGTATACTTATCAATTGAACTATTCTCAAATTTTACAGCACCCTCACCGGTTCCAATCCAAATATTATTATGGCTATCATCAACTATAGTATTAACTGTGTTTGAAGGAAATTTATTCCCAACATCAAAAGTTGCCAGATGTTTCATTTTAGGAGAGTATAAAGCTACACCATCACCAAAAAAACCAATCCAAACTCGTTCTTTACTATCTATATGAATGGCACGCACAAGATTGTTTTTTAGTGAGTAATGCTTAATTACTCTTTTACTATCACGTTCAATTACATAAATTCCTTGACTTGTTCCAACCCATATAAACCCATTTTTATCTTCAAAGAATGTTCTAACATCTCTATTATAGGGCTCTTTCTTATCTAATGTTATTCGTTCGAACTTTTTACTGGTTGAATTAAAATATAGTACACCACCATAGAACAATCCAAACCAGAGATCACCTTTTGAATCACAAAGTGATGCTTGAATGTAATTGTTTTTATTGATGTATTTATCTGTTTTATAAACATTTATACGTTGCCCTTTGTGGAATAAATTTATCCCTCCTCCATCAGTTCCAACCCAAAGTTGTCCACTTTTGTCAATGCAAATGGTAGATGCTGTTTTATTGGTCAATGAGTTTGTATATAGTTTTGGAGTATACTTTAATCTATTAAAAAGGGGAGTTTCATGTGCAATGAAATCAATTCCATTTCCCCATCCACCTATCCACATATTCCCATATGAATCCTGGAATAGTGTTCGAATAGAGTTTCCCGATAGTCCACAATTTTCATCACCCTCATTGATATAGGTAATTGCTGTTTCTCTTTTTGAACTAAAAAGATATTTAGTAAGGTCAAGAATTGCTATGCCACCTTGTTCCATTGCAATCCATAGTTTATTATCATTAGTCTGTTTTATAGAATATACTTTATGCGAAAGTTTGTTGTCTACATCTTTAACAATCATAAAGTTTTCTTCTTGTGGGTTGTATAAAGCAACACCTTTAGAAGTACCAACCCATATATTATTTAATTTGTCTTTATATATACAAGTAACTTCATCTGCAGGAATTGAGTTGGCATCCTTTTTATTGCAACGAAAGTTCTTAATATTATGTGTCGCCAAATTAAGTATAGATAACCCATCTTTTACATGACCTATATATAAATTTCCATTATAATCATCTAAAGCACACCATACATTATTACTTGGTAGCCCGGTTACTGTACTTTTATTGTAATGAGTAAATATTTTGCTTTTTTTATCGAAATAGTCTACACCTCTCCAATATGTACATACCCATATGTTTCCATCAGCTGACGGAGTAATTTTAGTGATATCATTTGTTATGATGCTATTTGGATCATTAGGAATGTTCTTATAAGTATAAAATTTGTTTTTGGAATAATCATAAGCATTTAATCCCGCTCTTTGAGTTGCTATCCATAATATGGAGTCAACAGGATCGGCGAATAAATCATTCAGCTCATTGCCTGAAAGAGAAATATCATTACCTGATTCCTTGTAAAATGAACGGAAATTTGTTCCATCAAACATATTTAGTCCCTCTTCAGTGGCAAACCACATAAATCCAAGTTTGTCTTGCTCAATATTTACAACATAGTTGTTGGAAAGCCCTTGTTCAATACCCAAATTTTTTACTATGTAGCTTTGTCCGTATAGAGATGAATAGCAAAATAAGAATAATAAAAATGTAAGATTTTTCATAAAAAAGAGGGTGGTTAATTTAACTTGTCGTAAAATGTCTTTAATTATCACTATTTGACTGATTTATATACTCAAAATGAAAGATTTATTACTATGTTTTTTATAATAATAATTCAAATTTATACAACAAAAATAAAATCAATTTTTATATCAACAAAATCAATTAAAATTTAAGCCACTTCGTGTGGTAAACTGTAGCTGAATTTTGTGAAACTATAATCTATATAACAAAAAGACATGGAAAATTTGAAAAAAGCATTTTTACTCCTATTTCTTTTTTTGGGAGTAGTAAAATCATCGAATGCTCAAGTCTCTTTTGGCGAGGCTACTCTTTTCAACGAAAACTGGCTTTTCCAGCTTGATAATGATAATGCTGATGCCAAAAATCAATCTTTCGATGACAAAAAATGGCGTAAACTTGATTTGCCACACGATTGGAGCGTAGAGCATCAATTATCACCATCTCTTGCCAGTTGTACAGGATATCTTCCGGGTGGTATAGGATGGTATAGAAAAACTTTCAAAATAAACGATGATGCCACTCGTCACTACATCTATTTCGAGGGAGTGTATAATCGTAGTGAGGTATATATTAATGGTCATCTTTTAGGAAAACGTCCTAATGGATATGTGTCATTCATGTACGACTTGACTCCTTATCTACAAAAAGGAGAAAATTTATTGGCTGTACGTGTTGACCATAGTCGTTATGCCGACTCACGTTGGTATACCGGTTCGGGTATCTATCGTGATGTATGGATGATTTCTGCTGGTCAGACTCACTTTGCGCAATGGGGTGTAGCTTGGAGTGCCAGCTCTATAAACGATAAGAAAGCTGTTGTAAATGTTGAGGCAGAAGTTGAGAAACATGAAGATGCGAAAGGTAAATTGGAGATTCTTGCTCAACTTACCGATGATAAAGGTAATGTGGTAGCTACATCAAAAGCTAAAGTTGCTGATCTTAAAAAAGGTAAGAGTAAATCAACTCTTAAGCTTAATGTAAAGAATCCAAAACGTTGGGATTTAAAATCACCTTATCTATACAAACTCACAACCAAGTTGATTGAGAATGGCAAGGAGATAGATAAGAGCGAGTCGACAGTAGGATTACGCACATTACAATTCGATGCCAACAAAGGTTTTGCTCTTAATGGCCGATGGATGAAGGTTAAAGGTGTATGTCTGCATCACGATGCAGGTGTACTTGGCGCAGTTGTTCCAAGAGAGGTGTGGGAACGTCGTATCTCTAATCTTAAAGCAATAGGAGTAAATGCAATCCGAATGAGTCATAATCCACAAGCTCCTGTACTATATGATATTTGTGATAAACAAGGTATGCTTGTTATGGATGAGGTATCGGATGAGTGGGAATTCCCTAAACGTAAATGGATAAAGGGATGGAATAAAGGTACTCCCGGTTTCGATGGTACTTTCGACTTCTTCGAAGAATGGATAGAAAAGGATGTTACTGATATGGTACGTCGTGACCGTAATCATACTTCTATATTTTTATGGAGTATAGGAAATGAGGTTGACTATCCTAATGATCCATATTCACATCCAATACTTGATGGCTCTACAATCAGTCAACCTATGTTTGGGGGGTATAATCCTAAAGCTCCCGATGCAATGCGTATCGGTAAAATAGCTAAACGTTTGGTGGCATGTGTAAAATCTGTTGATAAGAGCCGTCCTACAACAGGTGCCCTTGCAGGCGTGGTCATGAGTAACGAAACTGAATATCCAGAGGCTGTTGATGTAGTAGGATATAACTATACAGAAAATAGATATGATATGGACCATGCTAAATATCCCAATCGTATCATATATGGAAGTGAAAACCGTTCGGATTTGAATGCTTGGTATGCAGTGAAGAATAAAGATTTTATCTTTGGTCAGTTCATCTGGACAGGTACAGATTATCTTGGTGAGAGTGGTGCATGGCCATCACGAGGACTTTATACCGGCCTGCTTGATTTTGGAAGTTTCACAAAACCTAGAGGTCATTTCCGTGCTTCTCTTTGGAGTGAAACTCCTGTAACTTATTTAGGAACATATTACAAACCACGACGTGATTATTTATCTACTGATGCATGGGATTTGTGGAATTACAATGAGGGTGATATAATCCGTGTGGTATGTTATACTAATGCACCACAAGCTCGTTTGCTTCTTGATGGAAAAGAGGTAGGAGCAATGAAACCTTATGATGAAAAGACCGGTATCATTTATTGGGATATTCCTTATAGTGCCGGTGAACTAAAGGCAGAGGGTTGCGATATGTCGGGTAAAGTGCTCTCTACTTACTCAATCAAGAGTTCAGGACGTCCTTATGCTCTTCGTGTAACAGCTGACAAGAGTCAACTTAGCTCAAACAAATCAACTGCACATCTTACTGTTGAGGTAGTTGATGAGAATGGTACAGTTGTAAAACTTGGTGACAATGAGATTACTTGTATCGTTGAAGGTCCTGCAAAACTCTTAGGTTTGGAAGGTTCAAATAATAGAGATATGTCGGATTATACAGATAATCAACATCGTGCTTTCCGTGGACGTCTGTTAAGTTATATACAGACAACAGGTGGGAAAGGAAAGATAAAAGTATCTTTCTATTCACCTCTTTTGAAGAGCACAAATATAGAACTTGTAGCTGAATAAGTTTAAAACAATTTGTAATAGTATAATCTTTATGGGGTCGGTTCATTTTTTTGGACCGGCTCTATATTTTATTATTCATCAAACCAAAGTAAACAATGATAACCAAAATAATAAATGGTTATCCTCGTTATATATTTAAAATAATAGTCTGATCTTACCAGGCGTTGATAGCATTATCCATCCACTCCATTTTCTGGTTATATGCACTTTTCACCCTAACTAATATTGTGTTTTTTGTCGTATTCCTCAATTGCTTTTTCCACCGATCCATTTATAAGAAGTATAGATTTTGCTAAATCATAATCCACTCCCAACTCCTCAACTAAAATTCTGGAGCCTCGGTCAATAAGTTTTTTGTTTGTAAGTTGCATGTTTACCATTTTGTTGCCTCTTACTCTTCCCAGTTTGATCATTACTGAAGTAGATATCATATTAAGAACCATCTTCTGACCACTTCCTGACTTCATTCTACTACTACCTGTAATATATTCAGGTCCAACAATCATCTCAATTGAAATATCAGCCTCATGTGTTATAGGTGAATCCGGGTTACTGGTTATACATGCCGTAAGTATACCATTTTTTCTTGCTTCATGTAAGGCAGCAACAACATATGGAGTAACTCCTGATGCAGCAATACCTATCACAGTATCATTTTGGGAAATTTTATGCTCCATTAACTCCTCCCATCCACGATGAGTATCATCCTCAGCATTCTCTACAGGAGTTCTAAGAGCTTTATCACCTCCTGCTATTAACCCAATAATCAGTGTTGGTGGCATACCGAATGTTGGAGGGATTTCGGAAGCATCAAGAACTCCAAGACGTCCACTCGTACCTGCTCCAATATAGAATATTCTTCCTCCCTTTTTCATGCGAGGAACAATCATATTTACTAATTTCTCAATTTGAGGAATACATTTTTGAACGGCTATAGCTACCTTCTGATCCTCATGATTGATCTCATATAGTATCTCACCAACCGATTTATCTTCTAAATTATCGTATAGTGAACTTTGCTCGGATATATTCTCGAATGCCATATCCCAATTAATTATTTCTTTCCAAAGTTGGAATCAATCTGTCTATCTACAAATATTGTTACAATAACTGTTGCCATACTGCAAGCAATTACCATCCAAAAGAAGTTAATATATCCTAGTGCTTCCTGTATATATCCGGCAAACATACCAGGTATCATCATACTCAAAGCCATAAATGCTGTACATATTGCGTAATGTGAAGTTTTGAACTCTCCCCCCGAAAAGTACATCATATAGAGCATATATGCAGTAAATCCGAAACCATAACCAAACTGATCAATTGCTATTGCAGCTGATATTAGGTATATATTATCAGGTAGAGCTGTGGCAAGATATACAAAAGCCAAGCAAGGAAGTGTTATTGAAGCTGCCATCCACCAAATAGCTCTTTTCAATCCTACTCGTGAAGCATAAATACCACCAATAATTCCTCCAATGGTCAATGATATAACACCTATAGTTCCATAAACTATTCCTACCTCAGCTGTTGAGAGTTGTAAACCTCCGACCTCTTTGTTGGCAACAAGAAATGGCATACACATTTTCAAAAGAAAAGCTTCGGGCAGACGGTATAGTAGCATAAACAGTATAGCAAACCATACTCCAGGTTTAGTGAAGTATGTGGCGAATGTACGTCCAAATTCATAAAATATCTCTTTTGCTTTTGCATTACCATGACCAATAACTGAATGGTCGGATGCCGGTCTTGGCAATATATATATATGATAAAGAGTTATTAATGCGAAGATTATTGATGACAGGCCTATAGTAATAGTCCATGAAAGAGGTATATTATTATACTTCACTTCAATCCATCCGGCAACAGCAACCAATACACCTTGTCCAAAAATAGAGGCCAATCGGTAGAATGTACTACGTATTCCAACAAACTTAGCTTGATCACTATTATTAAGTGATAGCATATAGAATCCATCGGCTGCAATATCATGAGTTGCAGAAGCGAAGGCTGTAAGTATAAAAAGTAATAAAGTTATAGTGAACATGCTTATTGGAGTGGTTCCTGAAGCAATTGTTTCAACTGAAGGGTAGGGTATAGATAGAGTCAGAAGAATAAAGAAAAGCGACATTAAAATCTGCATAGATATAATCCACCATCTTTTTGTCTTGATAATATCAACAAAAGGGCTCCAAAAAGGCTTTATTGTCCAGGGAAGGTATAGAAGACTTGTAAAAAACGCCATCTCACCATTGGGAACACCCATTTTTGTAAACATCATCACCGATATATTATTGACAATAAAGTACGGTATGCCTTCAATAAAATATAGTGTAGGTATCCATGCCCAAGGTGATTTAAATATGTTGTTCATAATATTTGTTTCTAATATTAATGTAATTACACAAAAATAGATATTTTTTTCATCCAAAAGCTTTTCTGACCTATATAAAACAGTACTCCCCACGAATCACTTCGCAGGGAGCACTATTAACTAATAATTTTTTTATCTGTGGCTTATGTAATAAATACAATTTATTGTAGTGCAAAGATAGCTGCTATAAATTTCTCGTACAATCACTTGAATTAGGTATAATTTGAGTAATTAATACTCAATATTGATTAATATGCTCTTTTTTATCTATACAAAAGCTCTATTCTCCTGATATTGTGGCTACTATACTTCTACTTCCGCCATAATTTCGAAACTCACAAAGGTATATACCTTGCCATGTACCTAAATTCAGTCGTCCATTGGTAATAGGGATAGTAATGGATGAACCAACAATTGAACTTTTTGCGTGAGCAGGCATATCATCATCCCCCTCCAAGGTATGTATATAGTATGGCTCCCGCTCCTTTACAATATTGTTGAATATACTCTCAAGGTCGGTGCGAACATCTCTGTCATAATTTTCATTTATGCTTAGTCCTGCCGATGTATGTTTTATGAAAAGATGAAGCATTCCCACTTTTGGCAGTGGTGGAATATTACGAATTACCTCACTTGTTATAATATGGAAGCCTCTTCTTTTAGGCTCTAACTTAAACTCTATCTGACTCCACATTTTAATTACTAATTAACGATTATAGATGCAAAGGTAACTGAAAATAGATAAATGTATAGGAAAAGTTGAAATTTGAAACATATGAACAATATTATGTAACATGGCCATAGTCCTTTATGTTGTCTATGCAGATTTAAGAGATTACTTTTGTTTAATAATCAATTTAGTAATCTATGAAAAGAAGAAACACTTTAGTTAAGCAATGTATAACAGTTATGGGACTAACTTTCATGCTTAACTCAACTGCCACTTTCGCATCCGATGGAGTGACACCTGAACGTAAAGATGCAGCATCCAGATATGTGCATAAACAAGCAGGTAACCCATACTTACCTTTGTGGGAACATCTTCCTGATGGTGAACCAAGAGTTTTTGAAGATCCTGATAAACCTGGTAAATTCAGAGCATATATTATTGGCTCACATGATGTGCGTGTTGATAGTTACTGTGGTCCTGACATCCGTATGTGGTCGGCTCCTGTAGAAGATCTTACAAGCTGGAGAGATGAAGGTCCAATATTCACATATTATACCGAAGACCAATGGGATGTAATGTATGCTCCCGATTTAGTTGAGGTAAAAGAGAACGGAAAGAAGGTATATTATCTTTATCCGCATAGCCGTGGTCGCTTCCGTGAACCAATGGTCTGCAAAAGTGATCGTCCTGATGGACCATTTACTCCAGTAAATATGGAGGAAGATAGAATTCATCCTAAAAAAGGTAGCTTCTTAGGATTCGACCCTTCGATATTTGTTGAGAATATTACTGATAAAAATGATCCTGATTATTCTATAGGCTTCCGTGCTTATGGATTCTGGGGTTTCCAACGTTCATCGGCAGCACAACTTGATCAAAATACAATGTGGTCGGTACGTCCGGGTACAGAAATTATCCCATATTTCATCCCTGCAAGTTTCAGATATGGAGTGGTAAAAGATCCAAAAGGAACAGAGTACCCTGCACTATATAAAGAACAAGACCCGGGTCAATTCAACTTCTTCGAAGCATCATCTATACGTCAGGTTGGAAACAAATATGTAATGATATTCTCAGGACATTCAGGCCCTGATTATGGAGTAGGCAGTTCAAATTCAACTCTTCGCTATGCTTATGGTGACTCTCCATTGGGCCCATGGCGTAGTGGTGGTATTGTTGTTGATTCAAGAGGTATCGTTCCTAATCAAGATGGTTCTGCATTGATGACTACAAATGCCGGTCACAACACTCATGGTAGTATAGAACAGATAAATGGCCAATGGTACGTGTTCTATCATCGTCCACCACGTGGCTTCGGATTTGCTCGTCAAGCAGTTGTTGCTCCTATAAAAATTGTAGCTGATGAGAAGAAGGTAGCCGATGGTGGAAAAGTATTTATAACAGGTTACGATCCATATTCAGAGAATAATGTATGGACAGCGAAAGACAATAAAGGAAATGAGTATACAGGTGCTGAGGTTACATCAGAAGGTTTCAATATTTTTGGTCTTGATCCATACCAATACTACTCAGCAGGTTATGCATGTTT
>JAEZKJ010000150.1 GCA_023415545.1 Bacteroidota bacterium
GATATAGTTAATGTGCCTATGACTGATGAATCTTTTGGAAAACGTGAAGGTGATGTGCATTGAACCACTTTATTTGAAGAGGAATCATGGTTGTCTAAGAGAGAAAAAATAAACATTTTATATGCTCAGCAATCCGTATCGCCACTAATCCAACACAAATTCACGCATAACATTTCTATTGTATTTTTTTTAATTTGTAAAATACTATGTATTTTTGTTTTAATGATTATTTTTCTTCCAAAGGGAAGTGAGTTAAAATTCAAAAAAATATATTGTAAAATTATTTATATTTTAAATACAATGAACTATGGACAAAAGAAATGAATATGAAATCTATGAGGCACCACATTTGGAGGTTATAGAGGTTGAAATTGAAAAAGGATTTGCAAATTCTAATACCGAAGGTTTTGGTGATTGGGAGTAATAAACGTCATATATTTTCATTATAATTCTATGAGAAGAATTTGTTATTTAGCTATGGTATTGACACTTGCTACTATTGTAGGTTGTCAAAAAAATGACGAGTTGTATAATGTTCAAAATAATGTAGGTAAGACATTTTATGCATCTACAGAGAATGGTGTTGATACCCGCACTGCACTCGATAATAAGAATAATGTTATTTGGTCTGAAGGTGATCAAATTAGTGTTTTTAGTGGTAATACAGTTAATAACGCATTTATATTGAATGAAGGAGCCGGTACTACTTATGGTAAATTTACTGAGAGTTTAGTATCTGCTGGAACAGAATCTAATGGTTCAATTATTTCATTGTCTGCGAATGTTGCCTTCTATCCATATGACGACAAAGTAACAGTTAGAGAAAACGATGGCTCATACATTTTTAATGCAACTTTCCCTGCTGTACAAACTTTTAGTGAAAGTGGTACCTTCGGAAATGGATCATCACCTATGGTAGCTGTAACTTCGAGTTCATTGGACGCTAATCTTAAGTTTAAAAATGTAGGAGCTATATTTAGATTGCAATTGACAGGTGAAGCTAAAATCACCAAAGTTGTTTTCAGCGCAGATGCAAACTTGGCAGGTGAATGCAATATTACAGCATCCAACTCTTCATCTCCTACTGTTGACGTTATCGAAGGTTCAAATTCTATTACATTAGACTGTGGTAATGGTGTACAACTTACTTCTGATCCTACAGACTTTATTGTGGCTATGCTTCCTTTTGAAAATGTGACAAATGGTATCACTATTACTATCTTTGACAATGTGGGAAAGAAGATGGTTTATACTCATAAAGCAGATGAACCTATTACTATTAAGCGTTCTAAAGCATATAGTACTGCAGAAGTAACTTATAGTGGTAATGAAAATGCTCTTCCATTAACTGCACAGGAAGCCCTTGATAATGCTACAAACGGCACAATAATTCAGCTTGAACCGGGAGTAAATTATGGTACGCTTGTGTTCCGTCAGAATGCCTTTAAAAAAGTAGTGGACATTACCAATGCTGGTGGCGATGCTGCAGGCAATGAGAAATACAGCAAATATGAGAATATTACCATTCTTGGTGCACCTGGTGCAACTGTCGATCAGATAGACTTCGAAGTAGGTTGGATTGATAATAGTGGCGCCAGCTATATCGACATTAAGAATCTTACTGTGAAAAATGTTACCTTCAGTGGGGAGAAGACTGCTTTCAATATGGAAGGTAAAAAAGGCTCTGCGCTTGGTATTGACGGATTGACAATTGAAAATTGTACAATGAACGACGCTAATGGTAATGACAGATTCGTATTCCAGCAAATCAGTGGATATAAGGAACTGTTCGATAAATCGACCAGTGAGTATGTCATGACTACAGGCATTAAAAATTTGACCATTAAAGGCTGTGAAGTTACTGGCGCATATATGGTTATCGAGTCTCGTGCAATGGAGAATTTGAAAATTCAAAATAATGTGTTCAAGAACATTAAGGCGCGTGATATGTTGATTACCAGCGATACTACAAATTATCCGGATGAGACTTATACAGGAGAAATTACTATTACAGGAAATACTTCTATTGAAGGTGAGGAACGTTTTATTCGTGCATCTTTAAATAATAGTGATGCTATAGTAGTTATAACTGGTAACACTATCATAGATTATAAAGGTCAAGATCCTGATTATATCAAGGTTAGCGATGGTAATAATGTGACTATCGAGAACAACACTTGCTCTTATACGGTTTCAACTATTGATAAACTTAAATCAGTTCTTTCTAATGCAGTAGATAACGTTATAATTAAACTTGCAGGTGTGAACTTTGGTAATGTTGATTTGTACAACTCAACCAATAATGGACACAGATATAACTATGCAAATTACGAAGCTAAGAATGTGAAGATTGTAGGAGAAAATGGTGCAACTTTCTCAAAACTTAGACTTGGGGAGAATGATTTTCAACCTACTATGACCGGTTGGACATTTGAGAACATAATATTTTCAGGAGAGGGTTTGCAGATTTCAATGAACAATGAAAATGTTCTTGTTTACAACTGTAAATTCAACAACTCTGAGTTATTAAATACCGGCACTGATACATACAAGGCAACAAATTTTACTGTGAAAGAATGTTCTTTTGATGGTAGCCGTCCTGATAATAGAAAAACACAGATGGTTCTGCAAAATAACAATGGCGTAAAAATATATGGTTGTACATTCAATAATTCAGAATATAGCGCTATAAACATGACTAAGATTTATGGCACTGTTGAGATTGCTGATAATATTATAAATAATACAGCTGACCGTCCATTCCGCTTTGTTGTAGCCGCTACAGGTGCTACTTTGAATATCTCCGACAATACTGTTATTTCTGATGGCGATAGCGATGGAGAGTTAATGAAAGTTACTGCTGATAGTGGAATCACAGTTGCTGAAAGTAACATCACCCTAAGTGGCAATAGTTGGAACGGTAAGAGCGATGCAGAGGTTAGCTCAGGTATTGTAGGTAGTGCGTATATAGTTAAGTAATTATATATCATTACTTTATCTATCTAATGGATTTGGTATAATAAACAACAAAGTCCGTTAAAGAACACTATCGTAATTTGATAGATTATTTACATATAAAACATTAATTATAAAGCCTTGCTATTCCAAAGAGTAGCAAGGCTTTCTTTTCAGCCTAGCAATATGACTCAATTGTAATTGTAAACGCATTAATATTGAAGGATTAACTATTGTGTTGAATCAAGGCACTATTAATGAGAGTATGAAATTTATCATTTGGTAATAGACTGTTCGTGGCTATTGAGTATATAGTAGGATTTAAATCATTTTATGCTGACTTAAAAGTCATATTTATACAGAGTAATCTCCTTTAGGATACGTCCTAATGGAGTTTTTTTTTGATTCACATTTTCATTACCCGTTTGTATTATCAACTAAATCATAAATGCTTAGTAGAGAGTAATAAATAATGTAAGTAAATTTGGTAATTATATTATAATATTAAATAATTAAAATAATATTTTGCTATTAATATAATAAATCCAAAAACAACCTTTGTGATAATAAAAAACTTAATTAAGAAAGAATGTTGATAGTAAAATAATTATATATTTGTGGCGACAAAAAAAGAGATAAAGTGTAAAACCTAAACTTGAAATTCAGTTAGTAATAAACTATTAATCACTAAAATCACATTTATGCAAAAGCCACTACGTTCAGTTAGTGCTTTGTTATTATTCTTCAGTCTTTCTGGAGGAATAGTTCATGCGCTACCTGCTAACACAGCGACTAAGCTGCAAATAACACAACAAGCATCTACTTGCACAGGTATTGTAAAAGATGCTACAGGGGAAGCTATCATAGGAGCTTCAGTAGTAGTAAAAGGTACCACAAATGGTACTATCACTGGTTTTGATGGAGATTTCTCAATTGACAATGTTAATAAAGGAGAAATTCTCGTTATTTCGTATATTGGATATAAAACACAAGAGGTAAATTGGGATGGCGAACCTTTGGACATCATTCTAAGTGATGATACTCAAACTCTAAGTGAGATTGTTGTAACAGCACTTGGTATGAAACGCGACAAGAAAGCATTGGGTTACGCTATGACAGAGATGAAAGGTGAAGACCTTAACTCAAATGTTATTAATCCTGTTTCTGCTCTTCAAGGTAAAGTTGCCGGTGTTGAAATTAGTCAATCTGATGGTGGATTGTTTGGTAGCAACAAAATTCTTATTCGTGGAGCTTCAACACTAGGAAAGAACAATCAGCCTATATATGTTGTTGATGGTATTATCCTTGATAACTCTATCACTGATACTTCTGCCGATTGGGAAGCAGACAGTAATGACTATGGTAATGAGCTTAAGAACCTTAACCCTGATGATTTTGAAACTGTTTCTGTATTGAAAGGTGCTGCAGCAACAGCTCTTTATGGTTCAAGAGGTTTGAATGGTGCTGTCGTTATTACTACAAAATCAGGTAAAGGTAAAAAAGGTCTTGGCGTAAACTTCTCTCAAAGTATCGGTATTGACGTAATAACAAAACAACCATCTCTTCAAAATGTATATGGTGAAGGATATTTAGCAGGTTATGTAAACTATGGTCAAAAAGATGCAAATGGCGACTATTATGCTTTCGATAACTACAATCAGTTTTATCTAAATCATAAAGGTGAGCACACTCTTATTGGTTCACACAATATGAGCTTTGGTCCGGCTTTCGATGGTAGCGCTATTGAATATTATGATGGATTAACTCGTGCTTATAGAGCTCAGAAAAATAACTATAGAGATGCTCATCGAGTTGGTTTCAATACAAACACTAACGTCTCTGTAAGTGGTGGTAATGATGCTACTACATTCTATACATCTTTGTCATACAAACATGCCGAAGGTACAGTAGACAACAACTCATTCGATCGTCTTTCATTTCTTGGAAAGGCTAGCCATAAGTTAACAGATAAAGTTGAACTTGAGGCAGGTATTACTTTTGCCAACTCTACTCCAAGAAATGCACAGATAAATATTGGTGAAAAATTCATTGATGGTACATTCTCACGTATGTACGATCCTAATACTGATAAAAGAAGATATAAAGGTCTTCATGGTGGTATTGCTGACAATGCATATGGTGATGCATATGGTAACATAAGCGGTAAATCACTTTGGTGGTCAATTTATGAGAACGATTTCCGTCAGAAAGAGACTGTAGTACGTCCATCTTTGAAACTTAATGCTGATCTTACCAGCTGGTTAAAGTTGGTTGCTGAAGGTAGCTATAACTACTATTATACTCGTAATGAGTTTAAAAAACCAGATCCAGGTTACCAAAATAAGGGTACTGATGGTTACTACTCTTTGAGCAACACAACAAAAGAACAGACTAACTTGAACGTAAACCTTAACCTCAACAAGCAAATCAATGATGATTTTGAGATTCATGGTTTCCTTCGTGGAGAATATTACAACTCATTCGGTCAAACAATGAAGCTTGAGACAGATGGTGGTCTTATCGTTCCAAACCAATTCTTTATTGGTAACTCAAAGAAACCTGTTAAGTATTCAGGTAAAATCACCGGCGAGAAGACAATGTTGTCAGTAGTAGGACAGGTGGGTACTAGCTATAAAGATATGTTCTTTATTGATGTTACAGGACGTAATGACTGGTCTTCTTCACTTGTTTATGGTGATGGTCATGGTACATACTCATATTTCTACCCATCAGTATCCGGTTCTTGGTTGATCACAAATACTTTCCGTGAGCAGTTGCCAAGATGGATTTCATTTGCTAAACTTCGTGCTTCTTGGGCTCAAGTTGGTAATGATACTGAACCATACCTAATCAACTCGGCATACTCATTAATCGCTGCAACTAATGGTAGCGATAACATATTTGGTAGTGTTATTGGTGATACAAAATACTCTAGCGATCTACGTCCTGAAAGAAAGAACTCATGGGAGGTTGGTTTAGATTGGAGATTCCTTGATAACAGAATTGCTGTTGATGCAACTTATTATAAAGAGAATACTACTGATCAGATTATGAAAATATCTGTTCCTTATGTATCAGGTATAAGATACCAATATGTAAATGCAGGTAACATTCAGAACGCAGGTGTTGAGCTTGCTATCAACACTGTTCCTCTTCGTACAAAAGATTTAGAGTGGGGTGTAAACTTTACATATACACGTAACCGTTCAAAAATCATCTCTCTTCATGAAAACGTAGCCGACTATATCATCCTTCAAGGTGACCCTAGCTACGGTAACTTCCGTATCGGTTCTGTTGCTAAAGTTGGTGGTGAATATGGTCTTTTGCTTACTGATTCAGGTAAGAAGATCGACAAATCTTCAGGTCTTCCATATATCTCATACCACGCTTCATCACGTACAGGTTATTACACTCGTTCAGGTGAAATTGAAGAGGTTGGTTCTATCAATCCAGACTTCCTTGGTTCATTGTCTACTAGCTTGAAATATAAAAACTGGTCATTGAATATTGGTCTTGATGCACGATTCGGTGGTTATGTAGCATCTTACGGTAGTAAATATGGTACAGCTAACGGTTATACAAAAACATCTCTTGACTACTCAAGTCTTAAGTATGGTGGTATTTCATGGACATCAAAATGGGATAACAAAACATATTATGATGGTGTAATTCCTGAAGGTGTCATCGCTCAAGGTACTGTAATTGCACAGCCAGGTGGTGGTAACTATACAGTAGGTGTAGGTAATATTTCTACCAACGGTGAAACTTATAGAGAACTATTTGATAAAGGAGTTATTGAGCCTACTCATGCTTCAGGATGGCACTACAGAAATAACCAATGGGTTAACCCTTCATTTGATAGAGGTGTAGTTAGCGATACATGGTTTACTAAGTTGAATTATATTGCACTACGTGATATCTCATTGACATATAGAATGCCATCTGAGCTATACAGCAAGATTGGAGCTAAGAACTTGAGTCTTACTCTTTCAGGTCACAATTTAGGCTATTTATTGAACTCTATGCCTAATGGTGAGAACCCTGAGGCAGTAAGAGGTACTGCAGCAGCTGAGTTCCGTTTACGTTCATTTGATGGTGTAACATCGAATTTCACGTTTACTGTTAATGCATCATTCTAATCACAAACATCAATTAGTATAAAATGAAAAAATATAAATTATTATTATCATCTCTTCTATTGGCCGGTGCAATGATTACTACTACCGGCTGTAGAGATGAATTTGCAGAGACCAACTCAATGAAAGATGCGGTCACTACAGGTGAGCCTACTTACCTGTTTGCGCAAGCGGTTCTAGAACTAGAGCCATACAGCTACCAATATTGGTTCTTTAATGCTGTAGATTTTTATAACTGTACACAAATGAGTGTACCAACAGGTAGTACTACAGAGTCGGTTATTGAAGGTTCTTCTCAACAGGGTTACAGATGCATTGATATTTTGAAATATCTTAACTCAGTGAAATATGAGCGTTCATTAATGGATGCTACTACTAGTGCCAGCTTTGAAAATGTTGAGGCTGCTCTAAATGTACTTGCTATCTATATGGGTATCTACGATTCAGATTTCTGTGGCGATATACCATATACACAAGCAGCAATGGGCCATCTTAATGGTACTTTAACTCCAAAATATGATCATGTTGAGGACCTTTATACTCTATGGCTATCTCAGTTGGATGCAGCTATCAACTCTTTCACAACTGCAACTAACCAAACAGCTTTAGGTAAACAAGATATTATTTACAAAGGCGATTGGAATAAGTGGGCCAAGCTTGCAAACTCTATCAAGCTTAAAATTGCTGCACGTCTTATTTCACAAAATTTCGACTTGGCAAAATCTATAGCAGCTGAAGTTGTTGCTGCTCCATGTGGTGTACTTGATGGAGTTAACGACGACATGTTGTTCCATAAAGCTGACACACATACTGATCAAAGTGACTATGTATATCACTGGGATAATACAGTGTTGACAGGTACAGCTCCTGCAAAAAATGTTGTTGATTTCCTTATCAAAAATCAAGACCCTCGTGTACGTTTCTTCTATACAAAGAATAACTGGAACTCAAAAATTGTTGATATCTTCTTAGCTGCAGATCGTAAAGATGATATTCCTGCATATATCCTTGACAATATGGAGACTAAAATTGTTGATGGTAAAGAGGTATTCAGAAACTGGACAGGTTTAGGTGAACCATGGGTTCGCTACTATGGTTTGCCAGATACATTCAATGCTCATGTTGATGTTGCAAATTATGGTGACTGGTTCGATTATACTAACCAATGTAAATTTGACGCCAACCATACATACCGTCCATACTCAATGTTCCAAGGTGAATTGTTGAGAGGTAGAGTAGATTTCACTCTTCCTGTTGCTCCTAAAGGTCCGGTTATTGAAGATACAAATGATAACCCTTGGTATGGTATCTATTTAACAACAGCTGAGGTAAATCTATATCTAGCAGAGTTTGCTCTTTATGGTGCTGAAGGATTACAAGATGCTTCTGTATATTTCAAAAAAGCTGTTGAAGCTTCTGTAAAAGAGTATGACAGATTATGTGCTCTAAATAAAGTTCCATATTACGGAACAAACTATGGATATGATGAACATGAAGAGGTTATTGATTTGAAAGCAGGTGAAGTTGAAAAACTTCTTACTCAAGCTGATTATCAGCTAACAGGAAATAAAGCTGATGATTTGGAAAAAGTTTATCTACAACAGCTACTTCACTTTACTCTTCAGCCACACGAACAGTTTGTAACAGGTCGTCGTTCAGGTTGTCCTAAGTTCGGTTCTAAACTGATTGCACGTACTGATTACTCGGAACATCAGATGCCGGCTGAATACTACCCACGTCGTACATCAGTTACTGCGCCGTTGAAGACTGACTTGATGTATCAAATCAAAGTTGATGCATACGAGTATCAAGGCTTCTCAACAACTCCAGGTAAGGGAATCCTAAATGCTGAACGTGTATGGCAAGATAAGGGAGCTCCTCAATGGGGTGAAGGTCCAATATTGAAATAAACCCAGCTTTAACTATAGCTCTAATGTTTTTCTAAATTAGAGTAGTTTTTAAGTGATAGTCCTGTCAGCAAAACTGGCAGGACTTTTTTATTATATAAATGCTTTGTTATGCGTCGATACCTGTTATAGATTTCAAGGCAAAACCAATAAGGAAACTCACTAAGGCTACCGAGAAACTTAAAATAGCCATTTCGGCAAACCTATGTTTAAAACTTTCACTCTTGGCTACGGCATAATAGTAGTTGAATAGAGCAATAATAATAAGTGCAATCATCAGCATTAATATTAAAGCTATAATCACATTGTTGAAAATAATAAATGGTAGAACGAGCAGACAAACAGTAAAAATATATGCTATACCTGTATATATAGATGCTTTAATAGGATGTTTTTTGCTACTTTTTTCAGCTTTAGTCGACAGATATTCCGATGATGCCATTGATAATGCAGCAGCTATTCCTGTTATACTACCTGTAAGAGCGATAAGTGAAGAGTTATTTAGTGCCAAAGTAAAACCTGCTAACGCACCGGTGAATTCAACTAACGCATCATTTAGGCCGAGAATTATTGAACCCATATATTCCAATCTGTTTTCATCGATCATGCTGATAAGTTTGTTTTCGTGCTCTCTCTCTTCCTCTTTTATTCGCATCAAATCTTCATTATCTTTAAACATCGAATAAAATTTTTGAGCGTCTTCCTCTTTTCCCTCCATCTGTTTTACAACAAATGTTATTCCAAGGATTTTAGAAAGTAATGCCACTCTTCTCACTCTCCACATATTAGGCTTTACATCAACACCAGTATACTTTTTTAATATTGAAGAATGTATTGCTTCCTCTCTAGATAAAGACAAAAAAATCTCCCTATTTTCAGGGTTCTTTTCAATATCAGCAAGAGTTTGGTAAACTAAACTTTCAGTAATCTCTTCCCTTTGTTCAGTTATAAGGTTTTTAATATTTTCATTAGTATAGTCCATGGTATACAAGCTTTTATATTAATAACTTTTTAAATGTACAAAAGTTTTTAAAAAAAGAGGTGATGATCCTTAAAAAAGATCATCACCTCAAATATATAGAATTGTTGTAAACTAATTATTTACTCCAGTCCATGTTTGCCATACGTTGGTATGAAGCGTAACGTTTTTTAGCCATATCTTCACAAGCATCGAATAGAGCTTGAGCTTCTATTGGATACTGTTTAGCAACAGCTGCGAAACGAACTTCGCCTTTAAGGAATCCTTGGAACTCATCCCAGTTTGGCTCTTTAGAATCGAGTGTAAATGGATTTTTACCCTCTTCTTCCAAAAGTGGATTGTATCTCCATAAATGCCAATATCCACATTCAACAGCTTTAGCCTCTTCAGCTTGAGATTTACCCATACCTGATTTAAGACCGTGGCTGATACATGGAGCATAAGCAATAATCAAAGATGGTCCAGGATAAGCTTCAGCTTCGCGGATAGCTTTAAGAGTTTGTGCTTGGTCAGCACCCATAGCTATCTGTGCAACATATACATATCCATAAGTAGTAGCAATCATACCAAGGTCTTTCTTGCGAACTCTCTTACCTGAAGCAGCAAACTTAGCGATAGCTCCTAGAGGAGTAGCTTTAGATGACTGACCACCTGTATTTGAGTAAACTTCAGTATCAAGAACCATGATGTTTACATCTTCACCCGAAGCAATAACATGGTCAAGACCACCATAACCGATATCGTATGAAGCACCGTCACCACCAATAATCCATTGACTTCTCTTGATTAAGTAATCTTTGAATTCAGCAATCTTAGCGCAAGTTTCGCAGTTATCTTTTGCTGCTTCAACCAAAGGAATGATTTTTTCAGCAGCAGCTCTGCTCTTGTCAGCATCATCTTTGCCATCCAACCACTCTTGGAATGCTTCTTTATATTCTGCCGAGCAAGTGTTAGATACTAAAGCTGTTTTCATTGCATCTTCAAGACGTTCACGAATCTTCTTGTTAGCCAACTGCATACCAAGACCGAATTCGCAGAAATCTTCGAATAGTGAGTTAGCCCATGCTGGACCTTCACCTTTCTCGTTCTTAGTATATGGAGTAGATGGAACAGAACCTGAATAGATAGAAGAACATCCTGTTGCATTAGCTACCATTTCACGGTCACCGAATAACTGAGTTATTAGCTTAACGTATGGAGTCTCACCACAACCTGAACAAGCACCCGAGAACTCGAACAATGGAGTAGCGAACTGTGAATTCTTAACGTTTGCTTTAACATCTACAAGATGCTGTTTAGACTTAACGTTTTCAACACAGTAATCCCAGTTTTCAGCTTCAGATAACTGAGTTTCAAGAGGCTTCATAGTCAAAGCTTTTCCACCTTTCTTAGGGTTACCTGGACAAACGTCAGCACAGTTACCACAACCAAGACAGTCAAGAACATCAACCTGAATACGGAAAGTCATATCAGCGAATTGTTTACCTACTGCTTTTAAAGATGTGAATTTAGCATCTTTCTGTTCCTCAAGATCAAGAACGAATGGACGAATTGAAGCGTGAGGACATACATAAGCACATTTATTACACTGAATACAGTTCTCTGAATCCCACTCTGGAACAAATGGAGCAACACCACGTTTTTCGTAAGCAGCAGTTCCTTGGTACCATGTACCATCTTCAATGCCTTTGAATGCTGAAACCTTAAGAAGGTCACCATTTTGTGCGTTAATAGGACGAACTACTTCGTTGATGAATGCTGGATCATTGTTAACAGGAGCAGCATCAGCAGGAAGGTTAGACCATGCTGGATCGATAGTAAGTTTTTTGTATTCATTACCACGATCTACTGCAGCGTAGTTCTTGTTTACTATATCTTCACCCTTCTTACCGTATGATTTAACGATGAATTTCTTCATCTGCTCAACAGCCAATTCTACAGGTATAACTTCAGTAATACGGAAGAATGCACTTTGAAGAATAGTGTTAGTACGGTTACCAAGACCAATTTCTTGGGCAATCTTAGTAGCATTGATATAGTAAACTGTTATATTGTTATCAGCAAAGTATTTCTTAACATTGTTAGAAAGGTTCTTAGCCAATTCCTCTTCATTCCAAATAGTATTTAATAGGAATGTACCATTCTTGCGAAGACCACGAGTAACATCGTACATGTTTAGGTAAGCTTGTACGTGACATGCTACGAAGTTAGGAGTATTTACAAGATATGTAGAGTGGATAGGAGTGTCACCGAAACGTAGGTGAGAGCATGTGAAACCACCCGACTTTTTAGAGTCGTATGAGAAGTATGCTTGGCAATATTTATTTGTGTTATCACCAATTATCTTAACCGAGTTTTTGTTTGCACCTACTGTACCGTCAGCACCAAGTCCGTAGAATTTAGCCTCGAAAAGTGAGTCACCACCCATAGCAATCTCTTCACCTTGTGGTAGAGATGTATATGTTACATCATCAACTATACCAATAGTGAATCCATTCTTAGGCATGTTTAGACTTAAGTTTTCGTAAACAGCAATAATCTGTGCTGGTGTTGTATCTTTAGAACCAAGACCATAGCGACCACCTACGATAACAGGAGCATTTTCTTTACCATAGAAGCAATCTTTAACATCAAGGTAAAGTGGTTCTCCGTTAGCACCAGGTTCTTTAGTACGATCAAGAACAGCAATACGTTTAGCTGTCTTAGGTACAGCAGCAAGGAAGTGTTTAGCAGAGAATGGACGATACAAACGTACAGAAACCATACCAACTTTTTCACCCTTAGCATTTAAGTAATCTATTGTTTCACGGATAGCTTCAGTTACAGAACCCATAGCGATGATTACGCGATCAGCATCTTCAGCACCATAGTAGTCGAACAAATTATATTTACGACCTGTAATTTTTGTTATCTCTTTCATGTACTCCTCAACGATAGCTGGTACAGCTTCGTAATATGGATTACATGATTCTCTGTGTTGGAAGAAAACATCTGGGTTTTCAGCCATACCACGTGCAACAGGTTTGTTAGGACTTAGCGCACGTTCACGGAACTCAGCCAAAGCTTGCTTGTCGATAAGTGGAGCAAGATCTTCGTTTTCAAGTTTTTCAATTTTTTGTATTTCGTGAGAAGTACGGAAACCATCAAAGAAGTTAACAAATGGAACTCTTGATTTAAGAGTTGCTAAATGAGCAACACCGGCAAGGTCCATAACCTCCTGTACAGAACCCTCGCATAACATTGCAAAACCTGTTTGACGTGCCGACATCACATCCTGGTGATCACCAAAGATACATAGAGCATGTGATGCAAGAGTACGAGCAGAAACATGGAAAACGCAAGGAAGCAATTCACCTGCAATTTTATACATATTTGGGATCATCAAAAGAAGTCCCTGAGAAGCTGTGTAAGTCGATGTTAACGCACCAGCCTGAAGTGAACCATGTACAGCACCTGCTGCACCACCTTCTGACTGCATCTCTTGAACTAAAACTGTTTCGCCAAAGATGTTTTTACGACCTGCCGCTGCCCATTCATCTACATGTTCAGCCATTGTAGATGATGGTGTGATAGGATAGATTGCTGCTACCTCTGTGAACATATATGATATATGTGCAGCAGCTTCATTTCCATCACAAGTGATGAATTTTTTCTGTTTAGTCATAAATTACTAATTATTAGGTAATAAATATTTCAATTTTAATATAAAAATCCAAACAACCATAAAGGTATTTGGTTCTCACGTCCAACTTTCAAATTGTTCATGGCATAATATACATTAGGATTATTCTTGAACTTGCATCCTTCAGCACATACCCTAAAATTATAATCTTTATCTACTCTAAATGTTGTCCCTTTATCGCCTTTAAAAAGTTTATGGTCTTTATATAGTGTATTCATAAAGAATGTATCTATTAAAGATTGCTCATTGGCACGAACAGGATGAATAGAATATATTAAATTTGTATTATGCAACATCAATTTTGCTGGTTTCTTAGGAAATTCCTCTCCATAAGGATAAACCATATTTATAAGCCTTGCATCGGCAAGATATTTAATATAGTTCATCACTGTTGCTCTGGAAGTCTGGATTTCATTAGCTAGCTGACTTACATTTGGAGCAGAGGGACCATCGATAGCTATCAAATATAGTAATCTTTTTATCTTAGAAAGATATTTGAGTTCTATTTGTTTGATAAGAAGTATATCAACTTCAACCATCATGTTCATTGTCTTCAAAAGATTCTCCGAGAAATTCCTCTTCTCTAAGTAAAATGGATAGAATCCATGGTGGATATAATCTTTAAAATATTCAAGAGGATTTACCTTTTTAAGTATCTCTTTTGAGATATTTTCATGATCGGAAATAATTTGATCGAGTGTATATGCTTTAAAATTAGTTCCTGTTTGAATATTTAAAAATTCACGAAAAGAGAAGCCTCGTAAATAATATACTTTTACTATACCTCTAAGTTCTGGATTCTCCTCTTTTAGACGCATAACTGATGATCCTGTAAATACTATCTTTAAATTTGGATAGTTATCATAACATCTTCTTAAATCCTCACTCCATTGTGGGTATTTAAAAACTTGGTCTATTAAAAGAACTTTTCCTCCACTTTTAACAAAATCACCCGCAAAATCAACTAATGAATGCTCAGAAAAATAGAAGTTGTTCATGTTTATATAGAGACATGAACGATCAGTGCCGAAATTCTCCTTTGCATATTGTAGCAAAAAAATAGTCTTTCCAACACCACGTGTTCCTTTTATGCCTATTAATCTGTCGGACCAATCAATTTCGTCCATGAGATCTCGGCGGCAAGGTGCATTTGTATGTTCTACCAGATAGCAGTGTGTTCTGTAAAAGGTTTCCATATTTTTATTTTTTATAAGCTGCAAATATAGTAATACAAATCTAAATTGCAAAGTAGAGATTGCAAAATATTATATTTCTTAAAATGTAAATAGATTATTGTTGTATCTTTACACTTTGATAGATAATTATCGTTTTTTTATGCAAAAAAGTATTTGGCTTTTCAATCCCGAACATGATATGGCATTGGCGTCATATTCAGTTTATTATATGATTCCTAATCGAATTAATAAGATGAAATCGGACTTATCGATACTACCAATTTGGTATGTAGAAGAGGGTGAAAAATCATCATTTATACTGTGTGATGAGAATAATTCACATTTTTTTAAAGAGATGCAAAAGCTATTTCCTCAATTGCAATCGACATCAATTTTATATTCATTAAAAGGGGAATTTGAATCAATAATACCATGGGGATGGAACCCTGCTTTATTATATAATATTGAGCACTCGGATGTATCAATTAATAAATTACCAAATTATAGTGATATCGATTCATTACGAAATTTATCAAGTAGAAATAGTGGTGTAAATATTCTTTCTTCTTTTTATAAATTAGAACCCATCAAGTCGACAATATATGAGAATGGAGATGGAGCTATCGCTATTTCTTTTAATTCTACTATTGACGTGAATAATTTTATTCAAAAGTATAATGA
>JAEZKJ010000164.1 GCA_023415545.1 Bacteroidota bacterium
TACATCAAGTTAATAAAGTCAATAAAGTTTCACACTTATATGATAGATAAAAAAGTAGAACTAAGAAAAACTTAATTATTAATTTAAAATATATAAACATGAAACTCAAAAGTATTTTAGCAGCAATAGCAATTATGGCAAGTTACAGCCTTTTTGCACAGAATGCAACAAAGGCTGATTTAGAGAGATTGGCAAACCAGTTAAATACACTTTCACAAAAAGTAATACAATTAGAAATTAATCTTGATCGTATAATTTCTGAGAACGTAAATTTAGTGGAACAATTAAATGTAAAGACAATAACAAGTGCGGCAGATGTTAATGGGATTCAATGGGATATTGTTAGAGTAGAGCCTAACATTGAGACTAATGATGTTGTTATAACTTTTAGAGTAATAAATCATTCGGGTAAAAATCATGATTGTAGTTTTGGTTTTAATATGGGTAGTGCTATTGATACAGATAGCAATTTGTCTAATAATGTATATGTAGTAAAAAATAGTAGTAGAAATCCCTCTTTATCAAATTTAATATCTGGAACACCTATAAATATACAGGGAGTAATAAAGAATGTCCCAAACACAAGTTCTTATTTAGCGTCTATTACACTCGATTATATAGGTAGCAGAACTAAAGGCACACAAAATGGTATTATAAAATTCACTGGCGTACATATTCCGTGGTAATAATTATAAATAAATTAAGTAGTTATGAATAATGTATCAATAAAAAGAAAATAATTAACAATAGTAATCCCATTAATTTACATTATTCTAAACCTATAAGTTTAAAATATGGCCTATAAAATATCTACAGGCCATTACATTAACAATACAAAAGAAATATAGTCTTTACATTTATATATTTTTTTTTACAATTTTATTTTTTTACTTTTGTATAAACAAAGAATATTTAAGAAAGCATTAAGATATTTATGTACCGAAAATTTGGACACTTTTCATAACACATAAGTTACGATCAAGCTTACACCCAATCTCTATATATGTATTTTTCATTTGCTTTTTTGACGTAAGTTGTTGTTTGTTATGTAGTAAACAGTCCATTTTGGAGTACAAAATAGCAAAGATGCAATGCTATTTTATTTCAAATGACTATGATTAAGCACATTAAATTATTTACAAGTTTAAAAGGTGCATCGTTCAATAAAGAGTTGAACATGATATATTTTCAATACAAATCTCCTTTTATAACTCATTTCAACATTAAATATCCATCTTTTTCCACTCTTGATTTAGAAGAAATTTATGATGATGCTATTCTTGCGTTGTACACAAATATAAAACAAGGCCAATTAAAAGAATTAACATGTTCTTTACAAACTTATATTAACCGAATTGGAGAGAATAAAATAATTGATATCCTTCGTAAAAAGCATATAATTACTGAAGAGCTACCAAGTTATGAAACATTAGATTTTTATGAAAGATCTGAAGAATATTGGTCAACAGATGGAGATAATTTTGAAAAAGAACGTAAATCAACCATCTATAATGTTATAGAAAAACTTGTTGAGCCATGTAAGAAAATATTATTCAGTTTTTATTATGAAAATTGCACAATGGAAACTATTGCAAAGACAATGGGAATGGCTAGTTCAGATGTTGCAAAGACACAAAAGAGCCGTTGCATGGCTAAAGTTAAACGTGTTGCTGAAATTGAGTTTCAAAACAAAGGGTTAATTTAAGAATGATGGAAAAGAATAAATTAGAACAGATAGAGAAATATTTATCAGGGAACTTAAATCCAAAAGAGGAAGAAGAGTTTGCTAAAGAACTTAAAAACTCCAACGAATTAGCTGAGCAGACTAAAACGATAGCATACATTATTCATTCTATAAATGATATAGGATTAAAAAAAGATAATGAGCGTATAGAGAAAGTTTACAATTCTATTTCAAATGATAAGAAAAAATATGCAATATCTATAGCTGCAATGTTTGCTGTTGTATTGACTTTTGCAGCAGTAGTATCTGTCCCTGTATATCAAAACATTATAAAACCAGTTATTAAAAAAGTTTTATCTCCAAAACCTGTTTCTGTAAAAGAGCCTAATGTAATGATAATAGACTCTTTATTAAATTATCAAGATTCGATTGTAGGCGACAGTACTAATTATGATGTGCAAGAAGTTATTGAAAAAAAGGAAACAAGGGAAATTAAAAAAATAGTAAAAGAGGTTAAGCCCGAAAATAAGGTAGATGAAACATTGCCAGAGCCGGCTTTACCAATAGTTAAAGATACAATTATTGTAGAGAAAAAAGTGCAAACTCAAGATAAGGAGATAAAAGAAGTATCTAAACCAGTAAATCGAATTGTATCATATAGTAATCTTAAAAATTATCATTTTGGTGAGGTTATAGCTCGTAGAGAAGGGAAAAATATAATATGCTCCTTTATAATGAAAAATGAAGTAGAAAATGCTGAAATTCAAATGCACTCAGCAAGGGCAAAAGATATTAATGGAGAGAATTATCCGGCAAAAAATTGCTTGTTAAATGGAAAGAACAAGCGAATTATTGAAAAATGGAAAAAAGATGAAGAACATATAATAGAGATTAAGATCGTTAATGTCGCTCCCGAAATTACTGAATTTGAAAGCATTAGCTTTTCTTTTCAATCACAAGGAGATAGTTTAAAACAGAATAGTCAAAGCATTATTTTGAAGGTTGGAAAAATTATTTAAAAAAATCTATTTTCTTGTTTACCTTTTTATATTCTTTCCGATATATATAATAGAAAACTAATAATAATATAAAATATTTATTACAATGAAAAAGTTATTTTTTACCATTATTTGCGCTTTAGCAATTTCTACACTAAAAGTACAAGCACAAGATGAAGTAGTAACAAACAATTTAATTATTCAACTTCTTGATGAAGGTTTTACAGATGGGGAAATTATTGGATTAATAGAATCTTCATCAAATCGTGAATTAAAATTGGACTTGAATAGCATGCGTGAACTTAAACAGCATAATGCAGGTCCTGAATTAATTAAATGCATACAAAAAATAGTAAAAGCTGATTTTGGTTATGATGGCGTTTATTGGTGGAATACATCAGATGGTGGCAAACCTCAAAAACTATACCGAACAAGTTTCGAACAAGAAACAAAGAAAGCTGGCATTAATGCTTTTTCTTCTGCCATTGCAGGAGGTTTGATTGGTAATGCATTAGGTAATGGAGTTAGTGCTGTTAAAGGAATGGCTATTGGTGCAGCAATTGGTGGTGGAAATATTAAATCAGAATCTTTGGTTTTATTAGGTAGTCATGCTGCAGTTGTTCTATCAGGTGATCAAGCTAGTAATCCAATTTTCCGTTTTTATTTCCCAAAAACAGATATGGATGCTTTCAATGGACAAGCAGATTCATGGTATTTCAATTGGATGAATGATATACAAAGTCCAAATGAGTTTGAATGTATTAAATTGAAAGAGAAAAAAGACAAACGTACTTTACCATCAGGCATGAAATTCTCTATAGCTGGTTTTGGATCAACTTCAGGAGGTAAGAAAAATGTTATTGACTTTGAAATTAAGTCAATAAATAACACAACATTCGAAGTAACATTCCCAAATGGTTTGGAACCAGGTGAATACTGTTTCTTCTATAAGAACTATCAAAACAAATGGTTTGCACAAAACATATGCTGTTTCGACTTTTCAGTTAAATAAAAAAGTATAGTTACATTAGCTATTCTTTGAGCGTGAAAATTGCTATTGTGCTTAATAGAATATGCTTTTGAATGAATAAAATAATATTTATAAGTAGTGATGTTCATGTAAAATTTATGAACATCACTATTTTTTATGGATTATATTATTTCAACACTTATATAAATATTAATGCAAAAATGATTTATAAAACTGAGATAAAATAGTGTGAGAATTAGTTTGTATGTATTGAAGTTTGGTAGAAATGTTTTAAGTTTATAAATGAAAAAAGGCAATTACGTTAAAACGTAACTGCCTAATTCTCATTTTCAATTAGTGATTCCGAAGCGATTCGAACGCTTGACCCACGCCTTAGAAGGGCGTTGCTCTATCCAGCTGAGCTACGGA
>JAEZKJ010000174.1 GCA_023415545.1 Bacteroidota bacterium
CGCAATAATTCCGCAGGAACATCATCAATTTTATTGTATTGCAACAATACATTCTTACAATCAACAATATTCTTTAGTTTTCCAATGAACCAAGGATCAATCTTGGTCAAATTGCAAATACGTTCAATGGTATATCCCTCTTCCAAAGCTTGTGCGATAGCAAAAACACGCAAATCTGTTGGATATTCCAATTCACGATCTAAATCATCAAAGTGAATTCCATTGTTTCCTACAAAGCCATGCATGCCTTGACCAATCATACGAAGACCTTTTTGTATGATTTCCTCGAACGAATGACCTATAGACATAATTTCACCTACGGACTTCATGCTTGAACCAATTTCACGACTTACACCAACAAACTTAGTCAAGTCCCAGCGAGGAATTTTACAGATAAGGTAATCCAATTGTGGTGCAGCATATGCAGAATATGGAGTACCCATTTCTCCAATCTGATCGAGTGTATAGCCTAAAGCAATTTTAGCAGCAACAAAAGCCAATGGGTAACCTGTAGCTTTAGAAGCAAGAGCTGATGAGCGACTTAGACGAGCATTCACCTCTATAACACGATAGTCGTTTGTTTCAGCATTAAAGGCATATTGTATATTGCATTCGCCAACAATATTTAGATGACGAACACATTTTACAGACAATTTTTGTAGCATTTCTACTTGCTCCGGAGTTAGTGAGCAAGTTGGAGCTACTACAATAGACTCACCGGTATGAATACCAAGAGGGTCAAAGTTCTCCATGCTAGCAACTGTAAAGCAATGATCGTTGGCATCTCGTATTACCTCAAACTCAATCTCTTTCCAGCCTTTTAATGACTCTTCAACCAATATCTGATTTGAAAAAGTAAAGGCACTTTCGGCCAACTGTACAAAAGTCTCTTCGTCTTTACAGATGCCACTTCCTAAACCTCCCAACGCATATGCCGAGCGAACCATAACCGGAAAGCCAATCTTGTGAGCAGCTTTCAAAGCATCTTCCATGGTTTCAACAGCTTGACTAATTGGAGTCTTCATTGGAATTTCATCCAATTTTTTAACGAAAAGGTCTCGGTCTTCTGTATACATAATTGCTTCAACAGAAGTTCCTAATACCTTCACTCCATATTTTTCAAGTACACCATTAAGATAAAGTTCTGTACCACAGTTCAAAGCTGTTTGTCCACCAAAAGCAAGCAATATGCCATCAGGGCGTTCTTTCTTAATAATTTCCTCTACAAAAAAAGATGTTACAGGTAAAAAATAGACTTTATCGGCAATACCTTCTGATGTTTGAATTGTTGCAATGTTAGGATTTACCAACACTGAACTGATTCCTTCTTCACGTAAAGCCTTAAGAGCTTGTGAACCGGAGTAATCGAATTCACCAGCTTGTCCAATTTTAAGGGCGCCCGAGCCTAAAACCAATACCTTTTTCAGATTATTTTCCATATTCTATTGTTTGTTGTAATATTCACTCCTTAAAATAAAAAATGCGTTACCTCCCTCATAAAAAGGGATTAACGCATCACCAAAATGATATAATATTTTTCTTTTCTCGCATAGCCATTTGCAAAATTCATGCAAATTAACAACTTATTTTTAAAAGAAACAAACTGTTATTTAAAAAAACTCAATAACTCTGCTTTTTACTTAACTTAATCACATCTTTTTCCTATATTTGCAAACAAATTTATTAAAAAATCATGCAAAGAATGTAATCTGGTTTTTTAGGAGTGAGTAGAAATTTAAATTAAAACAATAAAATATAACTAGATATAGCTAATATAAAATTATTGACAGGTGTTCTTCCATCGGGTCGTATGAAAATCGAGCATTACGTGGGCTCGCTAAAGAGAAGATTAGAACTTAAAAATTCAGTATCATACAAAAAAACTTTTGTTTTTACTGAATATACACAAATTCTGATAGGCAATATGGATAACCACGAAAAGGTGCAACGTAATATATATAAAAAGGCACTTTATTATTTAAAATCTGGATTAAAATCCGGCAAGTCCATTATCTTTCCCAAATTTCAAAATCCCAAATTGTGCAAACTGCAGTTTTAGTACCTTATAAGGTAAAATTCTTTAGTCTTACTGGCACATATCTTAAAGCCAAGTTAAGCAAATGCCTAGGCAATTTCATCTTCTCGTCCTGCTATATCATCATATTTCATAATAAAAAACGCATCGTTTGCACTTTTCCTAACCTCTTACTATTAAATTTCTTCATTCAGATAGATGAGATTATGGCACTTTGGTTGTTACCATTATTAGTTTGCAAAACTATACAATTAAAGAACAATTTTAAAGTGATGGATTTATACAAATAACTAAACATTAAAATAAAGAAGGATGGAACAGTTAAAACATGAATGTGGCGTAGCAATGATAAGACTTCTCAAACCATTAGAATATTACCAAGAAAAATATGGTACATGGATGTATGGTTTGAATAAGCTCTATTTGTTGATGGAAAAGCAACATAATCGTGGGCAAGAGGGAGCTGGATTAGCTTGTGTGAAATTAGAAGCAAATCCGGGAGAAGAGTATATGTTCCGTGAACGTGCTCAAGGTTCAGGTGCTATCATGGATATTTTCGGTGAAGTGCAGAATAATTTCAAAGATATTCCTAAAGACCAACTTAATGATGCTGAATATGCTAAAAAGTATTTGCCTTTTGCTGGTGAAATATACATGGGACATCTTAGATATTCTACAACCGGTAAAAGTGGTATATCCTATGTTCATCCTTTTTTGAGGCGTAACAACTGGAGAGCAAAAAATTTATCTCTTTGTGGTAACTTCAATATGACAAATGTTGAGGAAATCTTTGAAAAAATAACGGCTGAAGGACAACACCCACGAAGATATTCGGATACATGCATAATTCTTGAACAATTAGGTCATAGACTTGACCGAGAAGTTGAAAGACTTTTCGTTGAAAGTAAGCAAATGGGGCTTAGTGGCATGGATATTACAAACTATATTGAAGATAGAATAGATATCTCGAATGTGCTTCGTTCTGCAAGCAAAGAGTGGGATGGTGGTTATGTAATGTGTGGTTTGACTGGTAGTGGTGAGATGTTTTCTTTGAGAGATCCATGGGGTATTCGACCTGCTTTTTGGTATAAAAACGATGAGGTTTTAGTTGTTGCCTCTGAAAGACCTGTTATTCAGACTGTATTTAATGTTGAAGCAAATAACATTAATGAGCTGAATCCGGGTGAATCATTGATGATGTCAAAAAATGGAGTGATGCAATTATCACAAATTAATAATCCGCTTAAAAAAAGTTCTTGCTCTTTTGAAAGAATATATTTCAGTCGTGGAAGTGATAAAGATATATATAAGGAGAGAAAATTGTTGGGAGAAAAGTTAGTTCCAAGGATTTTGAAGTCTATCGATTACGATGTTGAAAATACTGTTTTATCATTCATCCCTAATACAGCAGAGGTAGCTTTTTATGGTATGTTGCAAGGATTTGACGATTATCTGAATGAACTAAAAGTTGAAAAAATCGCTTCTTTAAATCATAAACCTACTCATGAAGAACTTGAAAAAATACTCTCGATGAGGATTCGTAGTGAAAAGGTTGCTATTAAAGATATAAAACTACGTACTTTTATTGCAGAAGGAAATAGCCGAAATGATTTAGCAGCACACGTTTATGATATTACTTATGACAGCCTTGTACCATACAAAGATAATTTGGTAATAATAGATGATAGTATTGTTCGTGGAACAACTTTGAAACAGAGTATTATAAGTATTTTAGATCGATTAAATCCTAAAAAAATAGTCATTGTATCCTCTTCACCACAAGTTCGTTATCCTGATTATTATGGCATTGATATGGCAAGCATGGATCAGTTCATAGCTTTTAAAGCTGCCATTGAGTTGCTTAAGGATATGAATATGACCTCTATTATAGAAGACGCCTACCGAAAATCAAAAGCGCAAATAGATTTTCCTAAAGAGAAGATGATAAATTATGTAAAAGAAATTTATGCTCCTTTTACAGATGAACAGATATCCCAAAAGATGGTTGAGTTGCTAACTCCGAAAGGAACTAAAGCTAAAGTTGAAATAGTATATCAGACTCTTGAAAATCTACACCAAGCATGTCCTAATAACAGAGGTGATTGGTATTTTAGCGGCGACTATCCAACTTATGGTGGAGTTAAGCTTGTCAATCAAGCTTTTATAAATTACATTGAGAGAGAATATTATAAATGAGAAAATAAATAAATATATCAACGATATCATAGTGATGAGAAATGTAACATTGATCCTTGACGACGGGAGCCGATTCTCAGGCAAGTCGTTCGGTTACGAGAAACCGGTAGCAGGAGAAGTTGTTTTTAACACCGCAATGACAGGTTATCCGGAAAGTTTAACTGATCCATCATATGCAGGACAGTTAATGACTTTAACTTTCCCTTTAGTAGGTAACTATGGAGTGCCTCCATTTACTATTAAAGAGAATGGTTTAGCAACTTATATGGAGAGTGAAAAAATCCACGCTGAGGCAATTATTGTTAGTGATTATAGTGATGAGTATTCTCACTGGAATGCTGATGAAAGTCTTGCTGAATGGCTTAAGCGTGAAAAAGTACCAGGAATTACAGGAATAGATACACGTGAACTTACTAAGGTACTTCGTGAACATGGAGTAATGATGGGTAGAATTGTATTTGATGATGAACCGGATAACATCCCTCAAGCTTGTTATGATGGTATAAACTATGTAGACAAGGTTTCATGTAAAGAGGTTATAAAATACAATCAAGGAGATGATAAGAAGAAAGTTGTTTTATTAGATTGTGGTGTTAAAACTAACATTATTCGTTGTCTTTTAAAACGTGATGTTGAGGTTATTCGTGTCCCATGGAACTATGATTTCACTGAAATGGAATATGATGGATTATTCATTTCAAATGGACCAGGCGACCCTGACACTTGCGATGAAGCAGTTCAAAACATACGTAAGGCAATGGAGAGGAGTGACAAACCAATTTTTGGAATTTGTATGGGTAACCAATTACTTTCAAAAGCCGGTGGAGCAAAAATCTATAAACTTAAATACGGTCACAGAAGTCATAATCAACCTGTAAGAATGGTAGGAACAAATAAATGTTTCATTACTAGCCAAAATCATGGTTATGCTGTAGATAATAATACCCTTACAAACGAATGGGAACCTTTATTTATTAATATGAATGATGGTTCTAACGAGGGTATACGTCATAAAAACAAACCTTGGTTCTCTGCTCAGTTCCACCCTGAAGCTGCATCAGGACCAACAGATACAGAATTCTTATTTGATGAATTTGTGAAATTACTCTAATCTACCATTGATAAAGATTAAATAAACATGAAAGAAAATATAAAGAAAGTTTTATTATTAGGTTCAGGAGCATTGAAAATTGGTGAAGCTGGTGAATTTGACTACTCAGGCTCTCAGGCTCTCAAAGCTCTTAAGGAAGAGGGTATAGAGACTATCCTTATCAATCCTAATATTGCAACTGTACAGACAAGTGAGGGTGTAGCTGACCAAATTTATTTCCTTCCTGTAACTCCATATTTTGTGGAGAAGGTAATTGAGAAGGAGCGTCCTGATGGTGTTCTTTTATCTTTTGGTGGACAGACTGCTTTAAATTGTGGTGTTGCTCTATTCAAAGAGGGAATATTTGAAAAATATAATGTAGAGGTTCTCGGTACTCCTGTACAGGCAATCATGGATACAGAAGATAGAGAACTCTTCATTAAAAAACTTGATGAGATAAATGTCAAGACTATCAAAAGTGAGGCCGTTGAAAATATTGAAGATGCACGTCGAGCTGCAAAAGAACTTGGTTATCCTGTAATTATCCGTGCTGCTTATGCTCTTGGAGGATTAGGTTCCGGTTTTTGCGATAATGAAGAGGAATTAGACGTTCTTGCTGAAAAAGCATTTTCTTTCTCTCCACAAGTACTTGTAGAAAAGAGTCTTAAAGGATGGAAAGAGGTTGAATATGAAGTTGTACGTGACCGTTTCGATAACTGTATTACAGTATGTAATATGGAGAATTTTGACCCACTTGGAATTCATACCGGTGAGTCTATAGTTATTGCTCCATCACAGACATTAACAAATAGCGAGTATCATAAACTTCGTGAACTAGCTATTCGCATCATACGTCATATCGGTATCGTTGGTGAGTGTAACGTTCAGTATGCTTTTGACCCTGAATCAGAAGATTACCGTGTTATTGAAGTTAATGCACGTTTAAGCCGTTCATCTGCACTTGCTTCCAAAGCTACTGGTTATCCTCTTGCTTTTGTAGCAGCTAAACTAGGTTTAGGATATGGATTGTTCGATTTGAAGAACTCTGTAACAAAAACAACAAGTGCATTCTTTGAACCTGCTCTTGACTATGTAGTTTGTAAGATTCCTCGTTGGGACTTAGGTAAATTCCAGGGTGTAGATCGCGAACTTGGTTCTTCAATGAAATCAGTAGGAGAGGTTATGGCTATTGGCCGTACATTCGAAGAGGCAATTCAAAAAGGTCTTCGTATGATTGGTCAAGGCATGCATGGGTTTGTTGAGAATAAAGAATTGGTTATCAATGATATTGATAAGGCATTAAGAGAACCTACCGATAAACGTATTTTCGTAATTTCTAAAGCATTGAAAGCGGGTTACACTGTAGATCAGATTCATGAACTTACAAAAATTGATAAGTGGTTCTTGAAGAAACTTAAAAATATAAGTGATACATCAAGTAAACTTCATCAATGGGCTAATAACCATAAACTGATTACCGAACTACCAAATGAACTCTTGAAAAAAGCTAAAGTACAAGGTTTTTCTGATTTCCAAATCGCTCGTGCAATAGGCTATGAGGGAGATATGGAAGATGGAGTTATGTATGTTCGTAACCATAGAAAACAGGTAGGAATTCTTCCTGTCGTTAAACAAATAGATACTTTAGCTGCTGAATATCCTGCTCAAACAAACTATCTATATGTAACATATAGTGGTGTTGCTAATGATGTTAAGTATACCGGCGACCATAGATCAATAGTTGTTCTTGGCTCAGGTGCTTATAGAATTGGTTCTTCTGTCGAGTTTGACTGGTGTGGTGTTCAGGCTCTAAACACTATTCGTAAAGAGGGATACAGAAGTGTTATGATTAACTATAACCCTGAGACTGTATCTACTGACTATGATATGTGTGATAGATTATACTTTGATGAGTTGACATTTGAAAGAGTTCTTGATATCCTTGAACTTGAAAATCCTCACGGAGTTATTGTATCTACAGGTGGTCAGATTCCAAATAACTTGGCTTTGCGACTTGATGAGCAAAATATCAATATCCTTGGAACAACAGCAAAGAGCATAGATAATGCTGAGGACCGTGAGAAGTTTTCGGCTATGCTTGATAGAATAGGAGTAGATCAGCCAAGATGGAGAGAGCTTACATCAATGGAAGATATCAATGAGTTTATTGATGAGGTTGGCTTCCCTGTTTTGGTCCGTCCATCATATGTTCTTTCGGGTGCCGCAATGAATGTATGTTCAAATCAAGAAGAACTTGAAAAATTCTTGCTATTAGCAGCCAACGTATCTAAGAAACACCCTGTTGTTGTAAGCCAGTTTATTGAACATGCAAAAGAGGTTGAAATGGATGCTGTTGCTCAGAATGGTGAAATTGTTGCTTATGCTATTAGTGAGCACATTGAGTATGCCGGTGTACACTCAGGAGATGCTACAATTCAATTTCCTCCTCAAAAACTATATGTTGAGACAGTACGTCGTATTAAGCGAATCAGTCGTCAGATAGCTAAAGAACTTAATATATCTGGCCCTTTCAATATTCAATATTTGGCAAAAGAGAACGATATTAAGGTTATTGAATGTAATCTTCGTGCAAGCCGTTCATTCCCATTTGTAAGTAAAGTTTTAAAGATTAACTTTATTGAATTAGCTACAAAGGTTATGTTGGGTCTTCCTGTAGAAAAGCCAAATAAGAATTTATTTGAACTTGATTATGTAGGAATCAAAGCTAGTCAATTCTCATTTAATCGTCTTCAGAAAGCTGACCCGGTATTAGGTGTCGATATGGCAAGTACCGGTGAGGTTGGATGTATTGGCTCTGATACCTCATGCGCTGTTCTTAAAGCGATGCTTTCTGTAGGTTATAGAATACCAAAGAAGAGCATATTATTGTCAACAGGAAATACTAAGCAGAAAGCAGATATGCTTAATGCAGCAAAAATGTTGGCAAGCAAAGGATATGAACTTTATGCAACAGGTGGTACATCAAAGTTCCTTCAGGAAAATGGAATAGATAATACGCGAGTTTATTGGCCTAGTGAAGAGGGACATCCTCAAGCATTAGAGATGCTTCACAAGAAACAGATTGATATGGTGGTAAATATACCTAAGAATCTTACTTCAGGTGAGCTAAGTAATGGTTATAAGATACGTCGAGCAGCAATTGACTTAAATATTCCACTAATTACAAATGCTCGCTTAGCAAGTGAATTTATTAATGCGTTCTGCACAATGTCGATTGATGATATTCAGATTAAGAGCTGGGAAGAGTATAAATAAACGATTATTTCAATTATAAATTTAAAGGGTTTAGTATTTTTAAATACTAAGCCCTTTTTTATTATTATTTATTAATTATATTTGTTAATAAATAAACTAAACTATGGTTACTGTTGCTATACCATTATACAACTCAGAGAAATATATTCAAAGATGTTTAGAGTCTGTATTGTCTCAAACTTTTAAGGATATAGAAATACTTTTGATCAACGATTGTTGTACAGATAATAGTATAGAAGTCGTAGAGGCTTTAATGAAAAGAAATACTACTTCAATAAAAATTCGTATTGTAAATCAAGAAATCAATCAAGGCGTTGGTATTGCACGTAACAGAGCTATCGCAGAAGCAAAAGGAGAATATTTATACTTTTTGGATAGTGATGATGTTATTACACCAAATTGTATACAACTTCTATATGAGACTATAGTTAACAAGAAGTGTAATTTTGTTGCTGCTTCGTATGCATGTTATAAAGAAAATGAATATCCTTTTGTTTTCATTGGAACTATAAGTGAATTTGCCCAGATTCAATCTAACGATGAATTTTTTAAATATAAGTATTCATTTACAAAAAATTCTCTTTTTTCAATTAACGTATGTAATTTACTTTTTGACATAAATTTTATTAGAAATAATAATCTGTTATTCAAAAATTATAGGAAAGGGGAAGATCATATATTCTTTTTAGAAATGATGCCATTAATACAATCTTGTATAATTCTGAGTGATATAACTTATCATTACATACAAAGAGAACAATCATTGTGTTGTTATGGGGCAAGGAACTATATTCCATCTGAGGAAATAGATAGTAGCGTACAATTATTGCGTGATGAATTATTGATAATTAAAAAGTGGAAATATAATAAATATTATCCTGAAATTGTTTTTCATCAGATACGATCAGCTTATTGGATGTTATTTTCTATTATGCGTAAAGAAAAGATTATTAAGCCATATATATCCAATGAAACAATAAAATTCTTATGCAGTAACAATTTGAGTTTAAATGAAATATTTTCATTCAAGAGAAAAAAAATAATTCATTTATTTTTTTACATTTTTGCTTTGCTACCTGCATCACTCCAGAGAAAAATAGTAAAAGCATTTTTGAAAATCAAAAGATAATTTTATTTGAAAACTATTTATAAAATCTAAACATTTGAAGAATTTTAGCAATAATATTCATGTATGGTTTATAAGTGGGTAAAATATTGGCTTGTGAAATTACAAATTGTAGTTATTTTCAGTAATATAAAATTTTAATTATGAAAATTGTATATGTTTTAGATTCTATGGCTAATATTGGTGGAACAGAAAGAATAATTTCCTATAAAATGAATTATTTATCTGAACAAAAATATGATATATTTTTCATTACAGTTTCACAAGGTAATCACCCTTTTTCTTTTAAATTATCATCAAAAATCAAATGTGTAGATTTAAATATAAATTATCATACAATATATAAATACAATTTTTTATTTGCTTTTACATACGCATTAAATTAAATTTTCTATTAAAAAAAAGATTAACAAAAATTATATTAGAAATTGACCCTGATATTATAATAGCAACTACATATTTTTTCTCAGATTATATATGCAAATTGAAATGTAAAGCAAAAAAAGTAGTAGAATCACATTGTAATTCTTCTTTTTTAGGTACCATCAATAATAATGATAACTTATTAAAAAAATTGTATAAATCAAGAAGAAAAAAGAATTTGATTAAATGTATAGAATAAAGAAGTGACGCATTGATTTGTTTGACAAAGGATGAATCAGAAAATTGGAGAATTCATAATAAATATGTTATTCCTAATCCAATTATTTATAATTCAAACAAATTTTCAAATTCAAAAAGTAAAAGAGTGATTTCAATTGGACGTTTGGATTCTCAAAAAGGATTTGATATGCTAATTGATGCATGGCAAATTGTATCTACTATTCATAAAGACTGGTGTTTGGATATTTATGGAGATGGTAGTTTACGCAATGAACTTGAAAGACAAATTATCAATTTAGGTTTATCTACTTGTAAGATTCATAGTGCTACAAATGATATTTACAATAAGTATTTGGAAAGTTCTATATATGTAATGAGTTCTGTTTATGAAGGTTT
>JAEZKJ010000043.1 GCA_023415545.1 Bacteroidota bacterium
TTTTCTTGTCTTATTACTAATATTCTATTATCAATTTTTGAATAATAATCAATAATTTCACTACTTCCATCAGTAGAACCATCATCCACAATTATTATTTCAATATCTTTTAATGTCTGATTCAATATACTAATAATACATTCTTCTAAATAAGGAACTGTATTATAAACAGGGATTATGACTGATACTTTTGGCATTACTTAAATTGAGAAATTTAGATAGTAAATATATATAATTTTAATCATTTGAATTTTAATTAAAGTAGTTATATTTATACTCTTATATTATTTAATGTCCTATAATTATGAAATGGTATTCTAAATACGCATCAGTCTATAATAAAGATTATGATGGTATTGATAAAACTATCATTAGTATTGTCAAATCTAATATAGACTCATTACAGAGTGATGTACCTTTAATTACAGTTTCTGTTATAGGTCATAACGAAGAAAGACATCTTTTATCTTGTCTATGGTCACTTAGTGAAATGAAATGTAAATATCCTATTGAAATTATTGGAGTAGACAATAATTCTATAGATAAAACATCTCAAATATTTAAGGATTGTGGAGTAAAATTATTTAAAGAGAGTAGACAAAGTTGTGGTTTTGCCAGAAGTTGTGGAGTTTTTAATGCTAAAGGTATGTACCACATTAATATAGATGCTGATACTATGTATCCACCTAAATATGTGGAGATAATGTCAGAAAAACTTATGAAAAAAAATATTGTAGCAGTATCATCCTTATGGAGTTATATTCCGGATAAACAACACTCCCAGTTTGGCTTATTAATATATGAATTTTGCAGAGACTTTTTTCTTTACATTCAATCTTTTAAAAGACCAGAATTGAGTGTTAGAGGGCTCGTTTTTGCATACAAAACAGAATTAGCTAGGGAAATAGGTATTAGAACTGATATTATAAGAGGAGAAGATGGGTCACTTGCCTTAGGCCTAAAAAAATATGGGAAAATTTTATTTATTAAAAATAAAAAAGCTAGAGCTATAACCGGATATGACACAATTAATTGTGATGGAACATTATTCAAGAGTTTCAAAAAAAGAGTTTTATTTGGTTTATTTAATATCAAAAGAATAGTTACATCGCAAAAAGAATATGAAGATGATGTTACTAATATAGTAAAACACTAAATATGAATAAAATTCGAGTTTTAGAAGTTATTAGGCAAGGAGATTTTGGAGGAGGAGAATCACATTTAATTGACCTAGTTACTGGTTTTGATAAAGATATAGAACCCATAATTTTATCTTTTACTTCAGGAAACATGATAGATGTTCTTAAACAAAACAATATAAAGTGTTACGTTATAAAAACTAGTAAAAGACTCAATTTACTTTCTCGATCAAAAGTTATTGAAATATTAAAAAAAGAGAAGATTGATTTAATCCATTCCCATGGAACTAGAGCTGCTTTCAATATATTAATTGCAACATTATTTATCAATATTCCACTAATATATACTGTTCATGGGTGGAGTTTTCATAAAAATCAATTTTTACTTATAAAAAAAATAAGGATTTTATGCGAAAAAGTGATTTGTAAAAATAGCAAACAAGTTATATGTGTATCTAAAAATAATAGAGACGTTGGAATTAATACATTTAATTTACCCAATAGTATTGTAATAGAGAATGGCGTTAATTTAACAAGATTCAATCCAAACCAATCAAATACTCTTCACAATTATTTTAGAGTTAATAATGATGATTTAGTAATTGCATTCATAGGAAGAATTACTAAGCAAAAATCTCCTATTGAGTTTATTAAAAGTATAGAATTAGCTCACTATAAGAATAGTAAAATTAAAGGATTAATTGTCGGTGAAGGTGATTTACTTGAAGAAGTAAAAGAGTATATAAATAAAAGAAAAATAAATGAATTCATTAAGTTAGAAAAATTTAGAAATGATATTCCTCAAGTACTAAAAGCTATTGATATATTTGTTCTTCCTAGTCTTTGGGAAGGTTTATCTATTGCATTAATTGAAGCTATGGCAATGAAAAAAACGATTGTTGCTACTCCTACTGATGGTACTAGAGAAATAATTGTTAACGATCACAATGGTATTATAGTACCATTTAATAGTCCACAAAAACTAGCAGATGTTTATTTGGATTTATATAATAAGCCAGATGAAAGATTATTTTTGGGAGAAAATGCTTATAAAAGCATTAAAGAACAATTTGATAGTAGAATAGTATGTAACAAAGTGTCTGAAGTCTATAAAAATATATTAAAATGTTGTTGATTATTTATATATTCTATATATCCCTATTCTTTGTATTCTATACATACATAGGTTATGGTTTACTATTATATACACTTCTTTTTATAAAAAAGAGATTCATGTCCAAATCAATAGTAGATGAAGAGACTGATGATTTACCTGAAGTAACACTTTTTATATCGGCTTACAATGAAGAATCTATTATAACAGAGAAAATGCAAAACTGTTATAAGTTGAATTATCCCAAAGAGAAATTAAAGATATTATGGATAACGGATGGAAGTAATGATAGCTCAAACGATGTTTTAAAGCAATATGACGATATTATTGTTCTTTTCGATCCAATAAGAAGAGGCAAAACTGCGGCTATTAATAGAGGTATGAAATTTGTGATAACTCCTATAACCATCTTCACAGATGCAAATACTCTTATCAATTCTAATGCAATTTTAGAAATAGTATATTGCTTCAAAAATAAAAATGTAGGATGCGTTGCAGGTGAAAAAAGAATAACTAACAACAATGATAATATTACTGCTGCAAATGAGGGTTTATATTGGAAATATGAATCAGCATTGAAAAAAATGGACTATGAATTAAATTCTGTAATTGGAGCAGCAGGTGAATTGTATGCTATAAAAACATCTTTATTTGAAAAGATTCCAGAAAATATGCTTTTAGATGATTTTATTTTATCAATGAAAATAGCTATGAAAGGATTTAAAATTGCCTACTGTGAAAAAGCATATGCTACTGAAAGAGGATCAGCAAATATTTATGAAGAAGAAAAAAGAAAAATAAGAATCGCAGCAGGAGGTGTTCAGTCAATATTATTTTTAAAAGAGCTATTTAATATTTTCAAGTTCAAAATACTTAGTTTTCAATATATATCACATAGAGTTTTAAGATGGACTATTACACCGATATGTTTAATAATTCTTCTTCCTATTAATATTTACTTAGCTATTGAAGAAGAGAATTATTTTTATACATTCACTCTCCTTTTTCAAATAATATTCTATTTAATAGGAATTGTAGGATGGATAAATTCAATTAAAAATATCAATAATAAATACATTAATATCTTTTACTATTTTATTTTTATGAACTTAAACGTTATTAAAGGCTTCGTTTATTTGATGGATAAAAATAAATGTGACGGAACTTGGGAAAAGTCTGTAAGAGCTTAATTAATTTAAAAATTATGATATTTTATCATAGACTTTACTAGTTCTTATTTGCCTTGACATTTATAACCACATAAAACTTCATTTACTAATGTATAACACTATCATTAGCTTTAAAAATATTAATACTGTTAAAAATCAACATTTTAGATAATTGATAAAGCATTAATTATTATAAGCATTTTCTAAAATAATTTATTAATAAAGTGAATTTTAAAATACCTATATAGTTGGGTTAAAAGTTTAATTTAAAAGCACAAATACAATATTATTTTTAATATATTTGTATGATAAACAAATAAAAATATGGGGAAATTAGCAGTTAAAAGATTAGCCTATTTTATATCTATCATATTTACTTTTCTTATCCTTATTTTTTCTATAATAGCTAATTTTTCAGGTAAAATTGATCCGAATGAAAGCATCATTTATGCTTATTTTGCATTCGCAACACCTATTTTCATTTTTATTAATCTCTTATTACTATTATACTGGATTGCTAGGTTAAGATATTGGTTTATATTACCATTAATTGGTATAATGTCTCTTAGCAGTCATATTACTTCAATGTATCAAATATATAGTTCTACAAAATATAGTTCGGATAATAAACTTACCATTGTTACATATAATGTCCATTCATTTGGGAATGAAGTAACAGGATATTCAGCTAAAGAATTCGCTAAATTAATGCATGAAAGTAAAGTTGATATAATTTGTTTCCAAGAATATTCAGGAAATGCTGATTTCACAAATAAAGATTTGTTTGACACATTTTCAAAATACTATCCTTATTCATATATATCAGACAAACCTAGTATTTCTATATATAGTAAATATCCAATTACTGAATTTAAATCTATTTTATTTAAGCAAAGTAATAACGGAGCTATTTGGGCGGATTTAGATGTGAAAGGTATGAAGGTTAGAGTCATTTCAGTCCATATGCAAACTACTAGTTTTAATGGTCTACGTTCAAAAATAGCTAAAGATAGCAAGATATATGACCAAGAAGAAAAACCTAAATATTTATTCCAATACTATAATTCTATTCTTAATGAAAACATAAAGAAAAGAGCTATTCAAGCTAAACAAATAGCTAAAATAGTCGATTCTACTAATACTCCCATACTGCTTTGTGGAGATTTTAATGACTTGCCAAACAGTTATACATATAATACTTTAAAAGGATATTTAAAAGATGGCTTTAAAAGTGCTGGGAATGGATTTGCAAGTACATATAAAGGTCTATATAATACACTGAGAATTGATTATATTTTTTACACAGATATATTTACACCTGTAAGATATGAAACTATTCCTTTTGAAATGAGTGATCATAATCCAGTACTTATGGAAGTAAGTTTTTAATAATATTACTCATTTATAGGTATAGAAAAGAAAAATGTTGATCCATTTTCAATTTCAGATTCAAGCCATAAATCTCCTCCATTTTTAGTGGCAAAATCTTTACATAGCAATAGCCCGAGCCCTGATCCCTGTTCATTATTAGTACCATATTTACTAAAATGGGTTTCTGAATTGAACAACATATTTTGTTCTTCTTGACTAATACCTTTACCAAAATCTTTTACACTTATAACAGCCATATTATTAAATCTCTTTACACTAATAATAATTTTAGAGTTCGGGAAACTAAATTTAATAGCATTGCTTAAAAGATTTCTTAAAATAGTTTTAAAAATATCTATGTCACCACGAACATTGATTGAACTGTTTTCTTCTAAAATTAATTGAATATTTTTAGAGTTGGATACTAAACTAAAAATTTCTAAAACGCCTGATATAGTTTCAATTAGCTCAAAATTTTGAGGAACAACAGTTAATTTACCAGTTTGAGTCTTAGTCCATTTTAACAGGTTATCTAGTAATACAAATAATTCTTCAGTACTCTTATTTGCACTATCAAGCATATCATATTGTTCTTTACCAATTATATCTGCCGACATTGTCATTACAAACATATTTAGTAACATTTTAATTGATACTAGGGGAGAACGTAAGTCATGAGCTATTACAGAATACATTTTATCACGTCCATCAATTATTTTCTTTAATTCTTCTGTTTGATGAAGAATAAAACGCTTAGCTGCAATCAAAGAAATTTGATGATTTACTCGTATTATTAGTTCTTCTTTATTAAAGGGTTTTGAGATAAAATCATTTGCACCAACTTTAAAGCCTGTAACAATATCTGCAGTGGAGTTCAGAGCAGTAAGAAAAATAATTGGTATGTGTTGAATAGAAGCAATATTTTTAATTTTTGAAGCAACCTCAAACCCACTCATTCCAGGCATCATAACATCTAGAAGAATTAAATCTGGCTGTTGTTTTATTACAATATCCAAGGCTTCTAAACCATTACTAGCAGTAATTACTTTAAACTTTTGAGATGACAATAATACTTTTAACAACAAAACATTAGATATAACATCATCTACTACTAATATAGTATATTCAGAATAGTCAATTTCAACATTTAATTCTTTAGTCATAACTATTTATTTTGTAATTCATTCCTAAAATATTCAATAACATAATCTAATCCATCTTCAAGAGAAATTTTAGGCTTCCACCCTAACTTATTGCTTGCCAAAGATATATCTGGTTTTCTTTGTTTGGGATCATCAAATGGAAGTGGTTTGAAAACAATTTTTGAAGAACTATTAGTTTTTCTTATTACCATTTCAGCTAATTCAATCATAGAAAATTCAATTGGATTACCTATATTTACAGGGCCTGTAAAACCTCTTTCAGTTGACATCATAAGCAACATACCATCAATTAGATCATCAATAAATTGGAAACTCCTTGTTTGATTTCCATTTCCATAGATTGTTAAATCATTATTTTTTAAAGCCTGAACAACGAAATTCGATATAACACGCCCATCATCTACGCACATGTTTGGACCATAAGTATTAAATATCCTAATTATTTTAGTATCTACATTATATTGTCTATTATAATCCATACATAATGTTTCACCACTTCTTTTACCTTCATCATAACAAGAACGATATCCTATAGGATTAACATTACCCCAATCAGACTCTTTTTGAGGATGATTTAATGGATCACCATAAACTTCACTTGTTGATGCTTGCAACAATTTAGCACCTGATTCTTTAGCTAAATTAAGCATATGAAATGTACCCAGGATAGCAGTCATTAAAGTTTTTATAGAATCATATTGATAATATATTGGAGAAGCAGGACAAGCTAAATTATAAATTTCATCTACCTCGTTCCAGTATGGATTAATAACATCATGTTCTACTAGTTCAAAATTTTTATGTTCTATCAATCTTTTAATATTTTCTCTAGTTCCTGTAAAAAAATTGTCAAGGCAAATTACATAACAATTTTCTTTTAAGAGTCGGGTACACAAGTGAGAACCAATAAAGCCAGCGCCCCCACTTACTAAAACTCTTTTAATTTTCATTTTTGTGTTAATTATAATATGTTAGCAAATATATAATATTTTCTTAAAAAAGTGTTTTTTTATAATCATATATTGTATAGTAATCTATAAAAACTATATATTTTAATATTCAAAAGATTTAACTACTTTTGTCCCAGTATAATTATAAATATTAAAAATATGAAAACATTTGTATTTCCAGGACAAGGAGCTCAGTTTGTTGGAATGGGAAAAGATCTATATGAAAATTATTCTTTAGCAAAAGATTTATTTGAAAAAGCAAATCAAATTTTAGGTTATCGAATAACTGATATAATGTTTGATGGAACAGATGAAGAATTACGTCAAACAAAAGTCACTCAACCAGCTGTATTTCTTCATTCTGTGATCTCAGCTTTATGTTTGAACAAAGATACTGAACCCAATATGACTGCCGGTCATTCACTCGGTGAATTCTCTGCATTAGTTGTAGCAGGTGCATTATCTTTTGAAGATGGATTAAAACTAGTATATGCGCGTGCTATCGCAATGCAAAAAGCTTGTGAAGTTCAACCATCTACTATGGCTGCAATTGTGGGATTAGCAGATGAAAAAGTTGAGGAAATATGCACAAAAATTAATAAAGAAGGTGATATAGTTGTTGCAGCAAACTATAATTGTCCAGGACAAGTTGTTATATCTGGAACAATAGAAGGGATTAACAAAGCTTGTGAGGAATTAAAAGCAGCAGGCGCTAAACGTGCGTTGCCACTTAAAGTTGGTGGAGCTTTCCACTCTCCTCTTATGAATCCGGCTAAAGTGGAGTTAGAAAAAGCTATTGAAGCAACAACTTTCCATACCCCCAAATGCCCAATATATCAAAATGTTGATGCATTGCCACATACTAATCCTGAAGAGATAAAAGCTAATTTAGTATTACAACTTACTGCCTCAGTACGTTGGACTCAATCAGTTAAAAATATGATAGCTGACGGAGCTGATAATTTTATAGAGTGTGGTCCTGGAGCTGTGTTACAAGGACTTATCAAAAAAATAGATAATACAGTTACAGCTCAAGGTATTGCTTAAAATTTATGAAAAAGATCAACAATATGCCCGTTCTTGCTCGTAAGATTACGGGCATTATTGTTATATTTTTAATATATTCATCATTTGTTTCTCAAGCAAGAACAAGTTACAAGTTTAGTTGTTATTGCATAGATGAAAAATCAATGCCAATGAACGATAATAATATAAATCATAATATAGTTATTTATCAAGTTTTTACTAGATTATTCGCAAATCCAAGTATTAATCGTATTCATAATGGTTCTATAAATGAGAATGGTTGTGGGAAAATGGAATATTTTACCACAAAAGCTCTTAAACATATTAAATCATTAGGCATCACTCATATATGGTATACAGGAATTATTGAACATGCTACTCAAACAGATTATAGTAAATATGGAATAAATAATGATAACCCTATAATTGTTAAAGGAAAAGCTGGTTCACCTTATGCTGTAAAAGATTATTATAATGTTGACCCTGACTTGGCTATTGACGTAAAAAACCGGATGGAAGAGTTTAATGGCTTAGTAAAGAGGACGCATGATGCAGGGTTAAAATTTATAATTGATTTCATTCCCAATCATGTTGCAAGAGAATATAAATCAACTTCAAGGCCTGAAGGAGTAAGGGATCTTGGTGAAGATGATGATCAATCTGTTGCATTCACAAATCAAAACAACTTTTATTATATACCAAATACAAAACTTGAAGGTGTTATAAATATTCATGAAACTAATCAAAAACCTTATATAGAAAACCCTGCTAAAGCAACAGGAAATGATAAATTTGATGCATACCCTAACTCTTCAGATTGGTATGAAACAATAAAATTAAATTATGGCGTTGACTATGTAAATAATAGGACAAAACATTTTGATCCTATTCCTAATACATGGATAAAAATGCGTGATATATTGCTCTTCTGGACTCAAAAAGGTGTAGATGGTTTTAGGTGTGATATGGCAGAAATGGTTCCAGTGGAATTTTGGGAATGGGCTATTCCACAAGTAAAACAACTAAATCCAAAAGTCATTTTTATCGCAGAGATATATAATCCGGGAGAATATAAAAACTATATTTATAGAGGAAAATTTGATTATTTATATGATAAAGTGGGTCTTTATGATACATTGAGAGATATTATTTGTGGATATGAATCAGCTAGCGTTATTTCAAATAGGTGGCAAAGCTTAGGAGGAATAGAGAAAAGAATGCTTAATTTTTTAGAGAACCACGATGAACAGAGAATCTCTTCAGATCAGTTTGCAGGAAATCCCATAAAAGCGTTTCCAGCTATGATTGTTTCAGCTTGCTTAAATACAAACCCTGTGATGATATATTTTGGCCAGGAATTAGGTGAGAGTGGAATGGACAATGAGGGTTATAGTGGAAGGGATGGAAGAACAACAATATTCGATTATTGGACTATTGACTCATATTGGAGGTGGCAAATTGCAGGAAATTATACTGATAAGAAGCTTAATAATTTAGAAATAAAGTGTCGTGATTTCTACAAAAAACTTCTTAATATTTGTAACAATGAATTAGCTATAAGCAATGGAGACTTTTTTGATTTGACTTATATAAATAAAGGTTCTATAAATTATAATGAGCACAAAAATTACTCATTTATGCGAAAATACAATGATGAGTTACTTCTTATTGTTGTTAATTTCGATTCCATACCAACAAGAACAGAAATTATGATTCCTACTCATGCTTTCGAATATTTAAACATTCCTAACAAAGTTGAGTTTTCTTATCATGAACTTTTATCAGAAGCTAAAGGTAATTTGACTATGTTACCTGATAAAAAAGTAACTATTCAGCTAGAGCCATATAGCGGAAAAATACTGAAGATAAAATTATAAATACATCTAATTTTAAAGATAATACCCCAGAAAGTAAACAAAATTCTTTCTGGGGTATTATCATTAAATTGGATTTAAGTCTACCTTTTTATAAAACCGATTTTTACATTAAGTTTAAAAAAGAACATGTTATTTTCACGTTCTAAATATCCATATTTATCTTTATCTGTTGATGATTTTTCAAATCTTGTATTGTTATAAAGGAAATCTTCTACCCTCTCTTTATCTGCACGGGTATAAATAACAATATTACCATTTCCATCTACAAAAAGATAACCACCTATAGCTGAATCCATTCCTTTAAAAATTTTAGCAGGTCTCATACCAAATGCCAAAGCCATAAGGAATTGTTTCATTTTATATTCATAATAATAATGTTTGGTTATAAGTTCATCTTTGATCTTTAATGGATTTATCTCCTTAATAGCCTCAACTAATTCCGAAACTTTTGTAATACCATCAAGATGCATTACTCTAACCATTTCAGCAAGCATACGTGGAAAATGTAGATCAATCATAGAGAGATTACTTTTAAATACTTTATCAGCAACATCACTATATTTTAACACACCACCTAATCTCTCCATCATCATCATACGCCCTAGAACGTCATTCTCATCACCAAATGCATTAATTTTACTCACTGTAGGTGATGCAAATCTTACGCCAGTTTGCTCGAACTTAAAGTTTGCTGTTCTTCCACCGTCAAGCAGAGGTATCAACGAGCCTATCTTAGACCTAACACAAAAACCAATAAGAGGTGAATCAATAGAGTATAAAGCAATATGAAAGTCTGTTCTATCTTCAGTTTTAGCTGCTAAATCAAATATAGATACTTCATCAAGAAATTCCTCTACCCCATCAGGTGAAATAACATCATTCCCTGCAGTTGTTTTAATCCCTTCTAAAATGAGATTTGCTATTTCTGAAAACCTTTCTCTTTTTACTACTTTGTCAATATTATCACCTAATATATGGATGAATTCATCTTCAATTATATATTTACGAGTGCCATCATGTTCTTCACGCTGTACAAGAGCAACAGGGAAAGAACAACTTTCATCCTTCTTCATCTGGGAATCTCCTGCGAAAAGTACTCCATCAGCAAGAATTTTTAAAAAGGCATAAACCTCATTCCATTCTCTTTTATCTGCTTCGAATGCCATAATATTAATCTTTTTATGATGTAAAGTTAATTAAAAGATTTCTTTTTATAATAGTATAAATATATTATCAACAAAATTTTAGAAGAGCCTCAGCCATTTTTAATTTTAAAATATAGTGTCCTTAGATATAACATAAGAAAAGTAGCACTTATTTATAAGAGACCTAAATTTTATACATTAAAAATGATTGACCGATCTTGAAAAATTATTCTAAAACATAAAATTAGTTTATCAAGATTACTATTCTGTTTATATAGATTAAACTATGGTTTATATAGATTGAACTATGGTTTATATAAATTAAACTATGGTTTATATGAATTAAACTTTAGTTTGAATAATATTGCTTGAATAGTGTCTTTAACTAATGCAGGTAGACATTTATTTGTTTCATTACTTAGAAGTAAAAAAGCACATTTTAATCCATACTGTAAAGCGTTAAATATTTTGTTCATTCATATTGAAAAGTATTACACTTTTCTTATTTCATGCTATTTATAATTATATTTATTGAAAGAATTGTATGGCAAATTTCTAATTCCTCGTTTGTAAACATACTCTATCTTTCTCATTATTCACAAGTATTCTTTTAATAACAAAGAGTTTTGGTATTTTTGTACAACAGTATATCAACAGAAATTAGAATTATGGAACAAAACAAAATAATAGCTAGTGAGAAGTTTGCTAATTACGAAATTGCACCTATGCATACTTGTGAGCA
>JAEZKJ010000051.1 GCA_023415545.1 Bacteroidota bacterium
TAAACTACTTTCTTACATAGTTTTCAGCTTTTTCCAAAGCTTCATTTATGTTGCTACATATATTTTCTTCTCCAAGAAGATTATAAAATCCTGATTTCTCAAGAACTGTATGAACCTTTTGGTTTACACCCGATAGGATAATATGTATGTTGTCTTTCTTTGACATTCTGCATAAAGTAGTAAGGTTATGTATACCTGTTGAATCAATGAAAGGAACTTTACGCATACGTATAATACGCACTTTTGGACGATCACCAAGTTGTGCCATTGTCTCTTCAAACTTTGTAGCTATACCAAAGAAATATGGGCCATTGATTTCGTAAACTTCTACATTTTTTGGAACGATAAGAGCCTCTTCATGAATGTTTGCATCGGTATCATTGCTAGGATCTATCTCATCTTTGATAACTGAAATCTCTGTTGTTTCCATAACACGCTTCATAAATAGTACGCATGCTATAACAAGTCCTACCTCAATAGCTACAGTAAGGTCGAATATTACTGTTAGAAGGAATGTGATGATTAAAACAGATACATCCGATTTTGGGTTTTTCAACAGAGCTCGGAATGTACGCCATTCACTCATGTTATATGAAACGATAACCAACACTCCTGCAAGACAAGCCATTGGAATGTATTGAGCTAGTGGCATAAAGAAGAGGAGAATAAGCAAAAGAACAACAGCATGAATAACACCAGCTATTGGTGTTTTACCTCCATTGTTAATGTTAGTCATTGTACGAGCAATAGCACCTGTTGCAGGGATACCACCGAATATAGGAGTAATGATATTTGCAGCACCTTGAGCAATAAGTTCAGTATTCGAATCATGACGATCATTTATTACACCATCGGCAACTGTTGCAGAGAGCAAAGATTCAATAGCACCAAGTACTGCTATTGTTATGGCTACAGGGAAAAGTTCACGGATAGCTTCCCAGTTCAATTCAGGGATTACAGCATCAGGCAGTTGTGCTTGTATTGTAAATCTGTCGCCAATAGTATCAATACAGTTTATTCCACCATATACTTTCATTAGGTATACAACTCCAGTTACTAAAACTATTGCTACAAGTGAACCTGGTATTTTTTTAGAAAAACGTGGAGTAATGGCAATAATCACGATACTTATAATACTTACTACTGTATTCCACCAGTTGATTTTATCAAAATGTTTGAAGTACATAAGCCATTTACCTACGAAATCTCCAGGTAATTTATCATCTCCAAAAGTTAAACCAAAGATATCAGCTATTTGAGTAGTAAAAATTGTCAGTGCAATACCACTTGTGAAACCTACAATTATAGGATATGGAATGAATTTTATTATTGCTCCAAGTTTAAACACGCCAAGAAGAACAAGAAGAATTCCGGCAATAATTGTAGCAACAGTAAGACCTGCAATACCATATTGTTGAATAATTCCATAAATTATTACAATGAATGCACCCGTAGGTCCACCTATTTGAACTTTGCTACCTCCTAAAAGGGAGATTATCAAACCAGCAACAATAGCTGTAATGATTCCTTTTTCAGGTGAAACTCCTGATGCTATACCAAATGCAATTGCTAAAGGGAGAGCTACAATTCCAACAATAATTCCTGCCATAAGGTCGGCAGAGAACTCTTGTTTTGTGTAATTTTTTAAAGCTGAAAAGAGTTTTGGTTTAAAATCTAATGCTTTCATTTTACTATACCTATGATGAAAAATTTATTATTTTTTAAGAAAGTGCAAAGGTAGATATTTTTTTTATGCTTTAAAACATATTACTTATTTATATATATTACTGAGAAATATTGTTTTATATAGAAAAAGTATTTTTAAATATTTTATTATCTTTGGAATTAACTAGTGAAATTATTAATCTATTGAATAAAAACTATGAGTAAAAGTGTAAAAGGTACAAGAACAGAGAAAAATCTTCTCACATCATTTGCTGGTGAATCACAAGCAAGAAATCGTTACACCTATTTTGCTAGTCAAGCAAAAAAAGAGGGTTTTGAACAAATTGCAGCTATTTTTACTGAAACAGCTGATCAAGAAAAAGAGCATGCTAAACGTATGTTCAAATGGTTAGAAGGTGGTATGGTTGAGTTTACAGCATCATTCCCTGCAGGTGTAATTGGTACAACTGCTGAAAACTTAAAAGCTGCTGCTGCCGGTGAAAATGAAGAGTGGTCAAAAGATTATCCTCATTTTGCTGACGTAGCTGATGAAGAAGGGTTCCCTGCTATTGCTATTATGTATCGCCGAATTGCTGAAGCTGAAAAAGGACATGAAGAAAGATATTTGAAGCTTCTTGAAAACGTTGAAAGCGGTAAAGTATTCAAAAAAGAGGAAGAGACTGTATGGCAGTGTCGTAACTGTGGATATATTTATGTTGGTGTTGAGGCTCCTGAGACTTGTCCAGCATGTCTTCACCCACAAGCTTATTTTGAAGTTAAGAAAAACAACTATTAATTAATAGTAAGATATTAATTAAAAAGAGAGTGGTTGCTCAAAAGCACACTTTCAAACAAAATATCTCTGCTAGAACATATTCTAGCAGAGATATTTTATTATTATTACTACTTGGTCATTTTCTCTTTATTAGGTTCGTGAGGGTAATCGATGGTATAATGTAAACCTCTGCTCTCTTTTCTCTCCATAGCCTGACGAGTGATTAGATATCCAATATTAATCATATTTCTAAGTTCACATAGTTCTTTCGATGCTTTGCAACGTTTAAACAGACGCTCTGTCTCTTCATACAAAATATCCAATCTGTTCCATGCACGGATAAGTCGTAAGTTACTTCTTACTATACCAACATACGACTCCATGATTTGGTTAACCTCTTTCATACTTTGAGTTATAAGTACCCTCTCTTCGTTTGAAATGGTTCCCTCATCATTCCATTCAGGCACATCATCATTATAATCGTATCTATCGATAACATTTAAAATATGGTTAGCAGCCGAGTTGGCATAAACCACAGCCTCAATTAATGAGTTAGAAGCCAGTCTATTTCCACCATGAAGCCCGGTACATGAACATTCTCCTATAGCATAAAGTCTATTTATACTTGATTGTCCATCCAAATCTACCTTTATTCCTCCACATAAATAGTGTGCAGCAGGTGCTACAGGGATATAATCTTTGGTAATATCAATTCCTATACTCAAGCACTTCTTGTATATGTTTGGGAAATGTTTTTTAGTCTCTTCAGGATCTTTATGTGTAACATCAAGGAATACATGATCTTCACCTCTCTGTTTCATCTCATTATCTATTGCTCTTGCTACAATATCACGAGGTGCCAAAGAGAGCCTTGGATCATATTTCTGCATGAATTCTTCGCCTGCTTGGTTACGGAGTACACCTCCGTATCCTCTCATGGCTTCTGTTATAAGGAAACTTGGTCTGTCGCCAGGATTAAATAGTGCAGTAGGGTGGAACTGGATAAACTCCATATCTTTTACAACACCTTTAGCTCTATAAACCATGGCTATACCATCACCAGTAGCAACAAGTGGGTTAGTTGTGTTACGATAAACAGCTTCACATCCGCCAGTAGCCATAATAGTTACTTTGGATAAGAAAGTATCAACTTTACCGGTTTCTTCATCCAAAACATAAGCTCCGTAGCATTTAATACCCTGTGTATATCTCGTTACAATTATTCCAAGATGATGTTGGGTAATAATTTCCACAGCAAAGTGGTTGGTGAAAATATCAATATTTGGATGATCTTTTACAGCTTTTATTAAGGAAGTTTGTATCTCTGCTCCAGTATTGTCTTTATGATGAAGAATTCTAAATTCGGAGTGTCCTCCTTCTTTATGCAAATCAAATTCGCCATTCTCTTTTTTGTCGAAGTTGACTCCCCAATTTATAAGTTCCTCTATTTGTGTTGGTGCTTCACGAATAACCTTTTCAACAGCCGATTTATCGCTTATCCAGTCACCGGCAATCATGGTATCTTCAATATGCTTTTCAAAATTGTCTACCTTGAGGTCAGTGACTGAGGCTATTCCTCCTTGAGCAAAATAAGTATTGCTCTCTTCTAAACCAGCCTTGCAAATTAATGCTACTTTTCCTTTATGAGCTACTTTTAATGCAAAGCTCATTCCGGCGATACCGGAACCAATAACAAGGAAATCATACTTTTTTACCATAATAGTTGAATTTCTCGTCTGCAAAACTACTAAATTCTCATTTAATTGTTTTAATAATATCTAATAATTGAATAATTTGTAAATTGCAGATATATTTTATTCAACATAAATGTAAACTCAACAATCTATAATATGGAATATCAAGTTGCTATAATTGGTGGTGGTCCTGCTGGATATACAGCAGCCGAAGCAGCAGGAAAAGCTGGAATGAGTGTTATACTTTTTGAAAAAGAGAAATTAGGTGGTGTTTGTCTTAATGAGGGGTGCATACCAACTAAAACATTACTTTATTCAGCTAAAATTGCTGACCACTCAAGAGAGGGAGCAAAATTTGGTGTTAAAATTGGTGAGGTGGAGATTGAACTTCCAAAGCTTATTGCTCGCAAAAGTAAGGTTGTTCGTAAACTTGCTCTTGGAATAAAAGCAAAATTGGAAGCTGTAGGAGTGATAATTGTAAATGGAGAAGCAACTATTGTTGACTCAAAAACAGTTGAATGCAATGATCAGAGATATAGCTGTGAAAAGTTAATTATTGCAGCAGGAAGTAAACCTTTTATTCCTCCAATTTCAGGTATCGATAATATAGATTTCTGGACTAACAAAGAGGCATTAGAAAATAAGGAGATTCCTCAATCTATGATTATTATAGGTGGTGGTGTTATTGGAATGGAGTTTGCATCATTTTTCAACTCTTTAGGTACAGAAACAACTGTTATTGAGATGATGGATGAAATTTTGGGTCCTATTGACAACGAACTTTCTGCTCTTCTTAGAACGGAGTATACAAAGAGAGGAGTTAAATTTATTCTCTCAGCAAAGGTTTGCAAAATGGATAAAAATGGTGATGATATAGAGGTGACTTATACTTTAGATGG
>JAEZKJ010000113.1 GCA_023415545.1 Bacteroidota bacterium
AGAGTGATGAACTTAGTTTCATCTTTTACTGTCTTAACAATGATTTTACCACCTTTAATTTTATCTGCATCAAAGCAGTGAAGTGGTTGACCATATGCATGAAGTATATAGTTTGTAATATCTACAATATTGTTTATTGGACGAACACCGATTAGTCTAAGTTTGTTTTGTAACCATTCAGGACTCTCCTTTACAGTAACACCTTTAATAGAAACACCGGCATATCTTGGACAAGCCTCACTGTTCTCTACCTCTACCTCTATATCTAGATCGTGATTATCTACTTTAAAATCTTCAATTGAAGGACGTTTTAAAGTTGCCTCATATCCATTCTGTACAAGATATGCATATAGATCACGAGCTACACCATAGTGTGAACAAGCATCAGCTCGGTTAGGAGTAATATCAACTTCAAGAACGTATTCACTCTTAATATTATAGTAATCCTTTGCAGGTGTTCCAGGAACAGCATCAGCAGGTAATACTATAATACCTTCATGGCTTGTACCAATACCAATCTCATCTTCGGCACAAATCATACCATTTGACTCAATCCCACGAAGTTTTGATTTCTTTATAGTAAAGCATTCATCACCGTCATATAGTTTTGTTCCTAATGTAGCAACAACAACTTTTTGACCTGCAGCCACATTACTTGCTCCGCAAACGATTTGAACAGGCTCTCCTGAACCAATATTTACAGTAGTAACATGCATATGGTCGCTATTAGGATGAGGTTCACATGTCAATACTTCACCTATTACAATACCTTCTAGACCACCTTTAATTGTCTGGACTTCTTCAACGCCTCCTGTTTCAAGACCTATTGATGTCAATGCTTGAGCAACTTCATCAGGTGTTAGATTGAAATTGACGTATTCTTTAAGCCAATTATAAGAGATATTCATATATGTTATATTTTATGTATTTTCTAAAGAGTTACAAAGTTAATAAGTTTTTTTGTTATAAAGTCGATAGATTGCATTTTTATCAAAGATCAAAAAGGCACATTATCATTTGAAAGAGGTCCTGCAAACGGATTATCATTGCTCATAGGTTCAATTGGTGGAGGAGGTACACTGCTTCTTCCATTCATTTTTGAACGAATTACACCAGGCTCCTCACCAGGAAGAGGTACAATAATCTCATCATCAGGATTTTGGAATCTTGCATATTCAGAACGGAAACGTAATAAAACATCACCAACAGCACCATTACGATGTTTTGCAATAATCACCTCGGCCATACCATGAAGGTCATTTCCCTTCTCATCCTGATAGATTTTATAATATTCAGGACGGTGAATAAAACATACCATATCGGCATCTTGCTCAATGGCTCCCGACTCACGTAGGTCACTAAGTTGGGGACGTTTACCATCTATACCTTCACGACTTTCTACACCACGATTTAACTGTGAAAGTGCAATAATTGGAATATTCAACTCTTTTGCCAATCCTTTAAGAGATCGAGAGATTGTACTTACCTCTTCTTGTCGGCTACCAAATGACATACCACTTGCATTCATTAACTGAAGGTAGTCAATAATGATTATCTTCACTCCATGCTCACGCACAAGTCGACGAGCTTTAGTTCTTAATTCGAACACAGAAAGCGAAGGAGTATCATCAACGTATAAAGGGGCATCATAAAGTTCTTTAATTTTATAGTCTAATTGTCCCCACTCGTATGGAGCTAGCTGACCACTTTTAATCTTTTCACCGGGAATTTCGCACACATTAACTATAAGACGGTTAACAAGCTGTACGTTACTCATTTCCAGAGAGAAAAGCGCTACAGGTACTTTATCATTTACAGCAATATTTTTAGCCATAGAAAGTACGAAAGCGGTTTTACCCATTGCAGGACGAGCAGCAATAATGACAAGGTCAGAGTTTTGCCAACCTGATGTCATCTTATCAAGACCGGTAAAACCACTCTGCAGACCACTCAATCCATCGGATCTAGCAGCTGCTTTTTGTAGCATCTCATAAGCTTCTTGAATAACAGGATTAATTTGAGTATAATCCTTTTTCATGTTCTGCTGCGAGATTTCAAAAAGTTTTCCCTCTGCCTCTTGCATCAAATCATCAACATCCTGTGTCTCATCGAAATCTTTTGTTTGAATACCACTAGAGAAAGAGATAAGTTCTCTGGCTAAATATTTTTGAGCAATAATTCGTGCATGATACTCAACGTGAGCTGAGGATGCAACCTTACCACTTAATTGAGTTATATAAAAAGCACCACCGGCCTGTTCCAAGTCACCTGTACTCCTTAACTGTTCGGCAACAGTAAGGATATCTATAGGCTTTTGTTGTAAAGCTAGAGTTGTGATGGCTTGATAAATGAGTTGATGACTATGTTCATAAAAAGATTCAGGACGTAATATTTCACTAACTTGTGAATAAGCATCCCTTTCTATCATCAATGCTCCTAAAACAGCTTCTTCAAGTTCAGGTGCCTGGGGTTGCAAATGCCCATACTCATCTACAGGCTTGGTTTTTGTAGCCTTAGAGGTACGAATTGGTTTTCTCTGTTCTGCCATCTTTATTTTCATTTATTACATTACAAAGATATGTTTTTTTACCTTCTTCTTTGTAAAGTATATAGGAAAATAGAGATATTATCAATATTTTTAGAAAAGGTTAATCGAACAAATTAATCATATTTGAGTTCTATGTATATAAAATCTTTAATATATATTTGAACTATAATAACATTAATTTTTAAATAATTTACGATGATAACATTTCCAAATGCAAAAATTAACATAGGTCTTAATGTAGTTGAAAAGCGCGATGATGGATACCATAATTTAGAGACCATTTTTTATCCTATAAATTTGCAAGATGCACTTGAAGTAACTTTAGCTAACAATAGTAAAAAACCTTACATTTTTTCAAATACAGGCAATATCATTGATGGAAATATAGAGGATAATCTAATTATAAAAGCTTATAATCTTGTTAAAGAGAAACATCCATTAATACCATCATTAAAAATAAATATATTTAAACATATACCTTCAGGCGCAGGACTTGGAGGAGGTTCAAGTGATGCAGCTTTTATGATTAAGCTGTTAAATAAAAAACTATCTCTGAACATAAGCGATAGCGAAATGGAAGAGTATGCATCAAAGCTTGGTGCTGATTGTGCCTTTTTTATAAAGAATAAACCGGTTTATGCTACCGGAATAGGTAACATATTTGAAGAGATAGATTTTAGTTTAAAAGGATACAACCTTATTCTTGTAAAACCTGAAATAGGCGTTTCGACAAAAGAAGCCTTTACGAATATAAAACCAAGAAAGAGAGATATAACAGTTAAAGAGCTAATAAAACAACCGATAGAAAAATGGAAAGATTTGATAGAAAACGATTTTGAAAAATCTGTTTTTGTTTATCATCCTGAAATATCAGCTATCAAAGATAAACTTTATGATATGGGAGCGTTATATGCTTCAATGACAGGATCGGGTTCGGCTGTTTATGGTATCTTCAATAAACAATTTGATCATATTGAAGAGATCTTTTGTGACTGCTTCTGTCGTCAAAGAGAGCTTGAATAAAAATAAATCTTTAATTAATAATAGTTAATTGTGTGCTGAAAATATTAAAATCAATGAACTAATTATACTTTTGCACTGAAATGGGAAAACTAGTCTTATACTTTCTATTCAGTGCAACTCTTTTTTTAGGAATACTCTTTATTCAAAAAGATAATATTCTACCACAACCTACAGAAGTGGTAGAGCCAGAGCTATCCGATCAATGTAACTTTATAGGAAATTCGTTATCAAATTTCTCCACAGACAAATTACACACATGTTCTAATAATTATTTAGACTATAACAAAGAATCTATTCAAGACAATAGTATTTTATTAATAGGACAAAGTATTCGTTCAAATTCTGCCCCCACAAAAATTTATAAAATCAGTTTTAGTTATAGAGTTATTAAACTAATAAGCTCCTTTTCTTCAATTTGCGAACAAAGAGAGTGTGTAAAATCCATTATTTACAATAATATATCAAAATATACCTCTGGGTATTATTTATTCTCGTTATCTAAAATTATTATTTAGATAGAGCACTTTTTTGACGTTGCGAAACGGTATGTAGGATGTAAAAGAGGACTATATACTGATGTGAAATCAGGAAAGATATGTCTATATCCTTTTTCATCAACAAGAAAAGGTGCTCTTTAGTTTGTTCTCAATTTAATATGTGTGTTTAATTTAGTTTATGAGCACCTTTTCTTTTTTATATTGTTAATAATATAATATAATTAGAATGATATGAATAATTCATTACTAAGCCGTTTTGCCCCCAAAGAGCCAAAATTTTTCTCTTTATTGATTCAATTGGCCGAAGTTGCTATTGTTGCATCCGATCTACTTATAGAATGCTTAAAAAACAATAGTGAAGAAGAAAGAATAGAACTTTACAAAAAGATTAAAGAACAAGAACATATAGGAGATAATATAAACAGGACTATTTTTTTAGAGCTAAGCAGATCCTTTTTGACTCCTTTTGATAGAGAAGATATAAATCATTTGAGTTCTACTTTAGATGGGGTTATTGATGGAATTAATAGTTCGGCAAAAAAAATTGCTATTTACAATCCAAAACCAATTTGTCAAAAAGGTATAGAGTTAGGTGAACTCATACGAAAAGATGCATTATGCATTAAAAGAGCTATGGTTGATTTACAGGAAATAAGAAAGAACTCGGAAAATCTAATAGACTATTATAATGAATTGCATGATATAGAGAACTTAGCCGACGATGTATACGAAAGTTTTATTACCAATCTTTTTAAAACAGAGAGTGATAGTATAGAACTTATTAAAATAAAAGGGATAATGAATGAACTTGAAAATACCACTGATATGGCCGAACAAGTTGGAAAATCCATAAAAACAATACTAATAAAATATTCCTGATATAAAAAAGACAGTCCCCCGACTCACGTCGAAGAACTGCCACAACACAAACACAAAATAAAACACGACAAAACTACTATGCAATTTTTAACCTGCTATAAGTCTGAGAAACTTAAATTCTACTTCCAGGTATTCACATATCCAAAAGAGTTTTCAGGTTATTGCATATATATAACGCTCTATGAGCCTCAATTGTTTTAAAATAAGTATTAAATAATGTTAATACTACTGTATTCCTTTTTCTCTTAGTTTTAATTGCCAATTCCAAGCCGATTTTAAGGTATCTTCTATGCTTGCTTCAGCCTTCCATCCAAGAACATTATTTGCTTTTTCTGGATTAGCCCAAACTTTCTCAATATCTCCCTCACGACGTGAAGCAATTTTATAGTTAAGCTTAACACCGGTAGAAGTTTCAAAAGCTTTAATAAGTTCAAGAACTGACAAACCTCTACCTGTACCAATATTAAATATTTCAACCTTTTCCTCCTGCTTTTTGTTCAACAATCTATCCATTGCAATAACATGAGCTTTAGCAAGATCAACTACATTTATATAATCACGAATACATGAACCATCAGGAGTATTATAATCATCTCCAAAAACACTTAATTGTTCACGTATTCCTATAGCAGTCTGAGTTAAGAATGGAACCAAATTTTGTGGTACACCATTAGGCAATTCACCAAGATGAGCAGTAGGATGAGCACCAATAGGATTGAAATATCTTAAAATAATAGCACTTATAGGTGAACCTGATGCAATAGTATCGTGTATAATCTCTTCATTTATCTGTTTAGTGTTACCATAAGGAGATTCAGCCTTTTTAATTGGTGCTGCTTCAGTAACTGGAAGAACGTCAGGTTGACCATAAACAGTACATGAAGATGAGAAAATTATGCCATCTACCGAGTATTTAGGCATCAATTCCAATAAATTGATAAGTGATAACAAATTATTACGATAGTATAACAAAGGTTTTTGAACTGATTCACCCACAGCTTTACTAGCAGCAAAATGAATAATACCTTTAATGTTATCATACTTTTTAAAGATATTTTCCAAAGCAGCATAATCTAAACAATCTACTTTTTCAAATGCAGGACGAATATTGGTAACTTTTTCAATACTTTCAACCACATCTTCACGTGAGTTGGAAAGATTATCAATTATCACTACATCATATCCACTGTTTTGGAGTTCCACAACTGTATGCGACCCGATATATCCGGTTCCACCAGTAACTAAAATTCGTTGTTTCATCATTAATATCGTTTTAAAAAGTTAAGTTTTCTACTTATCAAAAAGTATTTTTATAAAATTGAAATACAAATTTAAAGATATTTTTCAAAATTGTATGACAGATTTATCTAATTAATAATCAGTATAGAGTTTAAAATCACATGTGTTAAAGACTAAAATCATAATAATTCATATATTGAGATTTATATTTTAAATAAAATAATTGAGATACTTTTTCGAGTAAAATTGGTTAGGATTAAAGAAACAACTTTAAACTCTTTCCAATACACATCAGTACACATCAAATATTTTTCAAATTAAAGCTTGGTTTATATAAACTGTACTTTAATCTATATAAACCATAGTTTAATTTATATAAACCAAAGCTCTGTTTATAAAAGTTTTCTCGAAAAATTAAACTATATATCGATAACAAAAAAGGATGCACTCTATAAAAATAGAATGCATCCTTAAGTTTAATTATTTTATAGTACTATTGACCTATACCAAAAAGAACAGATAATCCTTTATCTACTCCCGAGAATCCCATAAATGCCATAGCAAGCAGACCTGCAGTAACAAGTGCAATTGACATACCTTGCATACCTTTTGGAATGTTTACAAGCGACAACTGCTCACGAATACCGGCAAATAGGATCATAGATAGTGCAAAACCTATAGCTGTTGCAACTGCATAAACTACACCGGTTAGCAAATCATAATCTTTCTGAATTACAAGAATAGCAACACCAAGGATACAACAGTTTGTTGTGATTAGTGGCAAAAATACTCCTAGAGCTTGATATAAAGCCGGAGAAACTTTCTTTAAAATAATCTCTACCATTTGAACTAATCCTGCAATAACAAGAATAAAAGCTATTGTTTGAAGGTATTCCAGCCCAAATGTATCAAGAATATATTTCTGAATAAGATAAGTTACTATAGTAGCTAAAGTAAGTACGAATGTAACAGCTGCACCCATACCCATTGCTGTATCAACCTTCTTCGATACTCCCAAGAAAGGACAAATACCCAAGAATTGTGATAATACGATATTATTTACGAATATCGCTGTGATAAAAATTAATAAATATTCCATCTCTGATATATTTTATGGGTTAAGCTTTCTTTAATTTATTCACTATTGCAATAAGGAAACCTAAAGCAATAAATGCTCCAGGAGCAAGGACGAATATCAACATTCCATATTGTTCAGGAAGAATTGCTATATCAAAAATCTTACCGGTTCCTAAAAGTTCACGTACGGCACCTAAAAGTGTTAGAGCTATAGTAAAACCAAGTCCCATACCTAAACCATCGAATAAAGATGCTATAGGATTGTTCTTAGCAGCAAACGACTCAGCACGGCCCAGAAGAATACAGTTTACAACAATAAGTGGAATAAAAAGTCCAAGCGTTGCATAGAGTCCTGGTACAAAAGCCTGCATTATCATCTGAAGAAGTGTAACAAATGATGCAATTACCACAACAAAGACAGGTATACGTACCATATCAGGAACAAGATTCTTTATTAATGAAATAGCTATATTCGAACAGATAAGAACGAACATTGTTGCAAGTCCCATACCCATACCATTTATAGCAGAAGATGTAGTTCCTAATGTAGGGCACATACCTAGAAGGAGAACGAATGTAGGATTTTCCTTCACTATACCATTCATCAAAACTTTAAAGTTATTCATATCACTCTTCCTCCTTAATTTTTATTACTATTATCATTATTACTATCCAAGTGTGAATCTTTTGATTCATAATGTTTCTGAGTAGCACCTGAATTTGTATCAGTATTTTGACCGCTATAAGCTGCATAAGCATTGTTTATAGCTGCAAGAAAAGCACGCGATGTAATAGTAGAAGCAGTAATAGCATCTACCTGTCCTCCATCTTTATTGACAATAAGAGGCTTTTCATGAGGATTCATACCAGTAATATCACCTTTTCCTCCTTTTTTAAACCACATATCAGCTTTTGAGCCAAGACCTGGTGTCTCAGTATGTGACAATAGTGAGTAATCAATAATTTTACCCTCTTTATCAAATCCAACTAAGACTTTAAGAGGACCTCCAAATCCATTTGCTGACGATTCTACAGCAGCACCAATGAACTCACCACTTTTAGTAGCTTTATAAATTTTATAGGTAATACCGTTAAGCTCTATACTCTCTGGATTAGAGGAAGGATCGTTATCGAAACCAGGGACAACAAGTTGAATGGCTTCGCTCAATGCTTTTGCATTTGCTTTTTCTATTGGTTCTTTTGTAAGTTCGTTTACATAACCAAGTAAACCTCCAGCTACCACCGATACTGTAGTAAGAACAATAGCCATATTTTTTAATGATGATTCAAGTTTTTTCATTTCTTCTTTACCTCCCCGAATCTTTTAGGTTTACAATATGTATTTATCAATGGAACGAATGCATTCATAATAAGAATAGCAAACGACATACCCTCAGGATAAGCACCGAAAGCACGGATTATCACTGTTAGGAATCCTATAGAGATACCATATATGATCATTCCCTTGTGTGTCATAGGTGATGTAACATAATCGGTTGCCATAAATATAGCACCTAACATTAAACCACCAGTACAAAGAACTGCAATTGGAGATGCATATATAGGATCAGCAATATGCATCAATCCGGAAAGAACAAATACTGTTGCAAGAATTGATACAGGAATATGCCAAGTAATGATTTTCTTGAACAACATATAAATAAGTCCTATAAGAAGAGCTGCTGCACTTATCTCACCTAAAGAACCTGCACCAAAAGATGGATCATTAGGTATTCCGATGAATAGGCTGAAACTATCAGGTAATTTTGCTAAAACAGAAGAGTCACCACTCTTGATAGCCTCTTTCATTATTGCAAGAGGAGTAGCGCCTGTTTGTGCATCAACATATGAAGTAAGTTGACCAACAGTTGGCCATGATGTCAACTGAACAGGAAAAGAGATAAGAAGGAATACACGTCCAACAAGAGCAGGGTTAAAAGGATTATTTCCCAACCCTCCAAAGGTCATCTTACCAATTCCTATTGCAACCAAAGCACCAATGATAATGATCCAAATAGGAAGATTTGAAGGAAGATTAAAAGCAAGAAGGACACCTGTTAAAACAGCTGAGCCATCACATATAGTGCACTCTTCTCTTTTAAGAATAAATTTATTTATCGCCCATTCAAACAGTACACAGGCTGCAACAGAGGTAATGGTGACAATAGCTGCTCCCACTCCAAATGCCATCAAAGATACAAGCAACGCCGGTATCAAGGCGATCAACACCCCATACATGTTTTTTTGCACGCTGTCGCCACCGTGCACATGAGGTGATAATGATACTATTAATTTATTAGCCATATTTTGTCGAATTATTTTTTAGCACTGCGAGCTCTCATTATTCCCATTACTGTTGACTTTCCTAAACGTATATAGTCAAGTAAGTAACGGTGAGAAGGACATGTGAACTGACATGAACCACACTCAATGCATGATGTAACATCTTCTTTTTCTACTCTTTCCCAATCCTCATTAGCCGAAAGTGTTGCCAAAAGGAATGGCTCTAATCCCATAGGACAAGCACTTACACACTTAGCGCAACGAATACATGGCTGAGGTTTAGAACGCTTAGCCTCTTTATCATTCATTAGCAATACGCCTGAACTACCTTTAGTTATTGGAACTTCAGTGTTCATAAGAGCTTTACCCATCATAGGTCCACCACCAATAACTTTTCCTGTATCTTCAGGAAGACCACCTGCTGCATCAATAAGTTGAGACATAGGAGTTCCCATACGAGTAAGGAAATTAGAAGGATTAGATAGAGACTTACCTGTAACTGTTACTACACGTTCAAAAAGAGGTTTATTTTTTTGCACAGCCTCATAAACAGCATAAGCGGTTCCCACATTTTGAACTATAGCACCAACATTGATTGGTATAGCTGGAGGAGCAGGAACTTGACGTGAAATAACTGCATCAATAAGTTGTTTTTCACCACCTTGTGGATATTTTGTTTGCAATGGAACAACTTCTATACCTTTATATTCAGTAGCTTTTTTAGTAAGAAGTTTTATAGCCTCAGGTTTGTTATTCTCTATACCGATATAAGCCTTATCAACTTTTGCTGCCTTCATAAGAATAGATACACCAACCAATATTTGATCAGCTTTTTCCATCATTACTCTATAATCGGCAGTAAGATATGGTTCACACTCTACTCCATTAATGATTACACACTCGGCTTTACATCCCGGAGGAGGAGAAAGTTTAACATGAGTAGGGAAACAAGCACCACCCATACCAACAACACCTGCATTTTTTATCTTCTCTATGATTTCTTCAGGAGTAAAATTACACTCTTTTATTAATGTATCAGTACGATCTATAGATTCCTCCCACTCATCACCATCAACATCAATAAAGATAGCAGGTTTTCTATAACCAGATGCATCTACTACAGTGTCAACCTTATTAACTTTACCTGATACAGATGAAAAGATTGGAGCTGAAACAAATCCACCAGCCTCAGCAATCTTAGTGCCAACTTTTACTATATCACCCTTCTTAACAATAGCAGTAGCAGGAGCTCCGATATGTTGTGAAAGAGGGAAAACTGCTTGCTTAGGAAGCGCAAGAGTCTCTATAGCTTTATCAGCTGACAATTTATTCTCTGCCGGATGAACTCCACCAATTCTAAATGTCTTCACAATTATATGTTTTAAATTAACTTACTTATTTATAATACTTCTCATTATGCCTCTGAAGCATCTGCCTTTGGTTGTGAAGGAGCAACTTCTTCTTCTTTTGCTACAACCGCCTTACGAGCAGGGAAACCAACTTCCCATATTGCATTCTTAGGACATTCAGGCACACATTTTCTACATGATTTACATTTTGTAGGGTCAATATATGCAAGATTATTATCTATAGATATTGCTTCAAAAGGACAAACCTTAACACATTTGCCACAAGCAATACAACTAACTTTACACTCCTTGTTTGCAATAGCACCTTTATCCTTATTTACACAAGAGATAAATACTCTTCGGTTATTTTTACCTTTTGGACGAAGTTCTATAATAAATCGTGGACAAGCTTTAACACAAGCACCACAAGCAGTACACTTCTCTTGGTCAACTTCAGGAAGTCCTGTTTTCGGATTCATATGGATGGCATCAAATGAACATGCAGAAACACAGTCTCCACAGCCAAGACATCCATAGCTACAAAGCGTCTCACCACCACAAGTAGCATTAGCAATCTTACATGAGATAGCGCCATCATACTGAGTAACAGAAGGGCGATTTTCACATGTTCCATTACATCTTACTACTGCTACTTTAGGTTCGGCTACAGTAGCTTCAATACCTAAAATTTGTGCAACTTGATTCATTACAGACTGTCCTCCAACAGGGCAATTCTTACCCTCGAGAGAGGCACTTTTTACACATGCATCTGCAAAAGCTGAACAGCCGGGAAATCCACATCCTCCACAATTAGCTTGAGGAAGAACTTCCGAGACTTTAGCTATTCGTGGATCTTCATAAACAGCAAACTTCTTTGATACAAAATAGAGTATCACCGCAGCGACTAATCCAATTGCACCTAAAGAGACGATTGCTACTAAAATTAGACTCATAAGTATTATTAGTTAATTAATTATTTATATGTTCTATATTAAATTTAAACTTCCTTTCCAATCTATTTCTAAACAAATATATTACAGCGTAGTAAACTACTGTAGTAAACAAAGAAAATATAGCTGATTGGAGTTCACTCATCTCAAAGATTTTGATAAGAAGGAAAAGAGTTACAACAATTAATAAGAAAGGTATAAAAAAAGCCAATAGCACAGCTTTCATCCCCATAGATAAGGTGCCATATACGATAACTTGATCACCTACTTTATATGAAGATGAATCTAAACAATTTATATTAATTATTTTCTCCTTACTCTCCGAGGCACTACAGTGACCTTTTATGCTACAGGATGAGCAAGCTGAAGTTTGAATTATCTTTACTTGTACTGAAGTATTGTCAGTGCTTTCCACAATACCACTATGTTTAATTATATTTGCCATTTTGCAAACCAAAGATTACAAATTTGGGCAAATGTAATACAATAATTATAAACGAAGAAGAGAAAGAATAATATTTTCTACATAAATAATCATAAACAATAAGCTATCATTAATTTATATTATCTAAAAATGAGGTAATAAATGAACTATTATTCTTATTATTTACATTCTATCTGAACAAAACTTAACACAGATTGCTATAAATCATATTTTTCCTTATTTTGCAAATCATTTCTAATATTAATTACATATGAATCAATATAAAATTGAGAACTGTGCTAACTCTGTTGAAAGTGCTCTTAAAGCACAAGAAGGTGGAGCATATAGAGTTGAGTTATGCGCAGGTATTCCTGAAGGAGGTACTACTCCTTCATATGGCGACATAAAATGTGCACGTAAATTACTTAATGATACAAAATTGAATGTTATTATACGTCCCCGAGGTGGCGATTTTCTCTATTCAGAAATTGAACAAGAGACAATGATTGAAGATATTCGTATGTGCCGTGAATGTGGTGTTGATGGGGTAGTTTTCGGTTGTCTGACTGCTGATGGTGATGTTGATATGCTTTTAATGAGGAGATTGATGAGTGAAGTTGGTAATATGAGTGTTACTTTTCACCGAGCATTTGATGTATGTAAAGATCCTTTCAAAGCATTAGAGGATTTAATATCATTAAAAATAGATAGAATTCTAACTTCCGGTCAGGAAGAGAATGCAGAGAAAGGTATTCCTTTACTTAAAGAACTTGTTGAAAAGGCAGTTGATAGAATAATTATCATGCCTGGTTGTGGAGTAAATCCAAATAATATTGCAAAAATTGCAAAAGAAACAGACGCAAAAGAGTTTCACTTCTCAGGACGTTCTAAATATGAAAGCAAGATGATTTTTAGAAATCCAAAGGTTTCAATGGGTGGTGAAGTAAAAATTGAAGAGTATAGTTTAGAAATTACAGACCCATCAAAGATTAAAGCTGCCATTGATAATTTAAAACATGACAATTAGGGAATTATTTATCTCTTTATAATATAATGAACTAAAGTCATATTTACAAAAAGTTAAGAGCCTGACTATATAGCCCACTTTAAAACGAAATATCCCTGCTAGAGTATATTCCAGCAGGGATATTTCGTTATTAATATGACTTTTGGTCATATTCTTATATCATTAAAAATTATAATTTATGAATAACTTTCATCATCTGTTCTCCAAGACCAATAGTATAACCTTGTGATACAAATACT